>NZ_CP087176.1:6150048-6451675 GCF_024748695.1 Pseudomonas sp. B21-040
GTCGTCGCCACGTCGGTTCGCGACAGGTTCACGGCCATCGCCAGACAAAACCACGGAAACGCCAGCCGTCCCGGGACATACAGCAAATCGACGGAGTAACCGACATATCGCAGGTGATCGATCACCATGCTCAGCAGCGCCAGCCACTTGAGCAGATCCAGTGCCCCATCCCGTTGAGTCATGTGCATAATTGCCCGTCGTCTTTGTATTTTTCTGTCAGACGCATCGCGTGTGCTCCCCGGATGATCTTCGGTAAAGTGCGCACCATCATTGACCACGAGACGCTTCACCATAAGCGCCTCGACCACGGAAAGCAGGGCCATGACCGATAAGAGCCAACAATTCGCCAGCGACAACTATTCCGGTATCTGCCCTGAAGCCTGGGCGGCCATGGAACAGGCCAACCACGGCCACCAGCGTGCTTACGGCGACGATGAATGGACCGCTCGCGCGTCCGACGATTTCCGCAAACTGTTCGAAACCGACTGCGAAGTATTCTTCGCCTTCAACGGCACCGCCGCCAACTCGTTGGCCCTGTCGTCGCTGTGCCAGAGTTACCACAGCGTGATCTGCTCGGAAACCGCCCACGTTGAAACCGACGAATGCGGCGCACCGGAATTCTTCTCCAACGGTTCCAAGCTGCTCATCGCCCGCACCGAAAACGGCAAGCTGACCCCGGAATCGATCCGCGAAGTGGCCCTCAAGCGCCAGGACATCCACTACCCGAAACCGCGCGTCGTGACCCTGACCCAAGCCACCGAAGTCGGCAGCGTCTACACCCCGGAAGAAATCCGCGCCATCAGCGCCACCTGCAAGGAACTGGGCCTGAACCTGCACATGGACGGTGCGCGTTTCTCCAACGCCTGCGCGTTCCTTGGCTGCTCTCCGGCAGACCTGACCTGGAAGGCCGGCGTTGACGTGCTGTGCTTTGGCGGCACCAAAAACGGCATGGCGGTCGGTGAGGCGATTCTGTTCTTCAACGAAAAACTGGCTGAAGACTTCGACTACCGCTGCAAACAGGCCGGGCAACTGGCGTCGAAAATGCGCTTTTTGTCGGCACCGTGGGTCGGGATCCTGGAAAACGACGCCTGGCTCAAATACGCCCGCCACGCCAACCACTGCGCGCAGTTGCTGGCCGAACTGGTGAGCGACATACCTGGCGTGGAACTGATGTTCCCGGTACAGGCCAATGGCGTGTTCCTGCAACTGTCTGAACCTGCAATTGCTGCCTTGACCGCCAAGGGCTGGCGCTTCTACACCTTCATCGGCAACGGCGGCGCACGCTTCATGTGCTCGTGGGACACCGAAGAAGAACGCGTCCGTGAACTGGCCGCCGACATTCGCGAAGTCATGTCCCGCTGATCTCCATGCCAGTCTGCCGCAATGATCGTTCCCACGCTCCGCGTGGGAATGCCTCTTGGGACGCTCCGCGTTCCTGCTTCACCTGCGTTGTGACGCAGAGCGTCACGGGCTGCATTCCCACGCGGAGCGTGGGAACGATCAGTGTCGCAGTGACGCAATTTCCCACTGATTGCGCAGCTCTGTCCTCTAGTACCGTCACAAAATCGCGCCCACCCTAGCCATTCCAGCGCAAAGGATGCACCCATGGGCCGAAGCCGTTACACCATCACCGAACCCGACAAACCGCACTTCCTGACCTGCACGATCATGGAATGGCTGCCGCTGTTCATCCGCCCTTACATCGTCGATCACCTGCTTGATTGCTGGCGCTATCAGCAAACTCATCACGATCTAAAACTGTATGGCTATGTCGTTCTGGAGAACCATCTGCACTTTGTTGCCGAAGCTCCAGACTTGAACAAATGTCTCAGTCAATTCAAATCCTTTACCGCCCGGCAAATAATCGACGACCTGCAGAGCAAAGGCGCTGAACGTGCGCTGCAACGCCTGCGTTTTTGTAAACGCGCTCATAAGAAGGATCGGGTATATCAACTTTGGCAGGAGGGTTCACACGCAGAAATGGTGTACAGCGAAACGGTGATGCACCAAAAGCTGGACTACATCCACAACAACCCGGTGAAGCGCGGGTACGTAGACTTGCCGGAGCACGGGAGGTATTCAAGCGCCCGAGATTACACAGGCAAAGAGGGCTTGATTGAGATTCAACGGTGGTACTGAGACGATGACCGCAGTGATCGTTCCCACGCTCCGCGTGGGAACGACTCTCGGGACGCTCCGCGTTCCTGCAACACCACGGTGCATAACCGGACATCAATGCGACGCGGAGCGTCACGGGCTGCATTCCCACGCGGAGCGTGGGAACGATCAACACATCGAACTCAAGCGCTTCGACCTGATGCACCAGATCAACACCCGCGCGGTATTGCTGTGCAGCCAACGATCACACAAAAACCGATCGAGCGCTGTGCGCTGCTTCGTTTCAATATTTTCAATCATGGAAATGTTAACGACTTCCCGCTTTAAATCCAAAAACACACATCCACAAATTTGTCTAGCTGTAAAATCTGACAGCTAGACACTCTATTTAATACCTATTAACTTCATTTTCACTCAGCGGACATTTTCAATGGTGCACCTGAGTACTTACATATTTATAAAGGGAATAAAAAATGCAAATTTCAGACAAGCTGTTTTTAGAAAATAATACGCTTACAGGAGATGTTCCTACCAACGAGGAAAATCTCGGTATTAAACCAGGCGACACAATTGAAGACCACCTCAACCCGAAAACATCTGTCAGATTCAAGATGTGGAGAGTAAGCGAAGGGAAAATTTTCCTGAGTACGATAGCTGTTGGAGGGCCAGTTCCTCCCGAGACAGGTGAGCTTTGGAAAGCACCGGAAAACGAGCCTGAAACTCGTACAGCCATGCTATCGCTCAATAGCGGTGACATTATTATGAAGGAAGATATTATGAAGGAAGATAAATACTATAAAGTCCTGCACAACGAGTTCAGATACCCCATAAATGGCGCAAACACAGTAGTATACGTTGGCGCACAAATAGAACCGATTGAAGTTGACTCCAACCTTAGGCAAATCCTGGTTAACGCCAACCTCCTCGCAAAATGAGTAAGCAATGCTGCTAATAGAGTAAGAGACAATACTTCGGGGGGATATTCAATGAGTGTCCATCGTGCAGGACACTCCCCCCCATACTTTAATACTCGATACGCACGTCGCCCTTCGGCACGCTGCAGCACGACAAAATAAACCCTTCGGCCTCGTCTTCTTCGGTGATCCCGCCGTTGTGGTCCATTTCGACCTCGCCACCCAGTTTCATCACCTTGCACGTCCCGCAAATGCCCATGCCGCAGGCCTTCGGAATCAACAGCCCCAACTTGGCAGCCGCCGCGTGAACGGTTTCCCCCGGCGCAACGCGAATGCTTTTGCCGGACGCGGTGAATTCCACCTGATACAGATCCGCCACGTCGAGTTCCGGTGCGTCGGCCGCCTGCTCGGCGTGTTCCACTGCATCGGCGCGCGCCTCTGGCGGGGTCGCGCCGAAGGACTCTTCGTGATAACGCGACATATCGAAGCCAGCGGCTTCCAGCAAGCGCTTGACCGCACTCATGTACGGCGTCGGGCCGCAGCAGAACACTTCGCGCTCAAGGAAGTCCGGCGCCATCAACTCAAGCATTCGGTGGTTGAGGTAACCGCGATAACCGGCCCAGGGCTCACCCATGCCGTGCTTCTCGCAGATCAGGTGCAGGCTGAAGTTGTCGATCCGCGATGCCATGTGTTCCAGCTCACGGTGGTAAATGATGTCCTTGGGCGAGCGGGCGCTGTGGATAAACACCATGTCAACGTTGCCGTTGGTGTCATAGAACCAGCGCGCCATGGACATGACCGGCGTGATGCCGACGCCACCGCTGAGGTAGAGCACCTTCGGCGCGGTGAAGTCCATGGCGTTGAACAGCCCGACCGGCCCGTGCACTGCCAGCTCCTGACCTTCATGCAGGGTATCGTGCAGCCAGTTCGAGACCTTGCCGCCCGGCACACGCTTGATCGTCACCGAAAAGCTGTAAGGCACCGATGGCGAGCTGGAAATGGTGTAGGAGCGCATGATCGGCACGCCTTCGATTTCCAGCTCCAGGGTGACGAACTGCCCCGGTTTAAAGAAGAACATGATCGGCTGATCGGCCATGAAGCAGAAAGTGCGCACATCCCAGGTTTCCTGGATGACTTTGACGCAACGGACGATGTGTCGACCATTGGCCCAGGTCTGGGTCGTTACCGGATTCAGGAAGCTGTTGGACATGCTGTTCTCCACCGCCGATGCTCGGCCTTATGTTGGCGATTCTGCGTAACGCGCCGATCACCCATTTACCTATCTGCGACATTCACATACTTATCGCGACCAGCCTGCATCTACCGGGGGTTGCGCGTCGGGAACAGATTGGGCCATGTCGCCCATGGATAAGGTTCTGCCCAGCGCCGGCCCCACACTCGCCCCATACCAAGACACAACCATTACACCTTGCGTAGCAAACCTGATTAGCCACTTTCGCCGGCCACACAGAATGGCCTTGAGGATTAAACGATGGACGTCACCACTACCCTGAGCCTGGGCGATCCACTGGAACCCGCACGCAAGGCCACCGCGCAGATGCTGCAAGAACGCGAGCGCACTTTCTCGCTGCCGCAGCCGTTTTACTCTGACGAGCGGCTGTTTGATATCGACATGCAGGAAATCTTCCAGAAAGAGTGGTTGATCGCCGGCATGACCTGCGAGATCCCGACCAAGGGCAACTACCTGACCCTGCAAATCGGCAAAAACCCGATCATCGTGATTCGCGGCGCCGAAGGCGTTGTGCACGCGTTTCACAACGTCTGCCGCCACCGTGGTTCACGCCTGTGCACCAGCGAAAAAGGCAAGGTCGCCAAACTGGTTTGCCACTACCACCAGTGGACCTACGAGCTCGACGGTCGCCTGCTGTTCGCCGGCACCGAGATGGGCGCCGACTTCGACATGAAGCAGTACGGCCTCAAGCCGGTGAACGTGAAGACTGCGGGTGGCTACATCTTCATCAGCCTGTCGGAGAACCCGCCAGCCATCGATGACTTCCTGTCGACGCTGAACCATTACATGGAACCGTACGACATGGAGAACACCAAGGTGGCGATTACCACCACCTTGATGGAAAAGGCCAACTGGAAACTGGTGCTGGAAAACAACCGCGAGTGCTACCACTGCAACGCGTCACACCCGGAATTGCTGAAAACCCTGTTGGAATGGGACGACGTTACCGACCCACGTGCCGATCAGGCATTCAAGGACCACGTCGCGGCCTCCGCCGCTGCCTGGGAAGCCGAGAAGATCCCTTACGCCCACGCCAGCTTCGGCCTGCGTAACCGCATCGTGCGCATGCCGCTGCTCAAGGGCACTGTGTCGATGACCCTGGACGGCAAACAGGGCTGCGCCAAACTCATGGGCCGTATCAAGAACCCGGACCTGGGCTCGATGCGCATCTTGCACCTGCCGCACTCGTGGAACCACTGCATGGGCGACCACATCATCGTCTTCACGGTGTGGCCGATCAGCGCTCAGGAAACCATGGTCACCACCAAGTGGATCGTGCACAAGGATGCCGTTGAAGGCGTGGACTATGACGTGGAGCGCATGCGCCAGGTCTGGGACGCCACCAACGACCAGGACCGTCGCCTGGCCGAAGAGAACCAGCGCGGCATCAACTCCACCGCTTACCAGCCAGGGCCTTACTCCAAGACGTATGAGTTTGGCGTGGTGAACTTTGTGGACTGGTACAGCGAACGCCTGCTGAACAACCTGGGGGCCGAGCCTGCGCCGTACCTCAAAGGCGTTCCTGTACAAGGCTGACAGCGCTAAAAGCATCGTCGGAACGCCGCCCGGAGCCGGCTCACTCCTACAGGGGAATGTAGGAGTGAGCCTGCTCGCGATGGCACCCTCCCCAACAACACATCCTCCCCCGATATCCCCCCGATTCAGAACTGTACGAAATATGATCTATTCCGTTCAGCACTATGCCCCGCGCGCCTTCCAGCCTTCAGCAAACAAGTTATCCACACCTCCACCCACAGCTATTGGGGACAAGTGTGGTTTTACAGAAAACTTTCTCCACAGAAACTGAAGAAAATCCGTGACTTATCCAGAAGCAGGGTTTTGAACGGCAACTGGTTGTTTTTTGATCTAAAGCTTGAAGGTCACGTTTTACGTGGCTTACAGAGGATGGCAAACACCTTATCCACAGAAGCGCCAACAGACTTTGGGGGCAACTTCTGTCGTTCTGTGGAAAACCACTGGAAACCTTGATAAATCGCGGTTTGCGGGCTGTTTACCGGTCGGAATCGATGAATTGGTCGTTTTTTGAACAATCGTATGCAAGCACCGGTTTATAAGGCCTGTAGAGGTTAGCGAACATCTTATCCACAGAAGCGCCAACAGAGATTGGGGGCAAGTATTGGAGCACGCATAACTTTATCCACCGTAAAAAGCCCATAAAAACCGGCACTTAGCCTGGTTGTTTTTTGTACGGAGGCTTGCAGGGCTTGATTTGTGTGGGGTGTAGCGAGGGACGAACACGTTATCCACAGAATCGCCAACAGGAATTGTGGGTAAATCAGATTTTATTCAGACACGAGTGACCGGATTCGGGGTCAAGGTCCATCTCGTAGTCATTGAATGCCCGCCAGCCGAGCAAAATCGAAGGCACGTACTGCCCGTCCAACAACGACGGCGGAATGGTGAAGCCTGGGTAGTATTTGTACTGGATGACCCTGGTGTGGCCGGACAAATCCAATTCGCCCCTGAAGGTCTGATGGCGCGAGTTTTCGGCGACGTTGACAGGAGACTCCCCGGGCCAGGCCGACGTCAGGTAATCAACATTGCCGGTATCGACAATCGCCAGTGTCGCCCGGCGATCCAGGTGTGCGGCAATGGTCAGTCGTTGATTGATGTCCATGCGCCCATAGGTCACCGGCGCATCGCATCGCTCGGGAGGTGCAGCGTTAAGCTCCAAGTTCTTTCTGCTGAGCTTCAAGCGCCCCAACTTGCCGATCAGATCCAGCCCCAGCAAGTTATCCCGGTCGCTGACAAACACCAGGACATTCCTGAATTCGCTCCCGCCGATCGTCAAGGACTCGAAAATACCCAGCTTGGCTGACAGGTCATGTTCGCCATAAAAGGTGCTGTAGCCGTATTGGGAGTCGGTCAGCAAGGTGATGCCCATGAGCTTCGCGGTTTCGCTGTTGACCCGGGTTTGTGGCGCACCGGTGTCCACTATGAAACGCGACGAGACGCCGTTGGCCGCCTTGACGTCGATGTAGGGCAGCACTTCATCCGTGACGTAACCCTCGCTGGGGCGTGGATAAAGCGTCACGACCTCGTGTCGCCGGCTCCTGGTCACCGAAAAATCGCCGACCGCGCGCAGAGCCGCGATGGATCGAGGGCCAAACATGGAAAAAAGAACGTTGAGCTCGGGATCATTCGCGATGGCCCGGGCATGGCGGTGCTTGATCGCCAGGTAGTAATCAGGCAGTTGATTGGCGACTTTGGCCTCGAACATTCGGGCGTAAACGGAGACTGAACAACTGAGATTGCTCTCGGCATCCACAACCTTGGCGCACTGCTGCCGCATCTGTGCCAGGGACGCTATTTGCCCTTGCGGCGACGCCATCCACTGATAAAAATCCAGATCGGCTGCATGACGTGGCTCGACAGCCGCGGGCTTGGCCGCCGCCATCAAACCCGCAGGCACGCACATCACCGCACAGAGCAACCAGGTCGCACGACGCTGCAACGCCTTCATAGTCAACCCACTCAAAAACGGGTTTCATGATTAAGCGCTGAACGTCTAAAAGCTCCGTAGACCGTGCCGCACCCTTAGACAGCGCACAGCAAAACTGTAGCTCACCGAGCGGTACGGCGAGTGGTCGCCCTTACGGCCGATACATCAGGTAAGCCTCACCCGTGACCCGAATCATCGGGTGGGGCGTGATTTGACAGGTGTCGACGATACGAAAGCCGTGTCGCTCGTAAAACCGGCGGGCGCCGGTGTTCGCAGCGTAGTCGATCAGGCTCAGGCCATTGAGCCCCAACTGATTGGCCCGGTCGTAGGCGTAAGCGAGGAACTGCTTGCCCAGGCCCTGGTTGCGCCACCCCTCGTGCAGCGCCAGGCTGGAGATGTACAGGGTGTCAGGGATTTCCATCGTGGCGTAGGGCGCCAACACCGGGTCAGTCACCGGAGCCGCCAGCGGATCATGGCGCATCACATAGCAGTGCATCATGCCGACGACTTCCCCGTTCGCTTCGGCGATCAGGCAATTCTGATAGGAAAAGTCCACATCGTCGCGGGCATATCGGATGGCACCAACGTCCAGCAGGTCCTGGCCGGGCTCTGCTATCTGGCTCCAGATGTAATCCGAAGCCCCTTCCGACGAAATCTGGAACAACCGCGCAATCTCCCGCGCATCGCCGCGCCGGGCCAAACGAAACTCAACAGCCATTAACTTCCCCCAACGGACCGCTAGCGGACCACACCTTCTTCAATCAGCAATTTGAGAATGGCTTCAGCCCCCGCTTGCGCCGTAACACCCTTGAGCACTTGCCCACCGCCACCGCTGGCCTTGGCCGTCGCCGCCTTCATGCGATCGGCACCGCTCTTGGCCTTGATCACCTTCAAGCGCTTGGGCCGTGGCTTGGCCGGTTGCAGGGTGGCGACCGCCAGCAAATCATCGTCGACGACTTCCACGTCATCGGCGTGCAACACGCCCCGCCGCGCCGGGCCGTAGGCACTCTGCCGAGGTTTCGGTGCAGCGTTATCCACCGTGGCGAGAAACGGCAGGCGCACTTTCAATCGACGGCGCTGGCCACGGGGCAAAGCCTGAAGCACCAACGCAGAACTGCCATCGATGGACTCCACTTGAGCCAAACCGACCACCAATGGCCAGCCGAGGCTTTCCGCCAACAAAAACGGCAACATGCCCGAGCCTTCACCGGTTTCGGCCTGACTGCCGGTCAGCACGACTTGTGCCCCCGCATCGCGCAAGTAGGCGGTCAACGCTGGCAGTGCATCGGCACCTGAAGGCTGCTCAAGCACATGCAATTGTTCCAGCCCCATGCCCAGGTAGGCGCGCAGTGCAGGTTCAGCGACATCGCCGGCATGCAGCACTTGCAGGTTATCCCCAGCCAGTTGCAAGCCCAGCTCCACCGCCCGCGCATCCTGCTCCGCGCGACGTGGCCGGCCGGAGGTCGGGTGGGCGCCGATGGACACCAGGCTGATGATTTTCGTGCTCATAACCCTTTCCTTCCCTTAAGCCGCATCGCGCTTGGCGTCGTTGCGGTAAGCCGCTACCGCGTCGATCAAGGCTTGAAGAATCTCGGCGCTCTCGCCGATCACCGACAGGTCGGCCCGTTTGATCATGTCGCAGCCAGGATCGAGGTTGATTGCCACCACCTTGTCGCAGGCACCGATGCCTTGCAGGTGCTGAATCGCCCCGGAAATCCCCACGGCCACGTAAACCCGCGCGGTCACCCAGGTGCCGGATGCGCCAACCTGACGGTCACGGGCCATGAAGCCATCGTCCACCGCCACACGGGACGCGCCTTCGGTAGCGCCCAACGCCTCGGCCGTCCTGTGGAAAAGTCCCCAGTCCTTGACCCCATTGCCGCCTGAGAAGATGAACTCGGCTTCGGCCATCGGAATTGCCGCCGGGTCCACCGCCACCGCGCCCAGATCTTCGATGCGCGAGAGGCTGCGCACCACGGTTGTGGATAACTCCACCGCCAAGGCTTCGTGACGGGTTTCACTGACCGGTTCGGCACATTCGGCCGCCGCCAGAATCAACCGCGCAACCGGGCGTGCAAGGTCTTGCAAACCAGCACCGGCGCGGCCGATGCATTCCTGATCCTTGACCTGCCAGACCCGCGTGGCCGGGCGTTCGCCCAGTGCGGCGGCAAAACGTCGACCCAGTTCACCACCGCCGCTGCGGCTGTCCGGCAACAGCCAATGGCGCGGGCTGAACTGGTTATCCACAGCCCGCAAGCCCTGAACCCGTTGTTCCGGTGCATAACCGCTGAATTCGTCACCTTCCAGCACCAGCAAGCGATCGACGCCCGCCGTGGCAAACGCCGTCTCTTTGTGTTCGCCGAAGACCACGGCCAGTACCGCGCCGTCCTTGCCGGCCAACTGATGCGCCAGGCCCAGCAAGTCGCGGTCGTGGCTGCTCAAGCGACCGCCGACCATGTCCGGCACCACGCTGATGTAGAACGCAGGTGCTGGTACCTGATGCAGCGGCAGTTGCACTTCAACGGCGGCCGAGCGTTTGCTCGCCCCACCCTGTTGAGCGCCGCTGCGGTCAATGCGTTTGATGCCGTTGGGACCGATAAAACCGATGCCATGAGGATTCTTACGGATGACACCGTTCGGCCCCATCCAGCTGTGTTGCGCCGGTTGCATGGCCGCGTGCAGCGGGTGCAAACGGTTACGGGCGATCCATTCGGCGCGTGGGTCGCGGCGGATAATGTCGCTCATCAGTGGGCCTCCGCAGGTTCACGTTGGGCCGGTTTGGTCGGCTTGCTCGGGGCCGCGTCTTCGAGCAACGCGTCTGCCACCAGTTCGGCGATGTCCTTGATCAGCGGCCGGGGTTCGACCACGCCTTCGAGCATCGCAGTGCACTGTGGACAACCCACGGCCACCAGTTCGGCGCCGGTTTCGCGGATGTCTTCCATGCGCATGTCGGGAATACGTTGCTTGCCCGGAATGTCAGTGATCGGTGCACCGCCACCACCGCCGCAGCAGCGCGAGCGGAAACCGGAACGTTGCATCTCTTTCACTTCGATCCCGAGGGCGCGCAGTACTTCACGTGGTGCCTCGTATTCACCGTTGTAGCGGCCGAGGTAGCACGGATCGTGATAGGTCACGCTGTTGCCTTTGTGCTGACCCAGATTCAACGCGCCCGCACCGATGATTTCTGCCATGTAGGTGCTGTGGTGCTGCACCAGGTAGTTGCCGTCGAAGGCGCCGTACTCGTTTTTCAGCACGTGGAAGCTGTGCGGGTCGCAGGTGACGATGCGGTTGAAGCTGTATTTGGCCAGGGTCTGGATGTTGCGTTTGGCCAACAGCTGGAAGGTCGCTTCGTCGCCCAGGCGTCGGGCTACGTCACCGCTGTCGCGCTCTTCGAGGCCCAGCACCGCGAAGTCGACCTTGGCCGCTTTCAGCACTTTGACGAAGGCGCGCAAGGTGCGCTGGTTGCGCATGTCGAAGGCACCGTCGCCGACCCAGAACAGCACGTCGACGGATTTCTTCTCGCTCATCAGCGTGAGGTTCAGGTCCGCCGCCCAGTTCATCCGCCCGCCCGGCGCGAAGCCGCCCGGGTTGTCGGTGGCGATCAGGTTTTCCAGGACTTCGGCGCCCTTGTTTGGCGTGGCGCCTTTTTCCAGGGTCAGATGGCGGCGCATGTCGACGATGGCATCGACGTGCTCGATCATCATCGGGCACTCCTCGACGCAGGCGCGGCACGTGGTGCATGACCACAGGGTTTCAGCGTCCACCAGACCGTTGACGATCGGTTGATGCGGGTTGCCTGCGTGTTCACCGATGGCTTTGCCTGGATACGGGCTACCGGCGAACTTGGCATCGGTGCCACCGGCCAGACCGACCACCATGTCCTGAATCAGTTTTTTCGGGTTCAGCGGCTGGCCGGCGGCGTAAGCCGGGCACGCGGCTTCGCATTTACCGCACTGCACGCAGGCGTCGAAGCCGAGCAGTTGGTTCCAGGTGAAATCCTTGGGTTTTTCCACACCCAGCGGCGCGGTCGGGTCGTTCAGGTCCAGCGGTTTCAAACCGGTGGAACGGCCGCCATTAAAACGCTCGGCGCGACGGTGCCAGGCCAGGTGCAGCGCACCAGCGAAGGCGTGCTTCATCGGCCCGCCCCAGGTCATGCCGAAGAACAGTTCCGAAACGCCCCACAACACGCCGATCCCGAGGATCGCTGCCACCAGCCAACCACCGAAGTTTTCCGGAAGGATGCCGGCGACCGGCAGGGTCAACAGGAAGAACGATGCCGAGAACGCCAACAGGCTTTTCGGCAGGCGCATCCACGGGCCTTTGGACAAACGGGCCGGAGGGTTGCGCCGACGCAGGTAGACGAAGATCGCACCGACGAACATCACAGCCGTCATCAGTAACAGCGCATAACCAAGGATGCGGTTATGCAGGCCAAAACCATGAACCAGAATCGCCAGCACAATGGACGCCACTGCACCACCGGCCGTGGCGACGTGGGTGTTGGCGATGTATTTGTCCCGCGCGACGACATGGTGCAAATCGACCATGTAGCGCTTGGGCATGGCGAACAGGCCGCCGATCAGGTCAACTTTCGAAGCCCGGCCCCGACGCCACATAGCCACCCGCCGCAACGCGCCGAGGACAGCAAGGCCCAGGGCTGCGAACAACAGGATTGGAAGAAGGGTGTTCAACATGGTGGAGCTCCCAAAGACCGCAGGGTCTTGCAGGCCAAACTACCTGGATGCCTTGCCCGATTCCCTGTAGGAGCAGAGCTTGCTCGCGATGGCGGTATTTCTACCGCCAAAGATGCATCGGAAACTCCGACGCTATCGCGGGCAAGCCTTGCTCCTACAGGGCTATCCACAAGCTCTTAGAAATCCTTGCACAACCGCAGCGCGTCATAGATCGCCGCGTGGGTGTTGCGCTGGGCCACGCAGTCGCCGATGCGGAACAGCAAATAGCCGTCGCCCGCCTGGCTCAACGAAGGTTGCGGCTTGATCGCGAACAGGGCTTCGATGTCCATCTGGCCTTTGTTACGCGAGCCTTCCTTCAGGGCGTAGTAGATTTCTTCGTCCGGACGCACGCCGTTTTCGACAACAACCTGGTCCACCACCCGCTCCTCTTTGGCGCCGGTGTATTCGTTTTCCAGCACCGCCACCAGCTTGTCGCCTTCGCGGTAGACCTTCTCCAGCATCATGTCGCCGGTCATGATCACTTCTTTCGGGTACATGCTGCGGTAGTAAGTCGGGAACGACGTACCGCCAATGGCCACACCCGGCTTGATATCGTCGGTGACGATCTCGACCTGGCTGCCCTTGTCGGCGAGGAAGTCGGCCGTCGACATCCCGGTGAACTCGCAAATGGTGTCGTAGACCAGCACGTTCTTGCCCGGTGCAACCTTGCCGTCGAGGATGTCCCAACTGCTGACCACCAGACCTTCAGCCGCACCCCAGTGCTCGTTTTGCTCCAGGAATGGATGGCCGCCGACGGCGAGTACCACCACATCCGGACGCAGGTCGAGAATGGTTGCCGCATCGGCCGCCACGCCCAGGCGCAGGTCAACTTTCAACCTCGCTAACTCAAGCTGGAACCAGCGGGTGATACCGGCGATCTGGTCCCGTTGCGGGGCTTTCGAAGCGGTGGTGATCTGCCCGCCGATGAATTCTTTCTTCTCGAACAGGGTCACGTCGTGGCCACGTTCGGCCGACACACGCGCGGCTTCCATCCCGGCAGGGCCGGCACCGACCACCACAACCTTGCGCTTCACACCGGTCGATTTCTCGATGATGTGCGGCACGCCCATGTATTCACGGGAGGTCGCGGCGTTCTGGATGCACAACACATCCAGGCCTTGATACTGACGGTCGATGCAGTAGTTGGCGCCGACGCATTGCTTGATCTGGTCGACCTGGCCCATCTTGATCTTGGCGATCAGGTGCGGGTCCGCAATGTGGGCGCGGGTCATGCCGACCATGTCAACGTAGCCGCCTTCCAGAATACGGGTCGCCTGGTTCGGGTCCTTGATGTTCTGCGCGTGCAGGACCGGGGCCTTGACCACTTCCTTGATCCCGGCCGCCAGGTGCAGGAATGGCTCCGGTGGATAACTCATGTTGGGGATAACGTTGGCCAGGGTGTTGTGGGTGTCGCAACCCGAACCCACCACGCCGATGAAGTCGATCATGCCGGTGTCGTCGTAGTACTTGGCGATCTGCTTCATGTCCTCGTGGGACAAGCCATCCGGGTGGAATTCATCACCGCACAGACGGATGCCGACGCAGAAATCCGGGCCGACTTCAGCCCGCACAGCCTTGATCACTTCCAGACCGAAACGCATGCGGTTCTCGAAGCTGCCGCCCCATTCGTCGGTACGTTTGTTGACCCGCGGGCTCCAGAACTGGTCGATCATGTGCTGATGCACGGCGGACAGCTCGACGCCGTCCAGGCCACCGGCCTTGGCACGCGCGGCGGCGCTGGCGTAGTTGCCGATCACCCGCCAGATTTCTTCCGGTTCGATGGTTTTGCAGGTCGCACGGTGCACCGGCTCGCGGATGCCCGACGGCGACAGCAGGGTTGGCCAATGCTCGCCATCCCAGCGGGAACGGCGGCCCATGTGAGTAATCTGGATCATGATCTTGGCGCCATGCTTGTGCATGGCATCGGCCAGGTTCTGGAAATGCGGAATGATCCGGTCGTCGGCCAGGTTGACCGACTTCCACCAGCCTTGCGGGCTGTCGATGGCCACACTGGAAGAACCGCCGCAAATCGCCAGGCCGATCCCGCCCTTGGCTTTCTCTTCGTAATACTTGACGTACCGGTCGGTGGTCATGCCGCCGTCGGTGGCATAGACCTCGGCGTGCGCGGTGCTGAGCACGCGGTTGCGGATGGTCAGTTTGCCGATCTGGATCGGCTGGAACATTGCTTCGAAAGCCATGGCGGGTTCCTCGACTTACAACGGCTTGACGGTGAACAGGCCGTCGTCGTGGCCTTCTTCGGAGCCACCGTAAACCTGTTCGGCAACGGTGCGGATCTTGCTGCCACGGGCTTGCAGAATCTGGTCCATGGCACCGGCAAACCAGCCAGTGAACATGTAGTCGACCTTGCGCCCGACCTTGCCGTACACGTAGACGAACGCCGAGTGTTCGAGCTTGACGCTGGCAGTGCCTTTGTCGAGGTCGATGTCCTGGATCTTGAACAGGCCCCAGCCGCGCTGCGACAGGCGCTTCATGTAGTGCTCGAACACCGCAACGCCTTCCAGGCCGTGGCATTCAGCTTCTTTTTCACACCAGTGCCAGGCGGATTTGTAGCCGGCCTTGTAGAGGATTTCGGCGTAAGCGTCGGCGCCCAGCACTTCCTCGATGCCCATGTGGTTGTTGACGAAGAAATGACGCGGTACGTACAGCATTGGCAGGGCGTCGGAGGTCCAGACACCGGTTTCGCTGTCGACTTCGATTGGCAATTGCGGGGCGATTTTAGCCATGGGTAAAGCTCCAGAATTCAATGTGTTGAGGCGATAGCTAGCCGTAGCAGCTGTCGAGCCTGCGAGGCTGCGTTGGGCTGCGAAGCGGCCCCCGAGGGCGGTCCTTCGGACCGCAACGCAGCCTCGTGCCTCGGCAGCTGCTACAAAGATCGTTGTTTAAAAAGTGGCGTTATTCGCCCCAGACGTCCTTGAGGACGTTCACCCAGTTCTCGCCCATGATCTTGCGCACCACGCGCTCGGAGTGGCCGCGCTTGAGCAGGGTTTCGGTCAGGTTCGGGAACTCGCCCACGGTGCGGATGCCCAGCGGGTTGATGATCTTGCCGAAGCTGGTCAGGCGGCGGGCGTAGCCCTTGTCATGGGTCAGGTATTCGAAGAACTCCTGGCCATGGCCCTGGGTGAAATCGGTGCCGATGCCGATGGCGTCTTCGCCAACGATGTTCATGGTGTATTCGATGGCTTCGGCGTAATCGTCGATGGTCGAATCGATGCCCTTGGCCAGGAACGGCGCGAACATGGTCACGCCAACGAAACCGCCGTGATCGGCGATGAACTTCAGTTCTTCATCGGACTTGTTGCGCGGGTGGATTTTCAGGCCCGACGGCAGGCAGTGCGAGTAGCACACTGGCTTTTTCGATTCGAGGATGACTTCTTCCGACGTCTTGGAGCCGACGTGGGACAGGTCGCACATGACGCCGACGCGGTTCATCTCGGCGACGATTTCACGACCGAAACCCGACAGGCCGCCATCGCGCTCGTAGCAGCCGGTGCCCACCAGGTTCTGGGTGTTGTAGCACATCTGCACAATACCGACGCCGAGCTGCTTGAACACTTCGACATAGCCGATCTGGTCTTCAAACGCGTGAGCATTCTGGAAGCCGAACAGGATGCCGGTCTTGCCTTGCTCCTTGGCTTTACGGATGTCGGCAGTGGTGCGGACCGGGATCACCAGGTCGCTGTTCTCGCGAATCAGCTTCTGGCTGGCGGCGATGTTGTTGACGGTCGCCTGAAAGCCCTCCCACACCGACACGGTGCAGTTGGCCGCGGTCAGACCGCCCTTGCGCATGTCTTCGAACAGTTCACGGTTCCACTTGGCAATAATCAGCCCGTCGATAACGATGCTGTCGGCGTGCAATTCGGCTGGGCTCATCAGGCTGTCCCCTATTAGCGATTCACGCGCCGAATCGTGTGCCGGCGCTTTGGGGCCAGCATATGCCTCGGTGCCTCGGTAGCCGGGTGCAAAAACGACAGAGGGTTTGCCGAAAGCGTCAATCCGCGACAAAGGGTCGCCGCACGGCACGATTGCCCACCTGTTCAAGGGCCTTCGCATGGGCCAGAATTCGCGGCATTACTGAATGCACTACTGGATTGGGGCGGCGGCGCAATGAAATCGATCATCCTGGCTTTGGCACTGATAGCAACCGGCGTACACGCCGCTGAAGAGTCCGACGACAATCCCTGCGACAAAGTCGAAAACGACATCCAGACCCTCGAATGCTCGGCCTTCAGCCGAACCACTGCCGAAGACCTGCTCAAAGAAAACTACCAAGGCCTGACCGAGCGTATGCAAACGGCCTACGGCAAGAACCCGGCACAACTGTCCGACATCAACGCCAAGCTCAAGGCCGCTCAACAACAATGGCTGAAGACCCGAGATGCGGATTGCGCGGTTGAGGCGTTTCCGGCGACCAGCGGTAGCAAGGCGTTCACCATTGCGCAAAATGATTGCGTGGCGCGGATGAGTGACGAGCGGTCGGAGTTTTTGGAGTCGATTGGGCAGGAGTAAAGCCGATCGACTATCGGAAGCTGGCACTCACGCCAGCTTACTGTTCTGACAAACCGCCCTTTCCTACAGGCTGTGCTCACCACACCTACAACACCCTTTTAGCTTGATAAACGAACGCATCAGGCAGGCAACATGCCGACATGGTTCGTTTATTGGCGCCCTGAAAAATATAAGTAAAGATTCGAAAATCTTATAAAAGACTTATATTTTCCCATGAACAGCATTCACTGGACTCGAAAGGCCGTTAAGCAGCTTCTGAAATTGCATTCCGCTCACCAGATCCAGGTTCGTGTGCCGTCACGGTGCTAACCGGCATGCCTGATACAGGCAATGTCAAAGCACTGGTTGGTCATGACTATGCCTATCGACTTCGAGTGGGTAACTATCGAGTCATGTTCGACTGGGATGGCGCAATCAAGTGGTCAGTATTCAAGAGGTCAAAAAACGTGATGAACGCACCTACTGACGTTCAAATCATCAATGATGCAGAGGGAAACCCTGCTTTCGTGGTCATTCCCTACGCGCAATATGTGGCGCAAAAGATTGAGCCCGATCTGATTCCCCATGAAGTGGTCAGCCGTATCGTCGATGGCGCGACGCCGATTCGCGCATGGCGTGAACATCTGAACCTTACTCAGGATGAAGTGGCCAAACGCATGGGTATCTCCCAACCGGCCTTTGCGCAGCAGGAAACTGTCGCCAACCCCCGCAAGGCTACCCGCGAAAAAATCGCCGCAGCTTTCGGTATCAACGCCGATCAGCTTGAGCTGTAAGCTGCACGCCATCAGCCACTCAAGGAATTCAAATGAACATCTGCGGCATCGAAATCAAAGGCAGCGAAGCGATCATCGCCGTGGCCTCCCTCGACGGTTCGACCCTGAGCCATGTCGCCCTCAACACCAAGAAAATCGCCCTTGAGGATGACGACGAAGCCGCCAACGTCAAAGTGTTTGCGGCACAGGTCGCCTCGTTCGTGCGCGAGAACTCGATTGACCGGATCGCGATCAAGAAGCGCAGCAAGAAAGGCGAGTTCGCGGGCGGGCCGACTACGTTCAAGATCGAGGGCGTTTTCCAGCTGCTGGAGAATTGCGAGGTGACGTTGTTGTCGCCACAGACGATTAATGCGCAGAACAAGAAATTCGACTTCGAACTGCCGGCCACGCTGAACAAGTATCAGCATGAAGCGTTTAAAGCGGCCTGCTCGGCATTGATGAAGAAGTAACGCCCTCCACCGATCGTTCCCACGCTCTGCGTGGTAATGCATCCCGTGACGCTCTGCGTCACATCTCGAAGCGGACGCAGAGCGTCCATGGCGGCGTTCCCACGCAGAGCGTGGGAACGATCATGCCTTGGCGGTACGCCGGTCTTCCCGTGGGCACCGTTCAAACTTCGCCCGATAGCTGCGGGTGAAATACGACGGCGATTCAAACCCGCACGCAATACTCACTTCCAACACGCTCATGTCTGTCTGCCGCAATAACTGTCGGGCTTTCTCCAGCCGCAAGCGCAGGTAGAAATTGCTTGGCGTGTCGTTCAAATGCAGGCGAAACAATCGCTCCAGCTGACGCCGGGTGACTTTGATCGAGTCCGCCAGTTCCAGTGTGCTCAGTGGCGGTTCGCTGTGCTGTTCCATCTCGCCGATAACGTGAACAAGCTTCTTGTTTCGGATGCCATAGCGCGTGGCGACTTCCATGCGCTGGTGGTCTTTGCGTGGGCGGATGCGGCCGAGCACGAATTGTTCGCTGACCTGGATCGCCAGTTCCGGGCCGTGGGCCTGGGCGATGAGGTCGAGCATCAGGTCGATGGAGGCGGTGCCGCCCGCCGAGGTGATGCGCCGGCGGTCGATCTCGAACAGTTCCTGAGTCACGCTGAGCTGTGGATAAGATTCCTTGAACGCGTCGATGGCTTCCCAGTGCAGGGTCAGGCGATGGCCTTCGAGCAGGCCGGCCTCGGCGAGAATGAAGCTGCCAGTGTCGATGGCGCCAAGGGTCACGCCTTCGATGTCCAGGCGTCGCAGCCAGTGCTCCAGCGCCGGGGTGGCGAATTTCAGCGGCTCGAAGCCGGCGACCACCAAGAGCGTCGCACCTTTCTTCAGCGGCTCCAGCGCCGCATCGGCGTTGACCGACATGCCGTTGCTGGCCAAAACCGCACCGCCGTCAGCGCTCAGCACATGCCAGCGGTACAGCTCGCCCCGAAAGCGATTGGCAACCCGCAGCGGCTCGATGGCCGAGATAAATCCAATCGCCGAGAAACCCGGCATCAACAAGAAGTAGAAATCCTGGGACATGGAGCGCACTCGATTGGCATATAGCGAGAGGGCGGGCAGCGTGTTGACGTTGATACGCCACTTGCAAGCAGCATTCAAGAGGACAGGTCGCTGCAGTGCAAGAGCTGGTCGCCGTAGTGCGCTTTCATGGGCGTGTTGCTGCGTAACTTGGCATCACCGGCGCATCAGACACCGGAACTCACAATAACGAACTGCCGAGGAACCTGAGATGAAACGACTGATCAGCAGCTGTGTTCTTGCACTCAGCGGTACCGCACTCCTGAGCGCCAGCGTCATGGCCGCCGAACCCGCCTCGTGCCAGAACGTGCGCATGGGCGTAGTGAACTGGACTGATGTCATTGCCACCAGCGCCATGACCCAGGTGCTACTCGATGGCCTCGGCTACAACACCAAACAAACCAGCGCGTCCCAGCAGATTATCTTCGCCGGGATCCGCGATCAGCGCCTGGACCTGTTCCTCGGTTACTGGAACCCGCTGATGACCCAGACCATCACCCCGTTCGTCGATGGCAACCAGGTCAAAGTGCTGCAAGCTCCAAGCCTGAAAGACGCCCGCGCAACCCTCGCCGTACCGACCTACCTCGCCGACAAGGGCCTGAAAACCTTCGCCGACATCGCCAAGTTCGAAAAAGAACTGGGCGGCAAGATCTACGGCATCGAGCCTGGCTCGGGCGCCAACACCCAGATCAAGGCGATGATCGCCAAGAACCAGTTTGGCCTCGGCAAGTTCCAGCTGGTCGAGTCCAGCGAAGCCGGCATGCTCGCGGCGGTGGATCGCGCCGTGCGCCGCAACGAGGCCGTGGTGTTCTTCGGCTGGGCGCCGCACCCGATGAACGTCAACGTGAAGATGACCTACCTCACTGGCAGTGACGACGCCCTGGGCCCGAACGAAGGCATGGCCACGGTCTGGACCGTCACCGCGCCCAAGTACGCCGAACAATGCCCGAACATCGGGCGCCTGCTGAGCAACCTCACCTACTCCGCCGAAGACGAGAGCCGGATGATGCAGCCGCTGCTCGATCACAAAGACGCCTTCGAATCGGCCAAGCAATGGCTGAAAGATCACCCGCAAGACAAACAGCGCTGGCTCGAAGGCGTAACTACCTTCGATGGCAAACCGGCGGCTGAAAACCTGCAACTGACCAGCAAGTAAACCCTGGATCCAAACCACCGATTCGCAGCCCGACCGGGCTGCGAGCGGGACCACCACGTCTGCAATCTTGCCTGTAAGGAACCGTCTCATGAACCACGACGTCATCATCACCTGCGCACTCACCGGTGCTGGCGACACGACCAGCAAAAGCCCACACGTGCCGGTCACTCCGAAACAAATCGCCGCAGCCGCCGTGGAAGCCGCCAAGGCCGGCGCCACCGTGGTTCACTGCCATGTGCGCAACCCCGAGACCGGCAAGTTCAGCCGCGACGTGGCGCTGTACCGCGAGGTGATGGAGCGCATCCGCGAGGCCGATGTCGACATCATCGTCAACCTCACCGCCGGCATGGGCGGCGACCTGGAAATCGGCGCTGGCGAGAACCCGATGGAGTTCGGCCCGAACACTGACCTGGTCGGCCCGCTGACCCGCCTGGCGCATGTTGAAGAGCTGCTGCCGGAAATTTGTACCCTCGATTGCGGCACCCTAAATTTCGGCGACGGCGACACCATTTACGTCTCTACTCCGGCGCAACTGCGCGCTGGCGCCAAACGCATTCAAGAGCTGGGCGTTAAAGCCGAGCTGGAAATTTTCGACACCGGTCACCTGTGGTTCGCCAAGCAACTGATCAAGGAAGGCCTGCTCGACGACCCGCTGTTCCAGCTGTGCCTGGGCATCCCGTGGGGCGCACCGGCTGACACCACCACCATGAAAGCCATGGTCGACAACCTGCCAGCCAATGCGGTGTGGGCCGGCTTCGGTATCGGTCGCATGCAGATGCCGATGGCGGCGCAAGCGGTGCTGCTGGGTGGCAACGTGCGGGTCGGCCTGGAAGACAACATCTGGCTGGACAAGGGTGTGCTGGCGACCAACGGCCAACTGGTCGAACGCGCTGGCGAAATCCTCAGCCGCCTCGGCGCCCGCGTGCTGACCCCGGCGGAAGGCCGCAAGAAGATGGGCCTGACCAAGCGCGGCTAAACCACCCGTTCCTCTCTGTAGGAGCCGAGCTTGCTCGCGATGGCGGTATTCCAGCCGCAAAGAGGTGCCGGAGGTACTGACGCCATCGCGAGCAAGCTCGGCTCCTACGGGATCACTGAACTCTTTAGGAAGTCACCATGACCTTCATCACCGAAATCAAAACCTTCGCAGCCCTGGGCAGCGGTGTCATCGGCAGCGGCTGGGTATCGCGCGCCCTCGCCCACGGCCTTGACGTCGTGGCCTGGGACCCGGCACCGGGCGCCGAAGCGGCCTTGCGCAAACGCGTCGCCAATGCCTGGGGCGCACTGGAAAAACAAGGGTTGGCGCCCGGCGCTTCTCAGGATCGCCTGCGCTTTGTCGCAACGATTGAAGAGTGCGTGCGCGATGCGGATTTCATCCAGGAAAGCGCCCCGGAACGCCTGGAATTGAAACTGGAACTGCACAGCAAAATCAGCGCGGCGGCCAAGCCCAATGCCTTGATCGGCTCCAGCACCTCGGGCCTGTTGCCGAGCGAATTCTACGAGAGTGCAACACACCCGGAACGCTGCGTGGTCGGCCACCCGTTCAACCCGGTCTACCTGCTGCCATTGGTGGAAGTGGTCGGCGGCAAAAACACCGCGCCTGAAGCCGTGCAAGCGGCGATGAAAGTCTATGAGTCCCTCGGTATGCGCCCACTGCATGTGCGCAAGGAAGTGCCGGGGTTCATCGCCGACCGTTTGCTCGAAGCGCTGTGGCGCGAGGCGCTGCACCTGGTCAACGACGGTGTGGCGACCACTGGTGAAATCGACGACGCGATTCGTTTTGGTGCGGGTCTGCGCTGGTCGTTCATGGGCACTTTCCTGACGTATACCCTGGCCGGCGGCGATGCCGGGATGCGCCACTTCATGGCGCAATTCGGCCCGGCGTTGCAGTTGCCTTGGACGTACCTGCCTGCGCCGGAACTGACCGACAAATTGATCGATGACGTGGTCGATGGCACTAGCGATCAGTTGGGCAAACACAGCATTTCGGCGCTGGAGCGCTATCGTGATGATTGCCTGCTGGCGGTGCTTGAGGCGGTGAAGACCACCAAAGAGAAGCATGGGATGGCCTTCAGCGAGTAACCCCCGCTGAAGAGGCCAGCAGTTGCGGCCTCATCGCGGGCAAGCCCGCTCCCACAGGAATCTCGGGGTGAATCAGATCTGCTTCGCACCAATAATCACTGTGGGAGCGGGCTTGCCCGCGAAGGCGGCAGTCCAGTCACCACTTATGTTGGAACCAAAACAATGCCTGCCTTGACCACCTACCAAACCCGCATCATCCCCGACTGGGTCGATTACAACGGCCATCTGCGCGATGCCTTCTACCTGCTGATTTTCAGCTACGCCACCGACGCACTGATGGACCGCCTGGGGCTCGACAGCAACAGCCGCGACGCCAGCGGTCACTCGCTGTTCACCCTGGAACTGCACCTTAACTACCTGCACGAAGTGAAGCTCGACGCCGATGTCGAGGTGCATACGCAAATCATTGGCCACGACAGCAAACGCCTGCACCTCTATCACAGCCTTCATCTCGTGGGCGATGACAAGGAACTGGCCGGTAACGAGCAGATGCTGCTTCACGTCGACCTTGCCGGGCCGCGATCCGCACCGTTCAGCGAACTGTCGCTGAGCAAGCTGCAAGCCATCGTCGCCGAGCAGGCCGAATTGCCCACCCCCGAATACATTGGCCGAGTGATCGCATTACCCCCCAAAAAATAACAAGGAGATCGCCATTGAACACCGCCACTGCTTTTGCCGACTTCCGTACTTATCCGTTGATCAGCGCGCTGGCTGGCGTGCAGGCCGTGGCGGATCGTGTACTGGTGAAGTGGGCCGATGAACGCGTCAGCCCCTTTCATCACCAATGGTTGCGGGACAACTGCCCGTGCCCGCAATGCGTCTACACCGTGACCCGTGAGCAAGTGCTGGAGATCGTTGATGTCGCCGAAAACCTGATGCCCAGCGGGGCGATCATCGATGCCCAAGGTTGCCTGTGCGTCGATTGGCAGGACGGCCACTTCAGCCGCTTCGACCCCGGCTGGTTACGCGCCCACGCCTATGACGACGAGTCCCGCGCCGAGCGGCAGGCCGGCAAACCCAAAGCCAGGCTTTGGCACCACGATTTGCAGTTACCGGTGTTCGAGTATCAGGCGTTGATGAACGACAACGACGCCCTGCTGCAATGGCTGCTGGCGGTGCGCGACATCGGTTTGACTCAAGTTCGTGGCGTACCCACCGAGCCGGGCTCATTGAAGCCAATTGCCCAGCGCATATCGTTCATCCGCGAAAGCAATTTCGGCGTGTTGTTCAATGTGCAATCCAAGGCCGATGCCGACAGCAACGCCTACACCGCTTTCAACCTGCCATTGCACAGCGATCTGCCGACACGGGAGCTGCAACCGGGGCTGCAATTTCTGCATTGCCTGGTCAATGACGCCGAGGGCGGCGAGAGCATTTTTGTCGACGGGTTTGCCATCGCCGAGGCCTTGCGCCAGGAGGACCCCGATGCGTTCCGGAGCCTGTGCGAAATCCCCGTGGAATTTCGCAACAAGGACCGTCACAGCGACTATCGCTGCCTGGCGCCGATCATCGCGCTGAATGCGCTCGGGCACGTATCGGAAATCCGCATGGCGAACTTTTTGCGCGGGCCGTTCGATGCTTCGGTGGAGCAAATGCCCAAGCTCTACCAGGCCTACCGGCGCTTTATCGCGATGACTCGTGAGCCGAGATTCCGGCTGATGCAAAGGCTCAATCCCGGTGAGCTGTGGTGCTTCGACAATCGCCGCACCCTCCACGCCCGCAATGCGTTTGATCCCGCTACCGGCGCCCGGCATTTCCAGGGTTGCTATGTCGACCGGGATGAATTGTTGTCGCGCATTCTGGTGTTGCAACGTTAGACCGCGTCATCGTTCATCGCGGGCAAGCCTTGCTCCTGCAGGATATGGGTTCAAGCCCGCCCTTGCAGGAGCAAGGCTTGCCCGCGATGGTGCCAGTACAAACACCGCGCAAATCCCTGATTCACAGGCAAAAAAAAACCCCGATCAAGCCGTGACAAGATCGGAGCTGAGGAGGGTACTGTTGAGGAGCCGTTGCGCGAGGGTGACCAAACCTTCGTGAAGCGAGCTGGGTCCAGTGTGCCCACTCCCGAGTCGGGCAAGTTAGCCGAAAACGACCTGTTCATAGGTATTGCGGCCATTGCGACAAATCGCCCTTGCCGCCACTTCATCCCCCTACGAGAATCGAGCCAAGACACCGTTCCCTGAAGAAGGATTGCGTCATGATGCACGCCGATTTGATTGACCAGGAAGATCTGTTGGGCCAGCTGAAGTCATTGGGTTTTCAAGTCCCGAGCGGCTCTACAGCCGAACAGGCTTGCGAGTGTGCGGTACGAGGTTTGAACAATGAGCGGGCGAATACGCTACGCACCATGGTCAAGCAGATGTACACCAGCAGCGCGACCATCCTGCCGGCCGTGCGCCAGGCGATCGACAAGCAACTGCTGCCAGCCTTGGCGGAGTATCAGCAGAACCATCGAACCTGACAGGACGCCATCGCGGGCAAGCCCAGCTCCCACAAAGTTTGTGTCGTTCGCGAAATGGCGATCCAACACATGACCTGTGGGAGCCGGCGGTGCGACGATTCGACTTGCCCGCGATGAAGGCGCCTCGGTTTAGAGCCTCACACTGGCAAACGTCGACTCGTTACGCGCCTGACTCAGCGCCGACAACGGGCCGGACAACGGCGACAACACCAGAGCTTGCGGCAGCGGCATCATCGCCACCTGTTGCGTGGTGTTGGAACCGACGCGCTCGTCACGTGGTGGAATGCCGAAGTATTCGCGGTAGCACTTGGAGAAGTGCGGCGTGGAAACAAAGCCACACACCGACGCCACTTCGATGATCGACATCGGCGTTTGCTTGAGCAACTGCCGGGCACGGATCAGGCGCAGCTTCAGGTAGTAGCGCGATGGAGAGCAGTGCAGGTATTTCTGGAACAACCGCTCCAGCTGACGACGCGAAACGGCGACATACACCGCCAGTTCGTCGAGGTCGATCGGCTCTTCGAGGTTGGCTTCCATCAGTGCAACGATTTCCTGCAACTTCGGCTGGTTGGTCCCGAGCATGTGCTTGAGCGGCACGCGCTGGTGATCCTGCTCGTTGCGGATGCGTTCATAGACAAACATTTCCGAGATCGCGGCGGACAGTTCACGCCCGTGATCGCGGCTGATCAGGTGCAGCATCATGTCCAGTGGCGCGGTGCCGCCGGAGCTGGTGAAACGGTTACGGTCCAGGGTGAACAGGCGCGTGCTCATGGCCACACGCGGGAACGCTTCCTGCATCGAAGCCAGGCATTCCCAGTGCACGCTGCAATCAAAACCGTCCAGCAGGCCGGCGCACGCCAGGGCCCAACTGCCGGTGCAGACGGCGCCAAGACGACGCGACTGACGCGCCTGGCTTTGCAGCCATGACACGTGCTCTCGGGTGACAGTGCGTTGGATACCGATACCGCCGCAAACGATGATGGTGTCCAGGGCGGGCGCTTTGTGCATGGAGCAGTCGGGGGTGATCTGCAAGCCGTCACTGGCCCAGACCTGGCCGCCGTCGACGGTGATTGTGGTCCAGCGATACAGCTCGCGACCGGACAATTGGTTGGCCATGCGCAGGGGTTCTACGGCAGAGGCCAGAGAAATCAGCGTGAAATTGTCCAGCAGCAAAAAGCCGATGGATTGAGGCGCACGGTTCTGGGGTTGGGCCCCGGAGTTGAACGTCGTCATCGCGGTATCTCCTCACACAAAGCGGGTGATGGCCTCAGGCGGAGGCTCTTTTTATTGCCATCGTTCTCGCGTGGGAGACGGGCTTTGTAATGACAGAGCAATTGCCATGCCTATTTTTGAATGTGCGTTCAATAACTCCTGAAAACGACGTCGCGGCATGTCTATATAAGCTGCGCAGCGAAGGGCGGATACAAGTGCCATTATCGACGGCAAACGCTCGGCCCTGTTGGGCGTGAGCAAATCGGTAGCACTTGTGGGAACAGGGCTGCGATGTGCTGCGAGAGAGTGTCACCGCAAGCACGGGTGACGGGCGGTCAGGGCCGGTTTGGATCCCTGGGTTTGGCAACGCCGCTTATCTATAAGCGACGCTCCAAAACGTGGCGTGTTTGGGTGCAGGTGTTCATTTAGCGCGCAGTTTTGACTGGTCTACAGCTATCGCGAGCAAGCTTTGCTCCTACAGAAGCTCGGCGTGCCCATATCTCGCGATCGACATCAAACCTGTAGGAGCGAAGCTTGCTCGCGATTGGGTCTACTCGGTCTCAGCACTCAACCGCGCTCACCGCCAACCCACCACGCGAAGTCTCTTTATATTTGTCATGCATATCGGCGCCGGTATCACGCATGGTGCGAATCACCCGGTCCAGCGAAATGAAGTGCTGACCATCACCACGCAGGGCCATCTGCGCCGCGTTGATCGCTTTCACCGCGGCAATCGCGTTGCGCTCGATGCACGGCACTTGCACCAACCCGCCCACCGGATCGCAGGTCAGGCCGAGGTTATGCTCCAGGCCGATCTCGGCAGCGTTGCACAGCTGTTCCGGCGTAGCGCCGAGAATCTCCGCCAACCCGGCCGCCGCCATGGCGCAGGCCGAGCCGACTTCGCCCTGGCAACCGACTTCGGCGCCGGAGATCGAAGCGTTCTTTTTGCACAAGATCCCGACCGCTGCGGCACCAAGGAAGTAGTCGACGACATTGGCGTCGGTCACCGCCTCGCTGAATTTCATGAAGTAATGCAATACCGCCGGAATGATCCCCGCCGCACCGTTGGTCGGTGCCGTGACCATGCGGCCGCCGGCGGCGTTTTCTTCGTTGACCGCCAGGGCGAACAGGTTGACCCACTCCATGGCGCTCAAGGTCGAGCCGATCACGTTGGGTTTACCCAACTCCTGCAAGCTGCGGTGCAACTTGGCAGCGCGACGACGCACATTGAGGCCGCCAGGCAGGATGCCTTCGTGCTTGAGGCCCTGGTCGACACAATCTTGCATGGCGCGCCACAGCTTCATCAGGCCGGCGCGAATTTCTTCTTCACTGCGCCACACTTTCTCGTTGGCCATCATCAGTTCAGCCACCCGCAGATCGTGCTTTTTGCACAGTTCCAACAGCTCGGCGGCGCTGGAGAAATCGTACGGCAACACGGTGCGGTCAAGATCGACCACGCCACTGGATGCCTGGGCTTCATCCACGACAAAACCACCGCCGACGGAATAGTAGGTGTCGCGATGCAACTCGCCGTGATCGCCTTCGACAATCAGGGTCATGGCATTGGGGTGGAACGGCAGGTTTTCGTCGATCAGGCGCATGTCCCGGGCCCAGATGAAGGGCACCGACAAGCGACCATCGAGTAGCAACATGTGGGTTTCGCGCAGGGTTTCGATACGGATGCCGATTTGCGACGGGTCGATTGCGTCCGGCCACTCGCCCATCAGGCCCATGATCACCGCGTTGTCGCTGCCGTGACCAATGCCGGTAGCTGACAGCGAACCGTACAACTGGACTTCGACACGCCGTACTTGCTCCAGCAAATGCTTGTCACGCAGCGATTCAACAAACAGCGCGGCGGCCCGCATGGGCCCCACGGTGTGCGAACTGGAAGGGCCGATGCCGATTTTGAACAGGTCGAAAACACTGATAGCCATGACTGCCGAACTCCTGGATGTGCCGACTCCAGACGCAAAAGCGCCCAGTGGCGGAGCTGCTACGCTCAAGCTGCAATCCGCCGAGATGGCCGCATCATCAAGCTTTTGCCAGGTTGTTCGACGTCTCACACCGACGCACTCATGCTCACTAACGCCGCGTGTCTTTTACGTCGCGTTTTCGCCGTTTTTTTGCGGATCAGAGGGGGAAAGAGGGCTGAAAAAAGCTGTAAACGACGTCACCGACACTGGATGCGACCATCCCTGTACTGGATACGACGCACCCTGTAGGCGTCAGATTTTCAGTGGTACATGATCGTATCGACTCGATTGCAAGGCGCCGGGGTAGAGCTGTCTCCAAAACGCCATCCAACCGCAACCTATAAGTGCGGTGGTCCAGTCGGAACACTGCCAAAAAAAACACCAAGGAGTCCATCCATGAAAGGTTCCCCGTCGTTGTTGTTGGCCGCCATGCTGAGTCTGCCGTTACTGGCTCAAGCTGCTGAACCCGCTCAGTGCAGCACCGTAAACTTCTCCGATGTCGGCTGGACCGACATTACCGCGACAACCGCCACCACCAGCGTCGTGCTCAACGCTCTCGGCTACAAGACCAAGACCACCATGATTTCCGTGCCCGTGACCTACAAGTCCCTGGCCGACGGCAAGAACATGGACGTGTTCCTCGGTAACTGGATGCCGACCATGGAAAACGACATCAAGGCCTACCGCGATGCCGGCACCGTGGAAACTGTGCGCACCAACCTCAAGGGTGCCAAGTACACCCTCGCCGTACCTCAAGCCCTGTATGACAAGGGTCTGCATGACTTCGCCGACATCGCCAAATTCAAGAAAGAGCTCGACGGCAAGATCTACGGCATCGAGCCTGGCAACGACGGTAACCGTCTGATCCAGAGCATGATCGACAAGGACGCCTTCGGTCTCAAGACCGCCGGCTTCAAAGTCGTCGAGTCCAGCGAAGCCGGCATGCTGTCCCAGGTCGACCGCGCACAGAAACGCGACACCGCCGTGGTCTTCCTCGGCTGGGCACCGCACCCGATGAACAAGCGCTTCAAGATCCAGTACCTCACCGGTGGTGACGACTACTTCGGCCAGGACTTCGGTGCCGCCACCGTGGCAACCAACACCCGCAAGGGCTATGCCCAGGAATGCGGCAACGTGGGGACGCTGTTGAAAAACCTGGAGTTCACCGTCGACATGGAAAGTGAACTGATGGGCAACATCCTGGACGACAAGATGAAGCCTGACGCGGCCGCAAAGGCCTGGCTTAAAAAGAATCCACAGGTGCTCGATACCTGGCTCGCTGGCGTGACCACCATTGACGGTAAACCTGGCCTGGAGGCCGTGAAAGCCAAACTGACGCCTTGAATTAGGGAGCACCGTTTATGCCGGGCGGCGTACGCCGTCCGGGCTGTTTATTTCCTTGCATGCGGACGTTCACTACCATGCTGATTGATCAGAAAATACCTTTAGGCCAGTACATCGCAGGCTTCGTCGAATGGTTGACGCAACACGGCGCCAGCACCTTCGACGCAATCGCCCTGACACTGGAAACAATGATCCACGGCGTGACGTTTGCGCTGACCTGGTTCAACCCGCTGGCATTGATCGGCCTCATCGCGCTACTGGCCCACTTCATTCAACGCAAGTGGGGGCTGACGGTTTTCGTCATCGCCTCCTTCCTGCTGATCCTCAACCTGGGGTACTGGCAGGAAACCATGGAAACCCTCGCCCAGGTGTTGTTTGCCACCCTGGTCTGCGTGGTCATCGGCGTGCCGCTGGGCATCGTCGCCGCGCACAAACCAATGTTCTACACTTTAATGCGTCCGGTACTCGATCTGATGCAGACCGTACCGACCTTCGTTTACCTCATTCCTACCCTGACCCTCTTCGGGCTGGGTGTGGTGCCAGGCCTGATCTCCACGGTGGTGTTTGCGATTGCCGCGCCGATCCGCCTGACCTACCTGGGCATCCGCGATGTCCCGCAAGAACTGATGGACGCCGGCAAAGCCTTCGGCTGCTCGCGCCGTCAATTGCTCTCACGGATCGAACTGCCCCACGCCATGCCAAGCATCGCGGCCGGTATCACCCAGTGCATCATGCTGTCGCTGTCGATGGTGGTGATTGCGGCACTGGTGGGCGCCGATGGCCTGGGCAAACCCGTGGTCAACGCACTGAACACTGCCGATATCGCCCTGGGCTTTGAAGCGGGCCTGGCGATCGTATTGCTGGCGATCATGCTCGACCGTATCTGCAAACAACCCGACGCTAAAGTAGGGGGTGACGCATGAGCATTATTCGCTTTGAAGACGTCGACGTAATCTTCTCCAAAGACCCGCGCGAGGCGCTCAAGCTTCTCGACCAAGGCATGACCCGCGACCAGATCCTGAAAAAGACCGGGCAGATCGTCGGCGTTGAAAAAGCCAGCCTGGACATCGAGAAAGGCGAAATCTGCGTGCTGATGGGCCTGTCCGGGTCCGGCAAATCCAGCCTGCTGCGTTGCATCAACGGCCTCAACACCGTCAGCCGTGGCAAGTTGTTCGTCGAGCACGAAGGCAAGCAGATCGACATTGCTTCCTGCACCCCGGCAGAACTGAAAATGATGCGCACCAAGCGCATTGCGATGGTGTTCCAGAAATTCGCCCTGATGCCTTGGCTGACAGTGCGCGAGAACATCAGTTTCGGTCTGGAAATGCAGGGTCGCCCGGAGAAAGAACGCCGCAAACTGGTAGACGACAAGCTGGAGCTGGTGGGCCTGACCCAATGGCGCAACAAGAAACCCGACGAGCTCTCCGGCGGTATGCAGCAACGTGTCGGCCTGGCCCGCGCCTTGGCGATGGACGCTGACATTCTGTTGATGGACGAACCGTTCTCGGCACTCGACCCGCTTATCCGCCAGGGCCTGCAAGACGAACTGCTGGAACTGCAACGCAAGTTGCACAAGACCATCGTGTTCGTGAGTCACGACCTCGATGAAGCGCTCAAGCTCGGCAGCCGTATTGCAATCATGAAAGACGGCCGGATCATCCAGTACAGCAAGCCCGAAGAGATCGTGTTGAACCCGGCGGACGATTACGTGCGCACGTTCGTGGCCCACACCAATCCGCTCAACGTGTTGTGCGGTCGCAGCCTGATGCGCACGCTGGACAACTGCAAGCGCATCAACGGTTCGGTGTGCCTGGATCCGGGTGGCGATTCGTGGCTGGACCTGGCTGAAGGCAACACCATCAAGGGCGCTCGCCAGAACGGCGCGAACCTTGACCTGCAAAACTGGATTCCAGGGCAAGCGGTAGAAGGCTTGGAGCGTCGGCCGACGCTGGTGGACTCGAACATCGGCATGCGCGATGCGCTGCAGATTCGCTACCAGACCGGCAACAAGCTGGTGCTGCATGACAACAACAAAGTGGTCGGGATTCTGGGTGACAGCGAGCTGTATCACGCGTTGCTCGGCAAGAACCTGGGATAAGTCAGCAGACACATAAACGCCGCGAGAGGATCGCGGCGTGATCATTCCCACGCTCCGCGTGGGAATGAAGCCCGGAACGCTCCGCGTTCCATTACGGGCGTGACGCGGAGCGTCACAGGTGGCATTCCCACGCAGAGCGTGGGAACGATCAGACACAAAAAAGGGGCTCTATGAGCCCCTTTGTGTTCCTGCGCAGCGAGCAGGAACGATCATCTTGCTACTCAGCTATAAACCCGGCCAAGGAGTTGCCGATGGCTTTCAAACTGATCGAGCACGTCGCGGGTGATCTGATCCTGAGTGAAACCCATCAAGTCATAGTCCTGGCTGCCGTTGTGCAGGTACACCTCGGCGCGGTAGTAGCGCTGGCGTGTCTCATCGGACTGGGCCGACTCGGTTGGCGTAGCCAGATAGCCATCCAGGCTGACTTCGTAGACAAACGGATTGCCCTCCTCCATCTCGACCCGAACGCCCATGCAACGCTTGGATTTACCGAGCATGGTTTGCACTTGCAGACCTTGCGTACGCAGTTGCGCCGTCGCATCTTCCAATGCCGGGCTGACGTGCTTGTCCATGAAGCGCTGAACGATCGACTGGCTAGGTTGCAGGTCCAACTGAGTCAAACGCTCGGTGAAACCACGACGACCGCGTGCAGCCAGCTCCGCTTGCTCCTGTTCGATCTGCACGTCCTGGCGCATGGCCTTGTGCAAGCCGAACATGAAGAACACCAGCACCACCGAGAATGGCAGACCGGCCAGCACCACCATGGTTTGCATGGCTTCGAAGTTACCGGCAAACAGCAAGCCGATGGTCACCAGCGTGATCACCGCCGACCAGAAGATTCGCAACCAGTGCGGCGCATCTTCGTCGACATTACCGCCCTTGCAGGAAAGGTTGGCCATCATCACCGCGCCGGAATCCGCCGGGGTCAGGAACAGCACGAAACCGACAAAGATCGACACGCCGATCACCACTTTCGACGCCGGATAATGCTCAAGCAATTGGTAGATCGCCATGGACGGCTGTTCGAGCGCCGTCTTCCCGAGCTCCACCGCCCCATGGTTCATCACCAGGTCCAGGGCCGAGTTACCGAAGATCGACAGCCATGCCAGAGTGAAACCCAGTGGAATCAGCAGTACGCCGGCCACCAGCTCGCGCACGGTGCGACCACGGGAAATACGTGCGATGAACATGCCGACGAATGGGGCCCAGGAAATCCACCACGCCCAGTAGAACAGGGTCCACAGACCCAGCCAGCGGTCGGACTTTTCACTGTCGCCTTCGTACACGTAGAGGTCGAAGGTCTTCAGCACTACGCCGTTCAGGTAGTCACCGACGTTCTGCACAAAACCGTTGAGCAGGTGCAATGTCGGGCCGAACAGCAGCACGAAAATCAGCAGGCCGCTGAACAGCACGATGTTCAGGTTAGACAGACGGCGGATGCCGTTTTCCACGCCCGACACGGCAGCGATGGTCGCCACAGTGCTCATCACGATGATCACGATCAGCAGGTTGGTGTTGCTGTGCTCCATGCCGAACAGGTTTTCCAGGCCCGACGACACTTGCAACGAACCAATCCCCAGGTTCGTCACCAGCCCCAGCAGGGTCACGAACATGCCAAAGCCGTCCACCGCATGACCGGCCGCGCCTTTGACCCAACGCTCGCCCACCAGCGGATACAACGCCGAACGCAACGCCAGCGGCTGGTTGTGACGGTAAGCAAAGTAAGCAACGGCCAGACCGACCAGTGCGTAGATCGCCCAGCCATGCAGGCCCCAGTGCAGGAACGTCAGTTGAACAGCCTGACGCGCGGCCATGTTGCTGGCGGCCACGCCTTCGGGCGGGTTGAAGTAGTGGTCCAGCGGCTCGGACGCACCGAAGTACAACAGCGAGATGCCGATACCCGACGAGAACAGCATCCCCGCCCAGGCACCGTAGCTGAAGTCCGGGGTGTCGTCCTTGCTGCCCAGTTTGAGCTTGCCGTACGACGAAAACGCCAGGCCCACCACGAACACGAGGTAAGCGGCGATCACCACCATGTAGTACCAGCCGAAGCTGCGGGACAACCAGGCCTGAGCAATACCGAGCAATCTGCCGGCCTCTTGCGGGGCGATGATCAGAATGGCGGTCAACAACAGGATCAACGCGGTAGAGGTGTAGAACACCCAACCGTTGACCGTCACCTTATCGGGTGGGGTCTTTATAAGAGAGGCAGAACTCATGGCACAGATGCTCCAGCAAGTGCGAGAGAAGAACACAAGGCAACGCGATACCCGACCAATCGGTTAGTTGGCAGCCGACCAGTGGGTGATATAAAGACACCCCGAAAAAAGCCCGAAACCCCAAGAGCGCCAGAGCGCGTAGGTTTCGAGCATTTTCGAATGTCGTTTTTTCGCCAGCTACACGTAGGAAAAAACGCAGGCAGCGACGATTTGTCGCAGATCTTATTCTTTGTTGATTGAACGTTCAATCAAAACAAAATAGACTGGCCCTCAATCCGGTAGCCGTTTGACGTCCACCGGAAGGCCTAAGGAGATGTGCAAGATGCCCAAGGTCGGTATGCAACCCATCCGCCGCCAGCAATTGATCGAAGCCACGTTGCAGGCCGTCGATCAAGTCGGCATGGGGGACGCCAGCATTGCGCTGATCGCCCGTTTGGCCGGTGTCTCGAATGGCATCATCAGTCACTATTTTCAGGACAAGAATGGCCTGATTGCCGCCACGATGCGGTATCTGATGACCGCCCTCAGCGAGAGCGTCACCTTGCGCCGTCAGGCGCTGGCAGATGACAGCCCACGGGCGCATCTGCAGGTGATCATCGAAGGCAACTTCGACGCCAGCCAGGTCAATGGCCCGGCAATGAAAACCTGGTTGGCCTTCTGGGCTACCAGCATGCACCAGCCGTCTTTGCACAGGTTGCAGCGGATCAACGATCACCGTCTGTATTCCAACTTGTGCTGCGAGTTCCGCCGCGTATTGCCGCTCGATGATGCGCGCACTGCAGCCCGTGGCCTCGCAGCCCTGATTGACGGGTTGTGGTTGCGCGGCGCGTTGTCGGGAGACGCTTTCGACACCGGGCAGGCGCTTCAGATCGCTTACGAATACATGGATACCCAACTGGCCAAGCGGGTGAGTTAGAGCACACATAAACGCTCAACCCCCGAACCGCCACTGGCCAGCGCCGCCAACGCTTCACGGCACGCCCCGGTGGTCAACGCCAACCACTTATGCACTTGCGAGGACTTTATGGCCCGTTTCGAACTGCAAAAACTCTACATCGATGGCGGCTACAGTGACGCCAGCAGCGACGCCACTTTCGAAGCCATCAACCCGGCTAACGGTGAAGTCCTCGCAAAAGTACAACGCGCGACCCAGTCAGACGTCGAGCGCGCTGTGGTCAGCGCCGAAAAGGGCCAGAAAATCTGGGCTGCAATGACCGCCATGGAGCGTTCGCGCATCCTGCGTCGTGCCGTCGACATCCTGCGCGAGCGCAACGATGAGCTGGCCGCCCTGGAAACCCTGGACACCGGCAAGTCGTACTCCGAAACCCGCTACGTCGACATCGTCACCGGCGCTGACGTGCTGGAATACTACGCAGGCCTGGTGCCAGCCATCGAAGGCGAGCAGATCCCGCTGCGCACCACTTCGTTCGTCTACACCCGTCGCGAGCCGCTGGGCGTCGTGGCCGGGATCGGCGCGTGGAACTACCCGATCCAGATCGCCCTGTGGAAATCCGCACCGGCCCTGGCGGCCGGTAACGCGATGATCTTCAAGCCTAGCGAAGTCACGTCCCTGACCACGCTGAAACTGGCCGAGATCTACACCGAAGCAGGCTTGCCAGCCGGTGTGTTCAACGTACTGACTGGTAGCGGCCGTGAAGTCGGCACCTGGTTGACCGAACACCCACGTATCGAAAAAATCTCCTTCACCGGCGGCACCGACACCGGCAAGAAGGTCATGGCCAGCGCTTCTGCATCGTCGCTGAAAGACGTGACCATGGAACTGGGCGGCAAATCCCCGCTGATCATTTTCGATGACGCCGACCTCGATCGCGCCGCCGACACCGCGATGATGGCCAACTTCTACAGCTCCGGTCAGGTCTGCACCAACGGAACTCGAGTGTTCGTACCGAGCCACTTGAAAGCCGCTTTCGAAGCCAAGATCGCTGAACGCGTTGCGCGCATCCGCGTTGGCAACCCGGAAGACGAAAACACCAACTTCGGCCCGCTGGTCAGCTTCGCTCACATGGAGAGCGTGCTGGGTTACATCGCCAAGGGTAAAGAAGAAGGCGCTCGCGTTCTGTGCGGCGGCCGCCGTCTGACCGAAGGCGAATTCGCCAAAGGCGCATTCGTGGCCCCGACCGTGTTCACCGACTGCACCGACGACATGACCATCGTGCGCGAAGAAATCTTCGGCCCGGTGATGGCGATCCTGACTTACGAAACCGAAGAAGAAGTGATCCGTCGCGCCAACGACACCGACTTCGGCCTGGCCGCTGGCGTTGTCACCAAGGACCTGAACCGCGCTCACCGCGTGATTCATCAACTGGAAGCCGGTATCTGCTGGATCAACGCCTGGGGCGAATCCGACGCCAAGATGCCGGTCGGCGGTTACAAGCAGTCGGGCGTTGGCCGTGAGAACGGCATCAGCTCGCTGAACAACTTCACCCGCATCAAATCGGTACAGGTCGAACTGGGCGATTACGCCTCGGTGTTCTAAGGCGCACCCGAAAACCCTGTAGCAGCTGCCGAGGTACGAGGCTGCGTTGCGCGTCCGCAGGACCGCCCTCAAAGGGGTCGCTGCGCAACCCAACGCAGCCTCGTTCCTCGGCAGCTGCTACAGGTGACCTGACCAACTTCAAAGAGGGTGCATTCAATGTCCCAAGAATTCGATTACATCATCATCGGTGCCGGCTCGGCCGGTAACACCCTGGCGACCCGTCTGACTGAAGACGAAGGCGTCACCGTCCTGCTGCTCGAAGCGGGCGGCCCGGACTACCGTTTCGACTTCCGCACACAGATGCCGGCCGCCCTGGCGTTCCCGCTGCAAGGTCGTCGCTACAACTGGGCCTACGAAACCGATCCAGAACCCTACATGGACGGTCGCCGGATGGAATGCGGTCGCGGCAAGGGCCTCGGTGGTTCCTCGCTGATCAACGGCATGTGCTACATCCGCGGCAACGCGATGGACTACGACAACTGGGCCAAGCTGCCAGGCCTGGAAGACTGGGATTACCTGAACTGCCTGCCGTATTTCCGCAAAGCCGAAACCCGCGACATCGGCCCGAACGATTACCACGGCGGCGAAGGTCCGGTCAGCGTGACCACGCCGAAAGCCGGCAACAACCCGCTGTTCCACGCCATGGTTGAAGCGGGCGTGCAAGCCGGTTACCCGCGCACTGAAGACTTGAACGGTTACCAGCAAGAAGGCTTCGGCCCGATGGATCGTACCGTGACGCCGAAAGGTCGTCGTGCCTCCACCGCTCGCGGTTACCTGGACGTCGCCAAGAAGCGTTCGACCCTGTCCATCGTCACCCACGCTCTGACTGACAAGATCCTGTTCGAAGGCAAGCGTGCCGTTGGCGTGCGTTACCTGATCGGTGCCGCCGAAGAGCGCGTTGAAGTCCGTGCCCGCAAAGAAGTGCTGCTGTGCTCCGGCGCCATCGCTTCGCCGCAGATTCTGCAACGCTCCGGCGTCGGCCCGGCCGAACTGCTCAACAAGCTCGACATCCCGGTGGTCCACGACCTGCCAGGCGTCGGCGAAAACCTGCAGGATCACCTTGAGCTGTACCTGCAATACGCCTGCACCCAACCGGTTTCGCTGTACCCGTCGCTGCTCTGGTACAACCAGCCAGCCATCGGTGCCGAATGGCTGTTCAACGGCACCGGCATCGGCGCCAGCAACCAGTTCGAAGCCGGTGGTTTCATCCGCACCCGTCCGGAATTCGAATGGCCGAACATCCAGTACCACTTCCTGCCGGTCGCGATTAACTACAACGGCAGCAACGGTGTGCAAGAGCACGGTTTCCAGGCGCACATGGGTTCCATGCGTTCGCCGAGTCGTGGCCGCATCCAGGCCAAGTCCAAGGATCCGCGCGAGTACCCGAGCATCCTGTTCAACTACATGGCCACCGAGCAGGACTGGCAAGAATTCCGCGACGGCATCCGCCTGACCCGTGAAATCATGCAACAGCCGGCTCTCGACGCTTTCCGTGGCCGCGAAATCAGCCCGGGCATCGACGTGCAATCCGACGAGCAACTGGACACGTTCATCCGCGAGCACGCCGAAACCGCGTTCCACCCGTCCTGCTCGTGCAAGATGGGCACCGACGAAATGGCCGTGGTTGATGGCGAAGGCCGTGTGCATGGCATGCAAGGTCTGCGTGTGGTCGATGCCTCGATCATGCCGATCATCACCACCGGCAACCTGAACGCGCCGACGATCATGATCGCCGAGAAAATCGCCGACAAGATCCGTGGCCGCAAGCCGTTGCCGCGCAGTACCGCCAACTACTATGTGGCGGGCGAAGCGCCGGTGAAGGGCAAGCCTTTGCGTGATGTGAGCGCTACTGCTCAGTAAGACCGTTACACCGAGGCGCTGCCTTCGCGAGCAAGCCCGCTCCCACATTTGACCGAGTCGCCAGATAACGACGCGGTCAAATGTGGGAGCGGGCTTGCTCGCGAAGGGGGCCGCCATAACACCACACCTCTCCCGGTAATATTTTCCTACACCGATCCAAGCTTGATCCTACCCCCCGCGCAGGCCTAATCTAGCGCCACGCAAACGTTTCACCTCCCCCTCGCACGACCGCAGCACCGCCACTCCATACCAAGGAGGTCCCTGAATGTTCGATTTCCACCCCCAGCTCAAGCAGCGCTTTGCTGCCTTGCGCACGGGCGCTGAATTTTTTTCGCTGCGTTATGTGCGCGAGTCCGGCCAATACCTGTCGGTGCGCAAGAACGTCGCCGAACCTCCAAGCCTGAGCCGTGACGAAGGGGCAATGTTGACCGCGCGGGTCAACGGCGTCGAAGCCTACGCCGCCACCAACGACCTGTCGCAACAAGGCCTGCAATCAGCCCTGGACCGAGCCGAACAACAAGCCCGCCGGCTCAAGCCCCACGCGTTGCTCGACCTGCGTGACCAACCCGTCTCCAGTGATCGCGCCGACTACTTTTCGCCCAACCTCGACCAGCCCTTCCCGTCCCTGAGCGACTGCTACCAATTGCTCGGTGCCGAATCCGCGTCCGTGCCCAAGGACGAGCGATTGGTGAACTGGCAGGTGAGCATTGGCATCACCCACGTCGAACAGATTTACCTCAACAGCGCCGGCGCCGAACTGCGTCAGGCCCAGCGTTTTGTCTACCCTGGCCTGGACGTCACCGCCTATGACGGCAGCGACAGCCAGACCCGCAGCCTGGGCCGCGAGAATTTTGGCCAGCAGGGCGGCGCCGATGTCATCAGCCGTTGCGGCCTGATCGGCGCCGGCCCGACCGTCGCCGATCAGGCACTGCAATTGCTGCTGGCGCCGAACACTCCGCAAGGTCCGCGTGATCTGTTGCTGATGCCCGACCAGATGATGTTGCAGATCCACGAATCCATCGGCCACCCGCTGGAGCTGGACCGCATCCTCGGTGACGAGCGTAATTACGCCGGCACCAGCTTCGTCAAGACAGAGGATTTCGGCCATCTGCAATACGGCTCAAAGCTACTCAACGTGACCTTCGACCCGGACATCCCCGAGCAGCTCGCCAGCTACGGCCATGACGACGACGGCACCGCCGCGAGCAAGCAGTTCCTGATCAAGGAAGGTTTGCTGCTACGTCCATTGGGCGGTGCGCTGTCGCAGTTCCGCGCGGGCATGGACGGCGTCGCCAACAGCCGCGCCTGCGGCTGGAACCGCCCGCCGATCGACCGCATGGCCAACCTCAATATCGAGCCCGGCGATCAACCGCTGGCGCAACTGATCGGCAATATCGAACACGGCATCATGATGTCGACCAATCGATCGTGGTCCATCGACGATGCGCGCAACAAGTTCCAGTTCGGTTGCGAATGGGCACAGTTGATTGAAAACGGTGAGCTCAAAGGCGTGGTGAAAAACCCGAACTACCGGGCGATTTCCGCGCACTTCTGGAAAAGCCTCAGCGCCGTCGGTGACGCCAGCACCTTCAAGGTCCTGGGCACACCCAACTGCGGCAAAGGTGAACCGAATCAGGTGATCCGCGTCGGCCACGCCTCGCCGGCTTGTGTGTTCAGCAACGTAGATGTGTTTGGAGGAGACGCCTGATGAGTACGTCAAACAATCAGGCCGAGTCGTTCAAGGCATTGGTCAAGTGGCTGCGCGAGGCGATTCGCGAGCCGGAACAGTTCACCCTCAGCTACGCCGCCGAATCCTCGGCCTTCGTGCGTTTCAACCACGCCAAGGTGCGCCAGGCCGGGCAAGTGCAGCAGGCGAGCATCGGTTTCAAACTGATCAACGATGGCCGCCACGCCGACCTTGAAATCACGCTGGCCGGCGACCCGGACGTTGACGTGCAGCGTCTGGCCGAAGGCCTGCAACAGCTGCGCGAAACCTTGCCATTGTTGCCGCAGGATCCGTACCTGCTGCTCAACCACAACGGCTGGCAGAGCAAGAATGTGCAGGATCATCCGCTGCCGGATACCGAGCAGGTAGTTGCCGAAATCACTCAGGCCGCCGAAGGGCTGGACCTGGTGGGTTTCTACGCGGCAGGCCCGATCAGCCGTGGCTTCGCCAGTTCGTCGGGCGCGTTTGGCTGGCATCAAGCCAACAGTTTCAACTTCGATTTCAGCCTGTTCCACGACAATGGCCAGGCGGTGAAAGCCAGTTACGCCGGGCACGACTGGAACAGTGAAGGGTTCGCCAAGCGCTTCCAGCAGGCACGTGAGCAGCTGGCGTTTCTCGGTCGACCGTTGCGTACGTTGGCACCGGGGCAGTACCGCGCCTACCTCGCCCCGGCGGCGCTTGAAGAAATAATGGGCATGCTCTGCTGGGGCGGGTTTTCGGCGCAGTCGATTGCCAGCAAAACCAGCCCGCTGCAAAAGCTTTATGCGGGGGACAGTGCATTCAGCCCGCAGGTGTCCATTGATGAAAAAGTCAGTGGTTCGTTGAGCCCGGCGTTCTCCGGCGAAGGTTACCCACGCAGTGATCTGGGGTTGATCGTCGAAGGCAAGGCCGGCGCGCAAATGGTCAGTTCCCGCAGCGCAGCCGAGTACGGCTTGACCGCCAACGGGGCCGGCGGCGGTGAGATGCCGAGCGCATTGAACATGGCGGCCGGGACGTTGCCTGAAGCCGAGATCCTCAAGCAACTGGGCACGGGGTTGTACATCAGCAATCTCTGGTACTTGAATTACTCCGATCAACCGGGGGCACGCATGACCGGCATGACGCGGTTTGCGACGTTCTGGGTCGAGAACGGCGAGATTCAGGCACCGGTGAGCACCATGCGTTTTGATGACAGCGCCTACAGTTTGCTCGGTTCGCAGCTGGAAGCATTGACCGAGGAACGCGAGTTGTTGCTGTCGGCGAGTACCTACAGCCAGCGGGCCACGGCGTCGGCGTTGCTGCCGGGGGCACTGGTCAAAAAGCTCACGCTGACCCTGTAAATACCCTGTAGCAGCTGGCGAAGCCTGCGATCGAGGACGCAGTCCTCGCCGGTTCAGCAATCACGGTAATACAGACGGAACACCGTGGCCGATTTGCGAGGACTTCGTCCTCGAACGCAGGCTTCGCCAGCTGCTACGGGACTTCATCGTTCTGCAGATTGTTTCACCTAAAACCCGCAAGAGGTCCCATGCCCAACCGCCCACCTCTCGACGCTGTCACCGCCCGCTGGATCCCGTGGGTCGTCGCCATTGCTTTTTTCATGCAGTCCCTCGACGGGACCATCCTCAACACCGCCCTGCCGGCCATGGCTCGGGACCTGGCGGAAGACCCGTTGCGCATGCAGGGCGTGATCATCGCCTACATGCTTACCGTCGCCTTGCTGATCCCCGCCTCTGGCTGGATCGCTGACCGCTTCGGCACCAAGAAGATCTTCTTCAGCGCGATCCTGTTGTTCAGTCTCGGCTCATTGCTCTGCGCGCTGTCGAGCAGCCTGACCATGCTGAACGGCGCTCGAGTGATCCAAGGGCTGGGCGGGGCGCTGATGCTGCCGGTCGGGCGACTGGTGGTACTGCGCGCCTACCCGCGTTCGGAACTGGTGCGGATCATGGGGTTCATCACCATTCCCGGCCTGCTCGGCCCGTTGATCGGCCCGACCATGGGCGGCTGGATGGTGCAATACCTGACATGGCACTGGATCTTTCTGATCAACCTGCCGGTCGGGCTGGTCGGTTGCTACGCCGTGTGGAAATTCATCCCGGACCTGCGTGGCTCCGAGCGCACCCGTTTCGACAGTCTGGGCTTTGTGCTGTTTGGCGCGGCGATGATTTTGATCACCATCGCCATGGAAGGCCTGGGCGAACTGCACCTGCCTCACTTGCGGGTGATGCTGCTGTTGTTCGGCGGCATGGCCTGCCTGGCGGCGTACTGGTTGCGGGCCGGGCATATCGACAATCCGCTGTTCGCGCCGTCGCTGTTCAAGACCCGGACCTTCGCCGTCGGCATTCTCGGCAATCTGTTCGCCCGGCTCGGCAGCGGCGCCCTGCCCTTCCTCGTGCCGTTGCTGCTGCAAGTGGCGCTGGGTTACTCGCCGTCTCAGGCCGGGATGAGCATGCTGCCGCTGGCTGCTGCAGCGATGATCGCCAAGTGGGTGGCGCGACCGCTGATCGAGCGCTTGGGCTATCGCATCGTGCTCACCGGCAACACCCTGGCGCTGGGGATCATGTTGGCGAGCATGGGCCTGGTCAGCGAACAGACGCCGTACTGGCTGCTGCTGTGTCTGCTGGCGATTCTCGGGGCGATCAACTCGCTGCAATTTACCGCGATGAACACCGTGACCCTGATCGACCTCGACGACGCCAGCGCCAGCAGCGGCAACAGCCTGCTGTCTGTGGTGGCGCAATTGTCCCTGAGCCTGGGGGTTGCGTGCGCCGGTGCATTGCTCGGCGGCTTTACCGCAGAGATCGGCAACGATGGCGTGGAGACGATTCTGGGCGCGTTCCAACTGACGTTTGTGACCGTCGGCATCATGGCAATGCTCGCCGCCACCATCTTCTCGCAGCTGTCACCAACAGACGGACGACGGATGGTCAGCCGCGAGCACGATATAGAGCACTGACTTGTAGCAGCTGCCGAGGCACGAGGCTGCGTTGCGCGTCCGCAGGACCGCCCTCGGGGGGCCGCTTCGCAGCCCGACGCAGCCTCGTGCCTCGGCAGCTGCTACAGGCTATTCGTCCAGAATTTGCAGGTTGAGGCAGCCGGACTGGTACACTGCGCGACATTTTGTTTTGCAGGCCAGTCCCGTGACCACCATCGCCACCGCTTTTAATACTTTGCCGCTGTCCGCCGCCATGCTGGCTAACCTCGACTCCCTCGGTTATGCCCAGATGACGCCGATCCAGGCGCAAAGCTTGCCGGTGATCCTCAAGGGGATGGACCTGATCGCCCAGGCCAAGACCGGCAGCGGCAAGACCGCCGCCTTCGGTATCGGCCTGCTGAACCCGATCAATCCGCGCTACTTCGGTTGCCAGGCGCTGATCCTGTGCCCGACCCGCGAGCTGGCTGACCAGGTCGCCAAGGAAATCCGTCGCCTGGCCCGTGCCGAAGACAACATCAAGGTCCTGACCCTGTGCGGCGGCGTGTCCCTCGGCCCGCAGATCGCTTCGCTGGAACATGGCGCGCACATCATCGTCGGCACGCCGGGGCGCATTCAGCAGCACCTGCGCAAAGGTTCGCTGGTACTGCACGGCCTCAACACGCTGATTCTCGACGAAGCTGACCGCATGCTCGACATGGGTTTCTACGACTCCATCGAAGAGATCATCATGCAGGCTCCGGAGCGTCGCCAGACCCTGCTGTTTTCCGCCACCTACCCGGTGGGCATCAAACAGTTGGCCTCGAAGTTCATGCGCAACCCGCAGCAAGTGAAGGCCGAGGCGTTCCACGACGACTCCCAGATCGAGCAGCGTTTCTACGAGATCTCCCCGGAAGAGCGCATGAGCGTCGTGACCAAGGTCCTCGGCCACTTCCGCCCGGCGTCCTGCGTAGCCTTCTGCTACACCAAGCAACAAGTTCAGGAAACCGTCGATCACCTGACCGCCAAAGGCATCTCCGCCGTCGGCCTGCACGGCGATCTGGAACAACGTGACCGCGACCAGGTGCTGGCGATGTTCGCCAACCGCAGTACTTCGGTACTGGTAGCCACCGACGTCGCCGCTCGCGGCCTGGACATCGACTCGCTGGACATGGTGATCAACGTCGAACTGGCCCGCGATTCGGAAATCCACATCCACCGCGTCGGCCGTACCGGTCGCGCCGGTGAGAAAGGCCTCGCGATCAGCCTGGTCGCACCGCCCGAAGCGCAGCGCGCCCAAGCCATCGAACATTTGCAGCAGACGCCATTGACCTGGGACCTGGTGGACAACCTCACCAGCCAGGGCGGCGGTCCGTTGCTGCCGCAGATGAGCACCCTGTGCATCGGTGCCGGCCGTAAAGACAAGGTTCGTCCGGGTGACATTCTCGGCGCACTGACCGGTGATGCCGGCATTCCGGGCGCCCAGGTGGGCAAGATCGCGATTTTCGACTTCCAGGCTTTTGTGGCCGTTGAACGCGGAATCGCCAAGCAAGCCTTGCAGCGCCTGAACGACGGCAAGATCAAGGGCCGCTCGCTGCGCGTACGGATTTTGTAAGAACAACGAATAACCCCTGTGGGAGCCGGGCTTGCCCGCGATGACGGACTAACAGTCAACAATGATGTTGAATGTGCAGGCCTCATCGCGGGCAAAGTTGGCTCCCACAGTTTGTTTTGTGGTGTTACATGAAGAGGACATCGTTTTGCGCTCTACCGAAGTCGTGATCATTGGCGCTGGCGCCGCAGGGTTGATGTGTGCGCTGACCGCCGCCGGGCGCGGGCGCAAGGTGATGTTGCTCGACCATGCAAACAAGGCCGGCAAAAAAATCCTGATGTCGGGCGGTGGCCGCTGCAATTTCACCAACATGTACACCGAACCGGGCAATTTCCTCTCGCAAAACGAACACTTCTGCAAATCTGCACTGGCGCGCTACACCCAGTGGGACTTCATCGGCATGGTCGCCAAACACGGCGTGCCGTACCACGAGAAGAAGCTCGGCCAACTGTTCTGCGATAACAAATCCAGCGACATCCTGGAGATGCTGCTCAACGAATGCGATCAGGTCGGCGTCAGCCTGCACCTGGACACCTCGATCCAGACCATCGAGAAGCTCGAAAGCGGTTATCTGCTGGACACGACGCTAGACCAAATCACCTGCGAATCCCTGGTGATCGCCACGGGCGGCCTGTCGATCCCGACGCTGGGCGCGACCGGTTTCGGTTATCAAGTCGCCAGGCAGTTTGGCCACGACTTGCTGCCAACCCGCGCCGGCCTGGTGCCGTTCACCATCACCGATCAGCTCAAAGAGCTTTGCACCGAGCTGTCCGGTACATCGGTGGATTGCCTGGTGAGCTGCAACGATCAAAGTTTCCGCGAGAACATCCTGTTCACTCACCGCGGCCTCAGTGGCCCGGCGATTTTGCAGATTTCTTCGTTCTGGGAATCCGGCGACACGGTTGAGATCAACCTGATGCCGGACCACGACGTACACGCCTGGCTGCAACAGCAGCAGGCTGAACGCGCGAACAGCGAACTGAAAACCCTGCTGGGGGAAATCTTCACCAAGAAGATGGCCAACCTGCTGGCGGACAACTGGTTCGTGTCCAAACCGATGAAGCAGTACACCCACGCGGAAATTGCCGACATCGCCGAGAAACTGGCGAGCTGGAAAGTGGTGCCGGCCGGTACCGAAGGTTATCGTACGGCCGAGGTGACGCTGGGCGGCGTCGACACGAACGAAGTGTCATCCAAAACCATGGAGTCGCTGAAAAGCCCGGGGTTGTACTTCATCGGTGAAGTGCTGGATGTCACCGGGCATCTGGGCGGTTTCAACTTCCAGTGGGCGTGGGCCTCCGGCTACGCCGCCGCGCAATACACCTGATTCAGCGCAATACCTGTAGGAGCCGAGCTTGCTCGCGATGACAGATTAACGTTCAACAATGATGCTGAACGTTAGACCGCTATCGCGAGCAAGCTCGGCTCCTACATTGACCATGTGTGGTATCAAGGAACAGATTTTGCTGTCAGATGTGATCGGCGCCATTGCGTCGGCGTCATTACTGGCTCAATTTAGCGTCATTGCCTCGGAAGGCCTTCGCACTTCATGTCATCGACTCCTCTTCGTCAGTCTCTGCGTCGCCTCTGGGCGCTGGATAAATTCAGCTACAGCGTGCGAGTGTTCATCGCCCTGACCGGCAGCATGGCGGTCTGTTGGTATCAGGATGAAATGGGCCTGCTAATCCCGTTGTTCCTGGGGATTATCGCCAGCGCCCTGGCCGAGACCGACGACAGTTGGCAGGGCCGCCTCAACGCGCTGGCCGTGACGCTGGTGTGTTTCAGCGTCGCGGCCTTCTCCGTCGAACTGCTGTTTCCCTACCCCTACATATTCATCATCGCCCTGGCCCTGGCCAGCTTCGGCCTGACGATGCTCGGCGCCCTCGGCGAACGTTATGGCGCCATTGCCTCGGCGACGCTGATTCTCTCGGTCTACACGATGATCGGCGTGGACCAGCGCGGTGGTGCGGTCACCGATTTCTGGCATGAACCGGTGCTACTGGTAGCCGGTGCGGCCTGGTACGGTTTGCTGTCGGTGCTGTGGCAGGCGATGTTTTCCAACCAGCCTGTGCAGCAGAGCCTGGCGCGGTTGTTCCGCGAACTGGGTTTTTACCTGAAGCTCAAGTCGTCGCTGTTCGAGCCGATCCGGCAGATGGACGTGGAAGCGCGGCGCCTGGAACTGGCCCAGCAGAATGGGCGTGTGGTGGCGGCATTGAACGCCGCCAAGGAAATCATTCTGCACCGGGTCGGCAATGGGCGGCCGGGCTCGAAAGTCAGTCGCTACCTGAAATTGTATTTCCTCGCCCAGGACATCCACGAGCGCGCCAGTTCTTCGCACTACCCCTACAACGCACTCGCCGAGGCCTTTTTCCACAGCGACGTGCTGTTCCGCTGCCAGCGCCTGCTACGTCAGCAAGGCAAGGCGTGCCGCGCCCTCGCCGAATCGATCCAGATGCGCCAGCCGTTCATCTATGACGCGAGTTTCGCCGAAGCCCTGGGCGATCTGAACGCCTCCATCGAACACCTGCGCATCCAGAGCAACCCGGCCTGGCGAGGCCTGTTGCGCTCGCTGCGGGCACTGGCGGCCAACCTGGCGACACTCGACCGTTTGCTCAGCGACGCGAGCAACCCCGATGCGCTGGCCGATGCCACCGACAGCAGCCTGCTCGACCGTTCGCCGCGCAACCTCAAAGATGTGTGGATGCGCTTGCGCACACAACTGACGCCAACGTCGTTGCTGTTCCGCCATGCACTGCGTTTGCCCCTCGCGTTGAGCATCGGCTACGGCATGGTGCACTTGATTCACCCGTCCCAGGGCTACTGGATCATCCTCACCACGCTGTTCGTGTGTCAGCCGAACTACGGCGCCACCCGCCGCAAACTCGGCCAACGGATCATCGGCACCGCGATCGGCCTGACCCTGGCCTGGGCGCTGTTCGATCTGTTTCCCAATCCGTTGATCCAGTCGTGCTTTGCGATCGCCGCCGGAGTGGTGTTCTTTATCAACCGTACGACTCGCTACACCTTGGCCACGGCGGCGATCACCTTGATGGTGCTGTTCTGCTTCAACCAGGTCGGCGACGGTTACGGGCTGTTCCTGCCGCGGCTGCTCGACACCTTGCTCGGCAGCCTGATCGCCGGGCTGGCGGTGTTCCTGTTCCTGCCGGACTGGCAGGGTCGGCGCCTGAACAAGGTGCTGGCCAACACCCTCACCTGCAACAGCATTTACCTGCGCCAGATCATGCAGCAATACGCGTCTGGCAAAAGTGACGACCTGGCGTATCGCCTGGCGCGACGCAATGCGCACAACGCTGACGCGGCGTTGTCGACGACGCTGGCCAACATGCTCATGGAGCCCGGGCATTTCCGTAAGGAAGCGGATGTCGGCTTTCGTTTTCTGGTGCTGTCACACACGTTGCTCAGCTATTTGTCCGGGCTGGGGGCGCATCGCGAAACCCCACTGCCAGCGGAGGTGCGTGAACAGTTGATCGACGGCGCCGGTGTGAGCCTGGCCGCGAGCATCGACGAAATCGCCCAAGGCCTGGCAAGCAAACAGCCGATTGCCATTCAGAGTGATGAGGAAGAGGCGCTGGCCAACACCCTTGAGCAGATGCCGGATGAAATCGATGAAGGGCAGCGGCTGGTGCAGACGCAATTGGCGTTGATTTGTCGGCAGCTTGGACCGTTGCGGACGTTGGCGGCGCATTTGATTAAAGACACCAGCGAAGACTAAGTTGTGTGTTGTCGGGGCCGGCCTCATCGCGGGCAAGCCCGGCACCCACGGGAGATCTTTGCAACACCCTGGATCAGTGTGGGAGCGGCGGTGCGACGATTCGACTTGCCCGCGATGAAGGCATCGGCCACACCAGACACCCTGGATCAGCCTTACATCCCATGTTGCTTCATCAGACGCTCATAACTGCCATCCGCCTTCATCTCGGCAATCTCGCGGTCGAAACTGGCGACAATCTGTTCGTGTTGCGGGTTTTTCAGACTGACCAATATGTGCAGGCTGTTCTCGCTCAACGGTTTGGGCAAAAACTCCACGGCATTGCGCACTTTGGAGGTTTCGCGCGCCAGGTAATAACGGGCGACGAATTCATCTTCAAGCGTCAACTTGACCCGGTCCGCTGCAACCATGCGCACCGCCATGGAAAAGTTATGCACCGGGACTTTCTGCAACGATGCGTCGTCATCGAACTCAGGGGAATAGGCATACCCGCGCACGATTGCAATCGGATAAGTGTGCAGTTGCTGCAAGTTGTTGTATTCGATGGGGGCGTCTTTGCGCTTCAGAAAGCGCACGCGATTAAGCAGATACTCGCCGGAGAACTGGCCAAGCTTGGTGCGTTCATTGGTGTACCAGGCATTGACCAATACGTCATACCGCCCCTCGCCCACGCCCATCAGGGCTCGCGCCCAAGGCACCTGTTCGAAATCACTGGCATAGCCGGCCCGGGCCAGCGCGGTGCTGACAATGTCCGTCGCCAACCCGCCGTTGACCAGCGTGGCATCGGTAAAGGGTGGCCAGGCATCGGCGACCAGTCGCAGCTTTTCCGCTGCCGCGCCCTGTGTCAGCAACAGCAATACAATCAAAGCACAAGCTCGATGCAATCGCGGCATGCTAGAAAATCCTTAGCGGGCGGGTTGCCCGACGTGTTTTTCAGCCCAGACTCCAAGATCCCTATACCGGCACCCGGTACTCAACATTAGCTCATTGAAGCCACTGCACAGCGCGTCATCGCAGATTACACAAAGAAGACCACGCCGAGCGAAATGAATGATGGCATTTTGGCCTTTGTCACAGATTTACCGACCATAAAGACATCCATCTTCAGGACGCTTAGTATCGGCGTGACGATGTTCAAGGAAAGTGAAGATGACTATTGATTGGATCTGCAAACACCACAGTGATCTGGGCAAAGAGCAGTTGTACGCCATTCTGCAACTGCGTACGGAGGTGTTTGTCGTCGAGCAGAAATGCGTTTATCAGGACATCGATGGCCAGGATCTGGAAGGTGACACCTGCCATTTAATGGCGTGGGACGAGAATCGGCTGGTGGGTTACCTGCGATTGCTTGACCCACAGACGCAGGGTGGCGATGTGGTAATCGGCCGGGTGATTGTTGCCCCGGCGGCACGTGGCGCCGGGCTCGGGCACGAACTGATGGCACAGGCGTTAAAGCAGGCTGAAAAGCACTGGCCGGGCACGCCGGTTTATCTGTCGGCCCAGGCGCATTTGCAGGGCTATTACGGGAAGTACGGGTTTGTCGTGGCGGGCGAGGAATATCTGGAGGATGACATTCCACACATCGGGATGCGTCGACCTTAAAGGCCTCATCGCGGGCAAGCCCGGCTCCCACAGGGATCAGTAGTGTGCCCACTGTCTATGCCACACAATTGAACCTTGTGGGGTCTGAAGTGTGACTACTTTCTATGCCACTCAGTAGATCCCTGTGGGAGCCGGGCTTGCCCGCGATGGCGTCACCCGCGGCACCGCAGAAATCAGGGGTACTCAAGCACCACTTTTATCTGCCGCAAATTCCGCTCGATCCATCCCCGATCAATCGCCCCCCACTCACGAATCCGATAGCGCCCCGCATGATTGCGCGCGCCCTCTTCCTGCTCGAACTCGCAAATGATGTCCAGATCCGCCAATGCCGCAATCGTGTCCTGCGCCGTGCGCCGGGGCATGCCGGTCACGTCGGTCAGGGCCGGGACGCTGCTGGCCAGCCCGCTGTCGATCAGGTACGCCACGTATAACCGGCGGTAGAAGCTGCTCTTGGTCTTGCTGACTTCCATTCAAACACTCCCGGCAGTTGATCGGTTACTGCATGTCCCGCCAGGTCAGGTACACACGCAGGTCGAACTCCACCTGGTGATACCCCGGCAACATGTGTTCACACAGCTTGTAGAACGCCTTGTTGTGATCTGACTCTTTAAAGTGCGCCAGTTCATGCACCACGATCATTTTCAGAAACTCTGAAGGCGCTTCCTTGAACAGCGAGGCCACGCGAATTTCTTTCTTGGCCTTGAGCTTGCCGCCCTGCACCCGCGAGATGGTGGTGTGCAAGCCCAGGGCACGATGCGTGAGGTCCAGACGGTTGTCGAACAGCACTTTGTCGATGGACGGAGCATTGCGCAGGTATTCCTGCTTGAGGTCCAGCGCGTAGGTGTACAGCGCCTTGTCACTCTGCACACCGTGCTTTTCCGGGTAGCGCTTGCTCAGGTAGTCGCCCAGCCGATCTTCGGCGATCAGCTGGCGCACTTGATCCTGCAATGCAGCAGGATAGGCCTGGAGGTATTTCAACGCGGTCATTGGGGCGGCAACACGAATCACGAAAAGGTCGCCAGTGTAGCGAATTCAACTGTTCAGTGCGCTCCAGTCGAACGGCTGCACAAAGTCGCCGACATCTTCGGACATCATCGGCCGCGCCACCAGAAAACCTTGCACGTACTCACAGCCATTCGCTTGCAGCCATTGATATTGAGCAAGCGTTTCCACGCCTTCGGCGATCACGAGCATTCCATATTGCTTGCACAGGTCGATCACATTGCGCACCAGCGCTGCATCCCGCGAGGACTCGGGTAACCGGGCAATCAAGTGCCGGTCGAACTTGAGTGTGTCCAGCTCCAGGTCGCGCAGATGGGTCAAGGAGCAAGCCCCCGAACCAAAGTCATCCAGTGCCACCCGCACCCCAAGGTTGCGCAGCAAACGAAGGGTCTTGCGGGCTTCTTCAGGGTTTTGCATCAGCGCTTCTTCCGTCACCTCGACTTCCAGATGACGCGGTTGCAGGCCATGGCGTTCCAGCACCTGGCGTAACTCGGTGACCAGGTTGGGCATGCCGAACTGGGTGCTGCTCAAACTGACGCCGAGCACCAGGTCGTCGGCAAACAGGGTTTCCCAGGCCTTTCGCTGCCCGGCCCCGCGATGATAAATCCAGCTGCCCAACCGACTGATCAGCCGCGCCTCTTCCAGCAACGGCAGAAACAGCCCCGGCGGGACATCGCCCACACTCGGGTGGTGCCAGCGCAGTAAGGCCTCGAACCCGCGCAGTTGCCCGCTGGCGATGGACACCTGAGGTTGATAGACCAAATTGAAATCACGGTTTTCGATGGCCGTGCGCACACTTTCTTCGAGCATCAGCCGCGAACGCGCGCGGCCGTTCATTTCGTGATCGTAAAAGCGGTACTGCTGACGGCCCGCTCGCTTGGCTTCGTACATGGCAATGTCCGAGGCCCGCAACAAGCCGTCGAGGTTGGCCCCGCAATCCGGGTACGTCGCAATCCCGATGCTGGCGCCCAACGCGATGTCCAGCCCATCAATCTGCTGACAGATCGATACCCGCTCGATGAGCTTCTCGGCAATCTTCGCCGCCTGTTCGGGAAACTCCAGGTCCAGCAGCGCGGTAAATTCATCGCCGCCCATGCGTGCCAGAATGTCGAAGGGGCGCAAGCACGCCTTCAACTGCTCGGACACCCAGCGCAGCACACGGTCGCCGGCATCATGGCCGAGGGAATCATTGACCCGCTTGAACCCGTCAAGGTCCAGGTACAGCAACACCCAAGCGCTGTCGGCGCGCTCACCGCGCAGCAACAGGTTTTCCACGGTCTGGTAGAACCCCCGGCGATTGAGCAGGCCGGTCAACGGGTCGGTAACGGCCTGGAACTCCAGTTGCTGATGCAGATGACGCACTACCGACATGTCCAGCACCGTCACCACCATCGCGTGTTGTTCCGCGGGCAACGGCGCGCATGACAGCGCCACCGGCACCTGTTGACCGGGCGTGGTACGCAGCATCGCGTCATGCAGGCGCAAGGTTTCGCCACGCTTGTAACCGCTGTAAATCTCGGAATCCAGCCAGACTGGGATGTGCGGTTTTTGCAGGAAATCCAGAAACTCTTTGCCTTGCAGATCCTGCACCGTGGCATTCAGCAGCCGCGACATGGCCGGGTTGGCGAAACGGATTACCCCGTCCTCACTCACCACCAGAATGCCTTCGGCCGCGTTCTCCAGCACCGAGGCATTAAAGGCGCGAGCGACTTCCAGGTCGTGGCTCAAGCGCTGCAACGCACGGCGATTGCGCTGGTGTTCCAGCAAGGCCTGCACTTTGGGTTTGAGAATCTGCGGGTCGAACGGTTTGAACAGGTAATCCACCGCGCCGCTGGCATAGCCCTTGATCACCGCGTCCTGGGATTGTTCATTGGCCGTCAGGAAGATAATCGGTGTAAGGCGGGTTCGTTGACTGCCACGCATCAGGCGCGCCACTTCAAAACCGTCCATACCCGGCATCTGCACATCGAGCAGCACTAGGTCGACTTCGTGTTCGAGCAACAGGCTGAGCGCTTCGAAGCCGGAGGCGGCGGTCATGACCTGCCAGTCCTGGCGCTGGAGCAACGCGCGCATGCTGATCAGGTTTTCAGGGTAATCATCGACGATTAAAAGGATTGAGCTGCCGTCGGTTGGCGTGGGTTGCGCGCATTCCATGCTGCTTCTCTTGTCGGGACGTCAGACCGGTTTCTCGTGAAAACCGGACAAATACTTAGCCTGCACTCTAGACCGGGAACCGCAAAAGCAGAAGCCATCAGAGCGCCATCATTTAACCATCACGTTAATTTGCCGACTAACGGTCGGTCCTGAGAGCCCCGAAAACCGGGATAGATGGCCTTTCGACAGGACGTTGACGCCAAATCTCTGCCGGGCAGGCATTAACAAAGTGGCCTCGTACGCTTATAAAGACCGCCCCCCGATGTGCGTGCTAGAGCTTCTGGCACGTGCGTGCAGCAAAAATTTGTGGAAGCTTTGTCTATGATCGATCTCGCAACCTGGAACCTCAGCGTTCCCGTCGGCAGCCCGCCCTACACCGTTGAAACTTCAAAACTGGTGGACGGCTTCAAGGATCAATACTTCCACTCCGACACCGGCACGTTGTTCTTCTGGTCCCCGGTGACCGGCTCAAAGACTGAAAACGCCATCTATCCACGAACCGAACTTCGCGAAACCTACAGCAACGGCACCCTGCGCAATTGGTATTACCCGGATGCCGACAATATGTTGCGCGCGACCCTGGCGGTGAATCAGGTCCCCAGCTCAGGGAAAATCGTCATCGGCCAGATCCACGCCTATGAAAGCCAGAAGCCCTTGGTGAAGGTCGAGTATCAATACAAAACCAAAACCGCGACCGGCAACATCGTCGCCAAAGTGCGCATGCACCCGGATGATGACGTAGGTCGGGTGATTACCATTGCGACCGGCGTGAAGCTGGATCAGGAGTTTTCCTACCTCATCCACCTGAGCCCTGGCGGCGCATTGGGTATCAGCGCGGCGGGGTATCAATGGGACACCAACATCAGCGCGACGTGGCGGGTGAAGCCGCTGTATTTCAAGGCCGGGGTGTATGTGCAGGACAACACCGGGTACACCAGCGAGGGCGGCAAAGTGACGTTCAGCAAGCTGGATATTGATCACGATAAATGACCACCCGCCTATCCCTGTAGCCGCTGCCGAGCCCGCGAGGCTGCGTTCGGCTGCGTAGCAGTCGTGAGATGCCTGACGCGGTGCATCTGAAGAAACGCATTCGCAGGTTTTACGACTGCTGCGCAGTCGAACGCAGCCTCGCGGGCTCGGCAGCTGCTACAGGGTCTGAAAAACTCACAGGACGCCTCCGACTGTGGCGAGGGAGCTTGCTCCCACTGGGCTGCGAAGCAGCCCCAAACCCCATCCCCTATTTCCTCAGACACACCCTACCGCGCTACGCGAACGCCTCAACGCCGCCCTCAAATACTTGAACCTGATGGCCTGCACCTGCCTCACCGATTACGCCGAGAACGACATCAACACCGTCACCAACATCGCCCGGATCATGGTCCAGGACACTGCTGATGTGTTTGGGGTGATTGAACAGCGTGGTTTTGAAAAGCCTAAAGCTCTGTAACCCAACGCTCAGAAAACAAAAAACCCGCCTCGCGGCGGGTTTTTTTATACAAATCAAACGCTGAAGGCCTTAGTTAACCTTGGCGTTCAACTCACCCTTCAAATAACGCTGATACATGCCTTCCAGCGAGATCGGCTTGATCTTCGAAGCATTACCAGCAGTACCAAACTGGTTATAACGGTCGATACACACATCACGCATCGCAGTCACGGTCGCGCCGAAGAACTTACGCGGGTCGAATTCGCTCGGGTTGGTGGCCATCAGGCGACGCATTGCGCCGGTGGACGCCAGGCGCAGGTCGGTGTCGATGTTGACCTTGCGCACGCCGTGCTTGATGCCTTCGACGATTTCTTCAACCGGTACGCCGTAGGTTTCTTTGATGTCGCCGCCGTACTGGTTGATGATCGCCAGCCACTCTTGCGGAACCGAAGACGAACCGTGCATCACCAGGTGGGTGTTCGGGATGCGTTTGTGGATTTCTTTGATGCGGTCGATGGCCAGTACGTCGCCGGTAGGCGGCTTGGTGAACTTGTACGCGCCGTGGCTGGTGCCGATGGCGATGGCCAGGGCATCCACTTGAGTGCGTTTGACGAAGTCAGCGGCTTCTTCCGGGTCGGTCAGCATTTGGCTGTGATCCAGAACACCTTCGGCGCCGATGCCGTCTTCTTCACCGGCCATGCCGGTTTCCAGCGAACCCAGGCAGCCCAGCTCGCCTTCTACCGAAACGCCGCAGGCGTGAGCCATGGCCACGGTTTGTTGGGTAACACGGACGTTGTAGTCGTAGTCGGTCGGGGTCTTGCCGTCTTCGCCCAGGGAACCGTCCATCATCACCGAGCTGAAGCCCAGTTGGATGGAGCGCTGGCAGACGTCAGGGCTGGTGCCGTGGTCCTGGTGCATGCACACCGGGATGTGCGGGAATTCTTCGATGGCCGCCAGGATCAGGTGGCGCAGGAACGGGGCGCCGGCGTATTTGCGAGCACCGGCCGAAGCCTGGACGATCACCGGAGAGTCAGTCTTGTCAGCGGCTTCCATGATGGCGCGCATCTGCTCAAGGTTGTTGACGTTGAAGGCTGGAACGCCGTAGCCGAACTCGGCTGCGTGGTCCAGCATCTGGCGCATGCTGATAAGTGCCATTGTGTGTGTCTCTCCCGGTTGAGGGTCGTTAATCGTGCCAGCCTGCCGTAGCGGCGGCGGCTATTCAAGTTATTGCAGATCGGGGGTTAGGCCCGGGCTGCCATTCAATTCACATCAGACGACCGCTTCGCGGCCGAACGCAGCCTTCGGCAGCTGCTACAACTTGCAGCCACGGCCGATCAAATCATTGGTGGCGACCCAGTACACCAGGCCTTCCTCACCTTTTACGTGAAACGCCAGCATGTCGTTGCTGTACAGCGAACCTTCGGCGCCTGGCTCAAGCTTCAGGCGGTAGACCTGATCGGCCCCGCCCAGGCGCACGTCGACTTCCTTGCGGCTGTCGTCGGTGTAACGCCACAGCACTTTGGCCTGGCTGTCGCACGTCCAGGTGGTCCAGTTATCCACAGGGGCGGACGACTGGAACAGGTTCAACTGTGCGCAACCGGCCAGCAACGCCAGCGCCGTAACGGCGATAAAACCTTTCATCCATGTTCCTCGACTGACGGCGCACGCCGCCAGCCCTGAGTAAAGTGTCAGACCCGTCAAGGGCAACCATGTTCCTTGGCCGGGGTCTGTGTCTCGTATTTATCCAGGCCATCCGGCCCGGAACGCTTGTTGAGCACCGGGTTGGTTTCCGCTTGCCAATCGGCCTGGTAGCAACCGTTTTGCGGCGCGGACGGCGCAGGCTCCGGCGTGGCTTTCGGGTTACTCCCGCAAGCCGCCAATGAACCCGCGACGATCAACAGCGTTAACAACCTGACCATGTAACCACTCCTTTGCCTGGTCAACGGGATGGCCTCAGGCCTTGGCCCGGCTTTCCAGGACTTCAACGGCTGGCAGCACTTTGCCTTCGACGAATTCGAGGAATGCGCCACCGCCGGTAGAAATGTAGGAGATCTGCTCGGCAACGCCATATTTATCGATGGCCGCCAGGGTGTCGCCGCCGCCCGCGATAGAGAACGCCGAGCTGTCGGCGATGGCCTGGGCCAGCACTTTGGTGCCGTTGCCGAACTGGTCGAATTCGAACACGCCGACCGGGCCGTTCCACAGGATGGTTTTCGACGACTTCAGCAGCTCGGCGAAATTCGCCGCAGTCTGTGGGCCGATGTCCAGGATCATGTCGTCGGCGGCCACGTCGGCGATCAGCTTGACGGTCGCGGTGGCGCTTTCGGCGAATTCCTTGGCAACCACAACGTCCACCGGCAACGGCACGCTGACTTTGGCGGCGATTTCGCGAGCGGTGTCCAGCAGGTCAGGTTCGTACAGGGACTTGCCGACCGGGTGACCGGCAGCGGCCAGGAAGGTGTTGGCAATGCCGCCGCCGACGATCAACTGGTTGCAGATCTGGCTCAGGCTGTTCAGTACGTCGAGTTTGGTCGACACCTTGGAGCCGGCAACGATGGCGGCCATTGGCTGGGCCGGAGCGCCGAGGGCCTTGCCCAGTGCGTCCAGTTCGGCAGCCAGCAGCGGGCCTGCGGCGGCGACTTTGGCGAACTTGGCCACGCCGTGGGTCGAACCCTCGGCACGGTGAGCGGTGCCGAAGGCGTCCATCACGAACACGTCGCACAGGGCGGCGTATTGCTGGGCCAGTTCGTCAGCGTTCTTTTTCTCGCCTTTGTTAAAGCGCACGTTTTCGAACAGCACGATGTCGCCGGCTTTCACGTCGACGCCGCCCAAGTAATCAGCAACCAGCGGCACTTCACGACCCAGCGCCTTGCTCAGGTAGTCAGCGACAGGCTTGAGGCTGTTCTCGGCGGAAAATTCGCCTTCGGTAGGACGGCCAAGGTGCGAGCAGACCATCACGGCCGCGCCTTTTTCCAGGGCCAGCTTGATGGTCGGCAGCGAAGCCAGGATTCGCGCATCGCTGGTGACAACACCGTCCTTGACTGGGACGTTGAGGTCTTCGCGAATCAGTACGCGCTTACCTTGCAGATCGAGGTCGGACATCTTCAACACGGTCATGGGTCGCAATTCCTGGGTTACTGATTTTGAGAGGTAGAGAGTGGTGATTCAGGTTTGGAAATAGCTGTTTGCAGATAGTGTTCTGCAACGTCCAGCATCCGGTTTGCAAACCCCCATTCGTTGTCGAACCAGGCCAGGATGTTTACCAGCCGCGGGCCGGAAACTCGGGTCTGACTGGCATCGACAATCGCCGAATGTGGGTCATGGTTAAAATCACAACTGGCGTGAGGCAACTCGGTATAGGCCAGGAGGCCTTTGAGCGGGCCGCTGGTGGCGGCTTCGCGCAGTATCCGGTTGACCTCGGTGGCGTCGGTATCGCTGACGGTCTGCATCGTAATATCGAGGCAAGACACGTTCACCGTCGGCACCCGTACGGCTTTGGCCTGAATTCGCCCGGCAAGTTCCGGCAGCAGGCGTTCGATGCCGCGCGCCAGACCGGTGGACACCGGGATCACCGACTGGAACGCCGAACGGGTACGGCGCAGGTCTTCGTGGTGATAGGCGTCAATCACCGGCTGATCGTTCATCGCCGAGTGAATGGTGGTGATCGACACGTATTCCAGGCCAATGGCCTGATCCAGCAGGCGCAACAGCGGTACGCCGCAGTTGGTGGTGCAGGACGCGTTGGACACCAGCAGTTCGTCGCCGGTCAGGCAATCCTGGTTCACGCCGTAGACGATGGTGGCGTCGACATCCGACTCGCTGGCCATCGGCTGGGAAAACAGTACCCGTGGCGCACCGGCGTCGAGGAAACGCTGACCGTCTTCACGGGTGTGATAAGCGCCGGAGCACTCCAGCACCAGATCGACGCCCAACGACGCCCAATCGATGCCTTCGGGGTGGCACTGCGCAGGACCTTCACGCAGTCGCCTTGAATATGCAGACAGTCGCCGTCAACCCGCACTTCACCGGGAAATCGCCCGTGAGTGGAGTCAAAGCGCGTCAGGTATTCGATGCTGGCCATGTCGGCCAGATCGTTGATCGCGACAATTTCAAACCCGGCCTTCTCGCCCCGCTCAAACAACGCACGCAAGACGCAACGACCAATCCGGCCGTAGCCGTTGAGTGCAACTTTGTAAGGACGCGGTTGAGGCATGGGGTTCTCGATTACCGTGGTGAATCCGTTAGACCGCTATCGCGGGCAAGCCCGGCTCCTACAAGTCAACGTGATCTGTAGGAGCCGGGCTTGCCCGCGATGGCGTCAGCCCAGACGACACATTTTCTGGATCAGTCTTCCAGCAACTCTTCAGCCTGACCCAGGATGTTTTCCAGGGTGAAGCCGAACTCTTCGAACAAGGCAGGCGCAGGCGCCGACTCGCCGTAGGTGGTCATGCCGATCACGCGACCTTCCAGGCCCACGTACTTGAACCAGAAGTCCGCATGGGCGGCTTCAATGGCGATACGGGCGCTGACCTGCAACGGCAGGACCGCTTGCTTGTAGCCGGCGTCCTGGGCATCGAACACGCTGGTGCAAGGCATGGAAACCACGCGCACCTTGCGGCCTTGCTCAGTCAGTTTGTCGAAGGCCTGAACCGCCAGGCCCACTTCGGAACCGGTGGCGATCAGGATCAGCTCAGGCTCGCCTGCACAGTCCTTCAGCACATAACCACCACGGCTGATGTCGGCGATCTGGCCGGCGTCACGGGTTTGGTGCTGCAGGTTCTGACGCGAGAAGATCAAGGCCGAAGGACCGTCTTTACGCTCCAGCGCGAACTTCCAGCACACCGCCGCTTCAACGGCGTCAGCCGGACGCCAGGTGTCCAGGTTCGGCGTGCTGCGCAGGCTGGTCAGTTGCTCGATTGGCTGGTGAGTCGGGCCGTCTTCGCCCAGACCGATGGAGTCGTGGGTGTAGACATGGATCACACGCTGCTTCATCAGGGCCGACATGCGCACTGCGTTGCGAGCGTATTCCATGAACATCAGGAAGGTCGCGCCGTAAGGCACCAGGCCGCCGTGCAGGGCAACGCCGTTCATGATGGCAGTCATGCCGAACTCGCGAACGCCGTAGTACATGTAGTTGCCGCTGGCGTCTTCGGCGGTGACGCCTTTGCAACCTTTCCACAGGGTCAGGTTGGAACCGGCCAGGTCAGCCGAGCCGCCGAGGAATTCCGGCAACATCGGGCCGTAGGCATTCAGCGCGTTCTGGCTGGCTTTACGGCTGGCGATGGTTTCGCCTTTGGCCGCCACTTCGGCGATGTAGGCTGCGGCTTTTTCGCTGAAGTCGGCTGGCAGGTCACCGCTCAGACGACGGATCAGTTCGTTGGCTTCGGTAGGGAACGCGGCGGAGTAAGCAGCGAAACGCTGATCCCACTCGGCTTCGACCGCTTTACCGGCTTCCTTGGCGTCCCACTCGGCGTAGATGTCGGCCGGGATTTCGAACGGACCGTGGTTCCACTTCAGAGCCGCGCGGGTCAGGGCGATTTCCGCGTCACCCAGTGGGGCGCCGTGGCAGTCTTCCTTGCCTTGCTTGTTCGGCGAACCGAAACCGATGGTGGTCTTGCAGCAGATCAGGGTTGGCTGCGTGCTTTTGCGTGCAGTCTCGATCGCGGTCTTGATTTCTTCAGGGTCGTGACCGTCGACGTTGCGGATCACCTGCCAGTTGTAGGCTTCGAAACGCTTCGGCGTGTCGTCGGTGAACCAGCCTTCGACTTCGCCGTCGATGGAAATGCCATTGTCATCATAGAAGGCGATCAGCTTGCCCAGGCCCAAGGTACCGGCCAGGGAAGCGACTTCGTGGGAAATGCCTTCCATCATGCAGCCATCACCCAGGAAAACGTAGGTGTGGTGATCGACGATGTTGTGGCCCGGACGGTTGAATTGTGCGGCCATGACTTTTTCAGCCAGGGCAAAACCGATGGCGTTGGCCAGGCCTTGGCCCAGTGGACCGGTGGTGGTTTCAACGCCTGGGGTGTAGCCGAGTTCCGGGTGACCCGGGGTGCGGCTGTGCAGTTGGCGGAATTGTTTCAGATCGTCGATCGACAGGTCGTAGCCAGTCAGGTGCAGCAGCGAGTAGATCAACATCGAGCCATGGCCGTTGGACAGCACGAAGCGGTCACGGTCGGCGAACGATGGATTGCTCGGGTTGTGCTTGAGGTAGTCACGCCACAGCACTTCGGCGATATCCGCCATACCCATAGGGGCACCCGGATGGCCGCTGTTGGCTTTTTGCACGGCATCCATGCTGAGGGCACGAATGGCGTTGGCACGCTCACGACGGCTTGGCATCGCTGATCTCCTGCGGATATTGAATCGAGAGTGAATAAAATGAATCGGAAAAAAGGCGAGCATTTTCCCTCACCCGGACGCCTCGGGGCAATGACAGATAGTCATCTGGAGGCGTTTTTCCAATGGATTACCAAGGTTTCGGCTGATGAAACCTTTCTGCTATTCGTTTGTAGAGTGAATGGCAAGCCTGGAAGTGCCATCTATCGAGCAATATCAAAACTTTTTGATATTGCTCTTGCAGTGATTTCTACCCGTCACTAGACTGCTGGCCTTATGAATTTACGCGTGCCTTCCATTCAACATGACGATTGCGACGAGCTGGCGGCCCTCTGCAAGGCTGGCGGCGACCCTCTGCGTCTGAATGTATTACGCGCACTGGCCAACGATTCGTTCGGCGTACTGGAGCTGGCGCAGATCTTCGGCATCGGCCAGTCCGGCATGAGTCACCATCTCAAGGTATTGGCCCAGGCCGACCTGGTGGCGACCCGCCGTGAAGGCAACGCGATTTTCTACCGTCGCGCCCTGCCCCACACCGACCTGCTAGGCGGCAAGCTGCACGCTGCCTTGCTGGAAGAAGTAGACAACCTGACCCTGCCTGCCGATGTGCAGTCGCGGATCGGTCAGGTGCATGGGCAACGAGCGGCGGCCAGCCAGGACTTTTTCTCACGGGTGGCGGAGAAATTCCGTGCCCAGCAAGACTTGATCGCCGGCCTGCCGCAGTACCGCGAAAGCGTGGTGGCATTGCTCGACAAGTTGAGTTTCAGCAAAGATGCCACGGCCATTGAAGTCGGCCCGGGTGACGGCGAATTTCTGCCGGAACTGGCACGTCGCTTCACGCAGGTCACGGCGCTGGACAACAGCCCGGCGATGCTCGAACTGACGCGCCAGGTATGCGAGCGTGAAAAGCTGGCTAACGTCAGCCTGCAATTGGCCGATGCATTGAACGGTGTCAGCCTTCATGCCGATTGCGTTGTACTGAACATGGTATTGCACCATTTCGCCGCGCCGGCCGAAGCGCTCAAGCACATGGCCGACTTGCTGCAACCGGGCGGTAGCCTGCTCGTGACAGAGTTATGTAGCCACAATCAGAGTTGGGCCAGGGAGGCCTGCGGTGATCTCTGGTTGGGGTTTGAACAGGACGATTTGGCCCGTTGGGCCACCGCTGCGGGACTCGTTCCCGGGGAAAGCCTCTATGTAGGCTTACGTAATGGTTTCCAGATCCAGGTTCGCCACTTTCAGCGACCGACTGGCGACACTCACCATCGGTAAATTCAGGAAAACATCGAGATGAGCGAATACTCCCTCTTCACCTCCGAGTCCGTGTCTGAAGGACATCCGGACAAAATCGCCGACCAGATTTCCGATGCGGTGCTGGACGCCATCATTGCTGAAGACAAGTTCGCCCGTGTGGCGTGCGAGACTCTGGTAAAAACCGGCGTTGCCATCATCGCCGGCGAAGTCACCACGTCGGCTTGGGTCGATCTGGAAGAAATCGTGCGTAACGTCATTCTGGACATCGGCTACAACAGCTCCGATGTCGGCTTCGACGGCGCCACTTGCGGTGTGATGAACATCATCGGCAAGCAGTCCCCAGACATCAACCAAGGTGTTGACCGTGCCAAGCCTGAAGATCAGGGTGCCGGCGACCAAGGCCTGATGTTCGGCTACGCCAGCAACGAAACCGACGTGCTGATGCCAGCACCGATCACGTTCTCGCATCAACTGGTTCAGCGCCAGGCCGAAGCCCGTAAATCCGGCCTGCTGCCATGGCTGCGCCCGGACGCCAAGTCGCAAGTGACTTGCCGTTACGAAGGCGGCAAGGTTGTTGGTATCGACGCCGTTGTTCTGTCGACCCAGCACAACCCGGAAGTGTCGTACAAAGACCTGCGCGAAGGCGTGATGGAGCTGATCGTCAAGCACGTACTGCCTGCCGAACTGCTGACCAAGGACACCCAGTTCCACATCAACCCGACTGGCCAGTTCATCATCGGTGGCCCGGTTGGCGACTGCGGCCTGACCGGTCGCAAGATCATCGTCGACAGCTACGGCGGCATGGCTCGCCATGGTGGCGGCGCGTTCTCCGGTAAAGATCCATCGAAGGTTGACCGTTCGGCCGCTTACGCAGGTCGTTACGTAGCCAAGAACATCGTCGCTGCCGGCCTGGCCGAGCGCTGCGAGATTCAGGTTTCCTACGCGATCGGTGTTGCCCAGCCTACGTCGATCTCGTTGAACACCTTCGGCACCGGCAAGATCAGCGACGACAAAATCGTCAAACTGGTTCGCGAAGTGTTCGACCTGCGTCCATACGCAATCACCACCATGCTCGACCTGCTGCACCCGATGTACCAGGAAACCGCGGCGTACGGCCACTTCGGTCGCACCCCGGCCACCAAGACCGTGGGCGAAGACACCTTCACCACGTTCACCTGGGAAAAAACCGACCGCGCCGACGACCTGCGTCAGGCAGCCGGCCTGTAAGACTTCCCCGGCGGTACCAAAAGCCCTGCACGGTTCGCCGTGCGGGGCTTTTTATTGCCCGTCGACACACGCCGAAAAACTCCCGGCCGCCTCGATTCTTAAATCCGTCCTAGCCTTCCAGAACTTCATTTGAGCAAGGACGCTCACGATGCTTCTGCGCCTGTTTTCCGCTTTTTTTCTGACGCTGATTTGCCTGCCTTCAAACGCAGCCGACTGCCCTGACTGGCCTGCCGCCCGCGCGTTCGACGAAATTGCCGCCCTGCAAAAACAGATCGACTTGTGGGACGACCACTATCACCGGGGCGGGCGCTCTCTGGTTGCCGACGAAATCTATGATCAGTCCCGCGCACAACTGATCGCATGGCGTGAGTGTTTTGACGTGGGTCTGGCTCCCGAACCGTTGCGCACTGCGGGTGGAAAGTTAGCCCACCCCATCGCCCACACGGGTCTGGACAAACTGCGCGATGGCCGAGCTGTTGAACACTGGCTGCGTGATCGCGAGGGCATCTGGATACAACCCAAGGTCGACGGTGTCGCCGTGACGCTGACCTATCGCAATGGCCTGTTGTATCAGGCGATAAGCCGGGGCGACGGCATCCACGGGCAGGACTGGACTTCTTCGGCGCGACAGGTTCCCGGCATCCCCCGACAACTTGCACAACCGCTGGACGTGCAGGTGCAAGGCGAACTTTATTGGCACCTGACTGACCATGTACAAGCGAAGGCCGGCAGCCTCAATGCCCGCTCCATGGTGGCCGGCTTGATGGCTCGCAAGGCACTCGACCCGGAGCACGCCGACAACATCAGGCTGTTTGTCTGGGACTGGCCACAAGGCCCGGCCACTGTGCCCGAACGTATCGCGGCGCTGGAGGATTTGGGCTTCCCGAGCATGGCACCCTACAGCCAGCCGGTTCGGACCTTGGCCGATGCCGAACACTGGCGCGATCGCTGGTATCGCTCGCCCCTGCCGTTTGCCAGCGATGGCGTTGTCTTGCGGCAAAATCAGCGCCCCTCGGCTGAACGCTGGCAGGCTAAATCACCCTACTGGGCCGTCGCCTGGAAATACCCTTTTGCCCAGGCGCTGGCCGAGGTGCGAAAAGTCGAATTCAAGATCGGTCGTACCGGACGAATCACCCCGTACTGCACCTCAAACCGGTGACGCTGGATGACCGGCAGATCAAGCGCGTGAGCGTCAGCTCCCTGCGGCGCTGGACAGAGCTGGACATCCTCCCCGGCGACCAGGTGTCCATCAGCCTCGCCGGGCTGACCATTCCCAGGCTCGACAGCGTTGTGCTGCGCAGCACCGAACGCCCTCAACTGAATGTTCCGCAGGCTGCCGCCTTCCATCATTTGAGTTGCTGGGAGCCGACACCGGGATGCGAAAGTCAATTTCTCGCGCGACTGACCTGGCTCAGCGGCAAGCGGGGCCTGGCCTTACCCCACGTCGGCGCCGGCACCTGGGAGAAACTTTTCGAAACAGGCCATCTCAACGGCCTGCTGGATTGGTTGACCCTCGATGCCCGGGAGCTTGCTAACATTGATGGCTTCGGCGAACGCAGCAGCGCTCGCCTGATAGACAGTTTCAACAGTGCGCGGCAACGCCCGTTCGCTCGCTGGCTTAAAGCCTTGGGGTTGCCGCCGACCGGCCAGGCAAAGCTTGCCGACTCATGGCAGGAACTGGCGAATCGAAACACCGAACAATGGCAGGCTGAAGCCGGTATCGGCCCGGGACGTGCGACCCAATTGAGCGCGTTTTTCCGCGATCCGCAGGTCCTGGCCTTGAGTGAAACATTACGTATTGCCGGCATTGACGGTTTTTAAAGACCGGTAACGCCCGGCAGCCCGGGAACCCCCGGGTGTCGATGCGCTCCAACGCCCATCGCCACACCGACCCGCTTGTCTTTGCACATGGAGCTTTTATGAAATTTCTTTCACCGCTCGTCCTGCTGACCTTTTGCAGCGTGATGGCCGCTCCACTGATGGCTGCTGAAGAAGCACCGGAACTGACCGGCTGCGCGGCCAAGAAACAGGGCATCATCAATCAGATCGATCTGGCCAAGTCACACGGCAATGCCGACCAGCAGGCCGGCCTGGAGACTGCCTTGCGCGAGGTCACCGAACACTGCACTGACGCCTCGCTGAAGAAAGAACGGGAAAACAAAGTCCTCGACGCCAAGCGCGAAGTCAGCAAGCGTCAGGCCGATCTCGACAAAGCCATGAAGAACGGCGACCCCGACAAAATCAACAAACGCAAAGACAAACTCGCCGAGGCCCGCAAGGAATTGCAGGACGCCCTCGATGAGCTGGACAAGTAAGGATCAGTTCAGGACTGATCGTTCCCACGCACCGCGTGGGAACGATCAACAAGCGAGAATCAATGATCCCGAAACTGTTTATGACAGGCACTACAGGCATCCTCGACTTTCTGCACCGCCGGCCCCAGGTTGCTGGCCTTGTAGGGCTGGACCTGGCTGGCAATCACCAACTCACCGGTGGCGGCTTCAAGGTCGCGGGACATTTCCTGAAAACGTGCCTGCTGCTGCCAGACATTGTCCTTGGCGCTGGTGTGATCTTCTTCGCGCACCTGTGGAAAATGCTTCCACGGCTCGCGGGACAGCGCATCGAGCTTCACGGCGCCGTCGGCGAATTTTTGGCCATCAAATGGAATGCGCCCACGCAACATACCGCCCAGGTCCTCGCCGGTCTTGAGCATTTGCTTGAAGATCGCCTTGCGTTGACCCAGCGGAGAATTCGGGTCGACGCCGCCGCAGGCGGACAACGTCAGACAGGCCAGCAATACAACAGAAAGTCTTTTAAGAGTCATGGTGGCTACAGGTCACGGGAAACGGCGGCCAGTATCCTCGCGTCATCGGAAAAGACCAATAGCCCTATTATCAATATGGGTTGTTTGAGCGCATGGAGCACTCAGGCAACCGGCAAAGGAATTACTCCATGAACAGCCGTTTCAAGGCATGGCGTCGCCCCCTCGCGTGGGCTCTCCCAATGGTGGCCGTGCTCGCCGGCTGCACCGGCGGCGATAACAACAAGCCGAAAACCCACGCACTGGCTACCTATTCCGGTGCTACCTGGGAAGCATTGCCAGCAGTGTCCGACAGCGACCTGATCGCCGGGTTCGGCTCGTGGCGCAGCGCGTGCAACCGACTCAAGGCCGACCCGGTCTGGGGTTCAACCTGCGCGGCTTCCACCAATGTGCCGCAAACCGCCGCCGACATCCGCGGCTTCCTGAAACAGAAGCTGGATGTCTATGGCCTACGCGCCGCCAATGACAACCCCAATGGTTTGATCACGGGCTACTACGAACCGGTCTACCCGGGCAGCCTGACCCAGACCACCAGCGCAAACATCCCGGTGTACGGCGTGCCCGACGACATGATCATTGTCTCGCTGGACAGCATCTACCCGGAGCTCAAAGGCAAACGCCTGCGCGGTCGACTTGAAGGACGAGTGCTCAAGCCTTACGACGATGCGGCAACGATTGGGACCAAAGGGGCCAAGGCACCCGTCGTTGCCTGGCTGACCGATCCGATGAACCTGCAATTCCTGCAAATCCAGGGATCGGGGCGTATTCAGCTCGATGACGGGCGCCAGTTGCGCATCGCTTACGCCGACCAGAACGGCCATCCGTATCGGCCCATCGGGCGCTGGCTGGTGGAGCAAGGTGAACTGAAGAAAGAAGACGTGACCATGGGCGCGATCAGCACCTGGGCCAAAGCCAACCCGACTCGTATTCCCGAACTGCTCGCCAGCAACCCCAGCTATGTGTTTTTCACTCGTAACCCGGACAGCAACGAAGGGCCTCGCGGTTCATTGAATGTGCCGTTGACGGCGGGGTATAGCGCGGCGGTGGACCGTAAAGTGATTCCGCTGGGCAGCCTGTTGTGGCTATCCACCACGAAACCGGACGGCACTGCGCTGGTTCGCCCGGTGGCGGCTCAGGATACCGGCGGCGCAATTGCCGGCGAGGTTCGTGCGGACCTGTTCTGGGGCACAGGTGAAGCGGCCGGACAATTGGCCGGCGACATGAAACAGCAGGGGCAGATCTGGATGTTGTGGCCTAAAGGTGCGCCGTTGCCACAAGTGCCTCAGGTGGCCGATGCGACCGACGCTAAACCTTGAATTCTGCCGCGACAGTTAGATTGCTTTCGCGAGCAGGCTCGCTCCCACAGTTGATCTTCAGTGAATACAAATTTTGTGTTTCACCACAGATCCTGTGGGAGCGGGCTTGCCCGCGAAGGGGCCAGCGCAATCGCCGAGGTTGCTGTCAGACCGACACCACAAAGAAACTGACAATCAACCCCATCCCGACAAACCACACCAACGACCGTAAAGTCGCCCAGTCGGCCAAATAGCAAATGATGTACAGCAACCGGCTGGTGATGAACAACACCGACAGCACGTTGATCGTCACCAGCTCGGCATTGCCCGCCAGGTGAGCCACGATCACCGCAGCCGCAAATGCCGGGGTCACTTCAAAACTGTTCAGTTGCGCGGCATGCGCACGTCTGCCCAACCCCTCCAGCGAATCAAGAAAATCCCGGGGGTCATGGTTATCTTTCAGCCTGTACCCGCCACTGATCTTGGCGACACCCGTGCAGATATACGGCAGGAAAATCGCGATCAAAATGCACCACAGTGCAACCGTCATAGAGCAATCCTTTTTCAGTTTTAGACATTCGGGTTTCGATTAAAACTTCATCACCAATATGCCAATCATCACCAGCCCACAGGCAAGGAGTCGCGGTCGACCAAAAGGTTCTTTCAGGTAACGCATGCCAAACAGCACCACCAGAATTACGCTGATCTCACGCAACGCCGCCGCTTCGGCAATCGAACCCAGCTGCATAGCCCACAGCACCAGAGCGTAGCTGAACAACACACAGAACCCGACCGCCAACCCCAGTCGCCATTGTTCACGCCAGAACAACTTGAATGCCGGGCGCTTGCGCACCAACGCCAGCAAGGGGAATGGCCAGGCACTGAGCAACGTGACCCAGACCAGATAATCCAGAGGATGAGACCAGCGCCGCAACGCCTGGCCGTCGATGTAGGTATAGCAACCGATGCACAAGCCGATCAGTGCCACCACGGGTAGCATCGACCACGGCAATCGCGCGCCGCCACCGCCCTGCCACAGCAGGCACGCCATACCGAACGGGATCAGCAGAATTCCAAAGATCTGCTGGTTCGTCAGCACTTCCCCGGCAAAGATCAGCGTCAAGGTCAGCACCACCAGCGGCGACAAGCCACGCATCAGCGGGTACACCAGGCCAAGGTCACCGACCCGATATGCCTGGATCAGCAGGTAACGGTAAAGCAACTCGAACGCCGCCGACGCCAGAATCCACGGCCAGATGTCGATGGGCGGCACGTTCAAGAACGGCACCATCACCGCGACAAACAACAGTGCCACGCTGTCCATGCAGGCCACTACCAACAAGCGCTCCGCACTGAATTTGATCAGGGTATTCCACGCCGCATGCAACAGCGCCGCCACCAACACCAGAGCCGTCGCAAGCACGGCACACTCCTTTATTTGTTTTTGTTCCCTGCGGGAAGCGCCCAGATAATTGATACGTCATATATCAGCTGCTGTTTATACTGCAAGCGACCACGCCGCACTCAGTTGCACACAGACTAATTCCAATAATGACTGTCCATGCCCGCTCTCTCCGAGATCGGTCGTCGGGCTGCGTATGCCTGATCACAGCGTCAAGACTACCGACAGAGACCTTGCGCATGCCACTCGCCTTGCTTGCCCTCGCTGTTGCCGCGTTCGGCATCGGCACCACTGAATTCGTCATCATGGGCCTGTTGCCCGATGTCGCTCGCGACCTCGCCGTCAGCATCCTGCACGCGGGCCTGCTGATCACCGGCTACGCCCTGGGCGTCGTGTTCGGCGCGCCGATCCTGGCGGTCGGCACCGCCAACATGCCGCGCAAGGCGACATTGTTGGGGATGACGCTGATGTTCATTCTGGGCAACGTCTTGTGCGCGCTCGCGCCGGACTACGCCACGTTGATGGCGGCTCGCGTGGTCACGGCCCTATGCCACGGTGCGTTCTTCGGCATCGGTTCGGTGGTCGCGGCCGGCCTGGTCGCACCAAACAAGCGGGCACAGGCCATTGCGATGATGTTCACCGGCCTGACGCTGGCCAACGTACTGGGCGTGCCATTGGGCACCGCGCTTGGGCAATACGCCGGTTGGCGCTCGACTTTCTGGGCGGTCTCGGTGATTGGTGTGATTGCCGCCATCGCGCAATGGCTCTGGTTGCCGAAACACATCGCCATGGACAAGGCCAATCTCGCCAGCGAGTTCAAGGTGCTGGGCAAGATCAATGTGTTGTTGGCGCTGGGCATGAGCGTGCTGGCGTCGGCCAGCCTGTTCAGCGTGTTCACCTACATCGCGCCGATCCTGCAAGACATCACCGGCGTCAGCCCGCATGGCGTGACCATCATGTTGCTGCTGTTCGGCGTAGGTTTGACGGCGGGCAGCATGCTTGGCGGTCGATTGGCGGACAGCCGTTTACTGCCCTCGCTGGTGGGCATGGCACTGGCTGTGCTGGTGGTGCTGGCGGCGTTCACGCAGACCAGTCACTCGGTCATCCCGGCGGCGATCACGCTGGTGTTGTGGGGGATTTTTGCTTTCGCCCTGTGCCCGATCCTGCAACTGCTGATTATCGATCAGGCGCACGAAGCGCCCAACCTCGGCTCGACGCTGAACCAAAGCGCATTCAACCTCGGCAATGCGACCGGCGCGTGGATTGGCGGACTGGTGGTCGCCAGTGGCGCCGATCTGGCGGACTTGCCATGGACCGGCGCGCTGGTCAGCGGTTTGACGGTGCTGACGGCGTTGTTCTTTATTTACCTGCAGCGTCGTAGTGCGGCTGCGGTCAATGTCTTAGGCTGAATAGCTGCATCGCCCGTGACATTGCTATCGCGAGCAGGCTCACTCCTACATGGACCGCGCCCTTCCCTGTAGGAGTGAGCCTGCTCGCGATCAAGTTGACGCGGTGCACCTGTCTTTACTCCTCTTCGCGTTTGCGTGAATCCGGCGCCTGATCCGCATCCTTCTTCGGTGGCCCGCTCTCGCTACGGATCTGCGCATGGCTGATCAGGGCAAAGATAAAGCTGCCGCCGATGATATTTCCCGCCAGCGTCGGCCCGGCGAACACCAGCCAGAAATCCTTCCACGGCAACTCGCCGGCAAACACCAGGTAAGACACCTCGGCCGACCCGACGACGATGTGGGTGAAGTCTCCCAGCGCCATGAAATAGGTGATGAGGATGATGATCCACAGCTTCGCGCTTTCCATGGACGGAATCATCCAGACCATAGTGGCGATCATCCAGCCGGAGACAATGCCCTTGGCGAACATTTGGCCGGTGTGGTTTTCCATGACCTTGCGCCCGATTTCAAGGAAGGCCAGGTCGGTTTTACTGTCGAAAATCGGCAAATGCAGCATCACATACGCCACCAACAACGTGCCGCACAGATTACCCACCAGCACCACCGTCCACAGCCGCAGCAGTCGGCCGACGTTAACCAGTGTCGGTTTGGTCATCACCGGTAGCACGGCGGTCAGGGTGTTTTCGGTGAACAGTTGCTGACGGGCGAGAATCACGGCGAGAAAGCCGGCGCAATAGCCGAAGCTCGCAATCACCTTGAAACCTTCTCCGTCCGGCAGGCGCGAGTTGAGCAAACCCATGCCCATCAACGACAGGCCCATGGTCAACCCCGCTGCCAGCGCCGACCACCACAGCGCAGCAATGCTGCGCTCCAGTTCCTGGTCGCCTTGGGTACGGATGATTTCATGCAGTACCGCCGCACGAGGTGGCTGGTTCTTTTCGACTTCGTGCTCTTCTTCAGCCGAAAGGTTCGGGGTCTTGCCGTCTTTTGGGGTATCCATAGCATTCCTGAACCAGTGGCGTGTCATGAAGGTACGACACGCGTGGTTCGGAGCTGTTCAGTGTTCGGAAAAACGAAACCACGCCTGTAGGAGCACGGCTTGCCCGCGATGGGTTCAGCCCGGTGGCGGCGGTGATGCGAAAGACGTCATCGCGAGCGAGCTCGGCTCCTACTCGACGTCATCCTGAAACTGGTCTTTGACGTATTTGATCTCGGTGCGGCCATGCGGCGCCGGCAAGCCGTCTTCGCCCAAGTTGACGAACACCATCTTTTCCACGGTGAGGATGCTTTTTCGGGTGATCTTGTTGCGCACTTCACAAGTCAGGGTGATCGAGGTGCGACCGAACTCGGTGGCGGTGATGCCCAATTCGATGATGTCGCCCTGGCGCGAGGCGCTGACGAAGTTGATTTCGGAAATGTACTTGGTGACAACGCGCTGGTTGCCCAGTTGAACGATGGCATAGATCGCCGCTTCTTCGTCGATCCAGCGCAACAGGCTACCGCCGAACAGCGTGCCGTTGGGGTTGAGGTCTTCAGGTTTTACCCATTTGCGGGTGTGGAAATTCATATTCACTCCTGAGCGTCTTGCCAAATGATGGGAGGCATCATGGCAGAGCCCGACCTAGAGCTCTATTACGCATAGACTATGGTCTCGATTACCGTTCAGACATTGACCAACAGAAACGCTTTGGAAGTATCGCTCACACGGCTATAATCGCCACCGTTTCAAAACGGTAACGATTCATTGATACCGTTTTCCCGCCACCTGTCCGAGGGGCGCTGCAGCAGGCTCGACCTGTCAGGCTCGGATGGGGCGTTGCTTGACCGTTATCGGTCAGACACTAAACGCACAACGGCGCCCATTCGCATACATTACGAATGGAGGCTCTTCATGAGCGCTGTCAACACGCCTGCAGATTTCAACGATTACAAAGTTGCCGACATGTCCCTGGCTGCCTGGGGCCGTCGCGAAACCATCATCGCCGAATCCGAAATGCCTGCCCTGATGGGTCTGCGCCGTAAATACGCTGGTGAGCAGCCGCTCAAAGGCGCAAAAATCCTCGGCTGCATCCACATGACCATTCAGACTGCCGTGCTGATCGAAACCCTGGTTGCCCTGGGTGCCGAAGTACGTTGGTCGTCCTGCAACATTTTCTCGACTCAAGACCAGGCCGCTGCCGCTATCGCTGCTGCCGGCATCGCGGTTTTCGCCTGGAAAGGCGAGACTGAAGAAGAGTACGAGTGGTGCCTGGAGCAAACCATCCTCAAAGATGGCGCGCCTTGGGATGCCAACATGATCCTCGACGACGGCGGCGACCTGACCGAGCTGCTGCACAAGAAATACCCGGCGATCCTCGACCGCGTCCACGGCGTGACCGAAGAAACCACCACCGGCGTTCACCGCCTGCTGGACATGCTGGCCAAGGGCGAGCTGAAAATCCCGGCCATCAACGTCAACGACTCGGTGACCAAGAGCAAGAACGACAACAAGTACGGCTGCCGTCACAGCCTGAACGACGCGATCAAGCGCGGTACCGACCACCTGTTGTCCGGCAAGCAAGCGCTGGTCATCGGTTACGGTGACGTGGGCAAGGGCTCTGCTCAGTCCCTGCGTCAGGAAGGCATGATCGTTAAAGTGTCCGAGGTCGACCCGATCTGCGCCATGCAAGCTTGCATGGACGGTTTCGAACTGGTTTCGCCGTTCATCGACGGTATCAACAACGGTACCGAAGCGAGCATCGACAAAGCGCTGCTGGGCAAGATCGACCTGATCGTGACCACCACCGGCAACGTCAATGTTTGCGACTCGAACATGCTCAAAGCCCTGAAGAAGCGCGCCGTAGTCTGCAACATCGGTCACTTCGACAACGAAATCGACACCGCTTTCATGCGCAAGAACTGGGCATGGGAAGAAGTGAAGCCACAGGTTCACAAAATCCACCGCACCGGCCCGGGCGCGTTCGACGCCCAGAACGATGACTACCTGATCCTGCTGGCCGAAGGCCGTCTGGTTAACCTGGGTAACGCTACCGGTCACCCAAGCCGCATCATGGACGGTTCGTTCGCCAACCAGGTTCTGGCTCAGATCTTCCTGTTCGGCCAGAAATACGCCGACCTGTCGCCTGCCCAGAAAGCCGAGCGCCTGACCGTTGAAGTACTGCCGAAGAAGCTCGACGAAGAAGTGGCCCTGGAAATGGTCCGCGGTTTCGGCGGTGTTGTGACTCAACTGACCAAGACCCAGGCCGACTACATCGGCGTGACCGTCGAAGGTCCGTTCAAGCCGCACGCTTACCGCTACTAAGAGCAACTGCAAGTTGTGAGCTTCAAGCGGCAAGCAAAGGCCAAAAGCCGAGCTTGCCGCGCGAAGCCCGCCGCTTTGCCCCAATTTGCCAAAACAGTGTCAGGCAGCAAGTTCCAGGCACAAGAGACGAGCGCACCTCCGCTTCTCTTGCAGCTTGTGGTTTGCGGTTTGTAGCTGGAGGTTTCCTCCATGTCCCAAGATCGTCGCTACAGCTTCGAGTTCTTCCCTACGAAGACCGATGCTGGGCATGAAAAGCTGATCGCCACTGCTCGTCAGCTGGCCACCTACAACCCCGATTTCTTCTCCTGCACCTATGGCGCTGGCGGTTCGACTCGTGATCGCACCCTCAACACCGTGTTGCAGCTCGAAAGCGAAGTCAAAGTTCCTGCCGCACCGCATCTGTCTTGCGTAGGCGACAGCAAGGACGACTTGCGCGGCCTGCTGGCCCAATACAAGGCCGCCGGCATCAAGCGTATCGTTGCCCTGCGCGGTGACCTGCCTTCGGGCATGGGCATGGCCAGCGGTGAAATGCGCCACGCCAATGACCTGGTCGAGTTCATTCGTGAAGAAACCGGCGATCATTTCCACATCGAAGTCGCCGCCTACCCGGAAATGCACCCGCAAGCGCGCAATTTCGAAGACGACATCGCAAACTTCGTGCGCAAGGCTAACGCCGGTGCCGACAGTGCGATCACCCAGTACTTCTTCAACGCCGACAGCTACTTCTACTTTGTCGAGCGTGTACGGGCGATGGGCGTGAACATCCCGATCGTGCCGGGGATCATGCCGATCACCAACTACAGCAAACTGGCGCGCTTCTCTGACGCCTGCGGTGCGGAAATCCCGCGCTGGATCCGCAAACAGCTGGAAGCCTACGGCGACGACACCCAAAGCATTCAAGGCTTTGGTGAACAAGTCATCACCGAGATGTGCGAACGCCTGCTGCAAGGTGGCGCACCCGGCCTGCACTTCTACACACTGAACCAGGCTGAAGCGAGTCTGGCGGTGTGGAACAACCTGAAGTTGCCGCGCTGAAACAGTGCAACATCATGAAAAGGCTCTGGAGAAATCCAGGGCCTTTTTTATGGGATTTACTTTGTGCCAGAGCTTTCGGATCCAGTTTCTGGCTCTTTATGGTTTCTCGTCGTAATCTCACGCCATGCCCCTGATTTCGCGATTTCTGACAGTTCTGCTTTTTACTTGCCTGAGCTTTGCCGCCCAAGGCGAGAAGCTGCGCATTGTCACCGAACCGTGGGCGCCTTATGTCTATGAGGAAAATGGCAAATTCCTGGGGCTGGATTACGAAACCACAGCCATCGTCTTCAAACGCCTGGGGATCGAAGTTGACTGGCAGTTCCTGCCGTGGAAACGCTGCCTGTCGATGCTTGAAACCGGTCAGGCCGATGGCGCGCTGGATATTTTCCACAGTGCCGAACGTGACGCGACCCTGCTCTATCCCGTTGAACCGCTCTCGGAAGTCGAGTTCGTGATGTTCTACGCCAATCAGCGGCCCCACCCGTTTCGCACCTTGAGCGATCTGAAAGGCCTGACCATCGGCACCTCACCGGGCTACCTCTACAGCAAGGATTTCAGCGACTCGCCGCTGTTCATCCGTGAACCGGCGCCCACCCATGAAGCTAATTTCGGCAAGCTGGTACGGGGGAGGATCGACCTGCTGATCACTGATCGCCGGGTCGGCCAGCATTTGCTCGATGAATTGGGCATTCGCGACAGGATCACCGAAAATCCTACCGTCATCAGCCACCAGAGTCAGTTTCTGGCGGTACGTCGCAATGCCGGCATGGATTTGCTGGTGCAGCGTTTCGGCGCCGAACTCAAGCGCTTCAAGCGCGAGCCCGCCTACGCGGAACTGAGCGCCCGATACGGAGCGCAACCCGGTGCCGCCCTTAACACCGACACCGCCAACGCGAACCCTATAAAAACCGTTGAGCAGCAGGAAAGCGGCGCGCAGTGATTGCTCTGTTATACTCCGGCGTTCCCGCCAGGCTCACGCCCGGACGCTCGGACTTGTTCAAGGCATCTCGACCCCGCTACAGCGCAGCTTTCGGCCCGCGCGAGCACTCCAGACGAGCTTTTGAGTTCCAGCAGGACCGGACGGGATTGCGTTCCTCTTAAACGCTATTCGCGCCAGGCAAGACTCCCATTGGGCCAAGCCCTAACTAAAACAGGATTACTCATGTCCTTTGCTTCCCTCGGTCTCTCCGAGGCTTTAGTCCGCGCCATCGAGGCAGCGGGCTATACCGAGCCTACTCCGGTGCAACAGCGGGCTATTCCCGCCGTGTTGCAAGGTCGCGACCTGATGGTCGCGGCTCAGACAGGTACTGGTAAAACCGGCGGCTTCGCCCTTCCGATTCTGGAGCGGTTGTTCCCCAACGGTCACCCGGACAAATCCCAGCGTCACGGCCCGCGCCAACCGCGCGTACTGGTCCTGACCCCGACTCGCGAACTCGCGGCTCAAGTACACGAGAGCTTCAAGCTCTATGCCCGTGACCTGAAGTTCGTCAGCGCCTGCATCTTCGGCGGCGTCGGCATGAACCCGCAGGTTCAGGCCATGTCTCGCGGTGTTGACGTGCTGGTGGCCTGCCCTGGCCGCTTGCTCGACCTCGCCGGCCAAGGCAGCGTCGATTTGTCCCACGTGGAAATCCTCGTGCTGGACGAAGCCGACCGCATGCTCGACATGGGCTTTGTCCATGACGTGAAGAAGGTTTTGGCCCGCCTGCCGGCCAAACGGCAGAACCTGCTGTTCTCGGCGACGTTCTCCAAGGACATCACCGACCTCGCCGGCAAGCTGCTGCACAACCCGGAACGCATTGAAGTCACGCCGCCGAACACCACGGTCGAGCGTATCGAACAGCGTGTGTTCCGCCTGGCTGCCAGCCACAAGCGCTCGTTGCTGGCCCACCTGATCACCAATGGCGCCTGGGAACAGGTGCTGGTGTTCACCCGCACCAAGCACGGCGCCAACCGCCTGGCCGAGTACCTGGACAAACACGGCCTCAGCGCTGTCGCGATCCACGGTAACAAGAGCCAGAACGCTCGCACCAAAGCCCTGGCCGACTTCAAGGCCGGTGAAGTGCGCATCCTGGTAGCCACCGACATCGCGGCGCGTGGCCTGGACATCGACCAGTTGCCCCACGTGGTCAACTTCGAACTGCCGAACGTCGACGAAGACTACGTTCACCGCATTGGCCGTACTGGCCGTGCCGGTCGTTCGGGCGAAGCGATTTCGCTGGTCGCGCCCGACGAAGAGAAATTGCTCAAAAGCATCGAGCGCATGACCAAGCAGAAAATCGCCGACGGCGACCTGATGGGCTTCGACTCCAGCGCTGTAGAAGCCGAGAAACCTGAAGTCCGTGAGCGTCCGGATGTGCGTAACCCGCGCAACCCACGTGGCCCGCGCGGCGACGGCCCGAACGGCACCGGCGGTGGTGGCGGTCGTAAAGACAAGGGCAAGGACAAGGGCGGCAAGGAAAAACCTGCCGCCACGGCCCGCGGTGATCGCCCGGCACGTGAACACAAGCCACGCGAAGGCACCCCGGCGCGCGAACAACAGCGTCCGGCGCCACGCGCTGCCTCGGCTGACCGTGCCCCAGACGAGTTCCTGGACGACGATATCGATAACTTTGGTAACCGCGTCGATTACGTTCCTCAAGCCAAACCGGCTCAGGGTCGTGGCCGCCGTCCGGGTGCTCCGGCACAGGGTTCGGCCGCTGGCGCAGCTGCTCCGCGTACCGGCGGCAAGCCTCAGGGTCGCCAAAGCGGTCCGCGCAGCAGCGACGGCGCCACCACCGGCACGCCGCCAGCCAAGCGCAGCGGTCCACGCAGCGGCGCTCCACGTGACGGTCAGGCCCGTCGTGAAGAAGGTCGCAACCGTCGTCCCGCTCGTGACGATCAGCCGCGTTCGGAACCGGCCGTGCAGAACCCGCGCGGTCCCGCGCCGAAGATCATTCACAAGGAGTCGAAAACCGATCGTTTCCCGACTCCTGAGCAACTTGATCAACTGCCAGGCCGTCCGCGTGGCGAAAAACCAGCATTGCTGACCCGCAACCGCTAAGTTTTTCCTGCCATAAAAAAATGCCCCTGATCTCGCGATCAGGGGCATTTTTTATGCACTAACGTAAACCTGTAGGAGCAAGGCTTGCCCGCGATGGGTTCACCTCGGTTTTGCAGGTGTTGCCAATTGCGCTATCGCGAGCAAGCTCGGCTCCTACGGTCTCAGCATTACTTCGCTTTCACACCTTCAAAGGTCACGTACATCTCAACCGCATCGGACGATGGGCCCAAGTCTTTTTGCTTGCCGAAATCGGAACGCTTGAGGCTGAAAGTACCCTCAAAGCCTGCACGGTAGCCGCCCCATGGATCCTTGCCTTCACCCAGGAAAGTAGCCTTGACCACGATTGGCTTGGTCACACCGAGGATTGTCAGATCACCAGCCACGTCAGCAGTGTCTTTGCCAGCGGCGTTTTTACCGGTGGATTTTACGCTGGTGGAAACAAACGTGGCTTTGCTGGCGTTCAGGAAGTCTTTGCTGGAGATGTGCTTGTCACGCTCGGCATTGTTGGTGAAAACGCTCGCAGTGTTGACGTTGAACTCGATCTTGCTGTCTTCCGGCTTGGCAGCATCGAAGCTGAACTTGCCGTCGATGTCCTTGAAAGTGCCGGTGATGAAGCTGTAACCCAGGTGACTGATCTTGAAGTCAACGAAGGCGTGCTGGCCTTCTTTGTCGACGGTGTAGTCAGCTGCCATCACGTTAGCGGACAGCAGGGCGGAACCGATTGCCAAAGCGGCGAGCGTCTTTTTCAACATGTCTTGTATTCCTTGGGGGGTAAGTTGAACTTCAGGCCTTGCGGCCCAGCATTCGTTTGAGGGTCACATCACGGTCGATAAAGTGGTGTTTCAATGCTGCCAACGCATGGAGACCGGAAAAAATCACCAGCGCCCACGCCAGGTAGAGATGAATCGCACCCGCGTTATCTGCCTGGTCCGGTAGTCCGGAAACCAGTGCAGGCACTTCAAACCAGTCAAACACCGGAATCCCGACACCCTCTGCGGTGGAAATCAGGTAACCGGCAATCATCACAGCGAACAGACAGAGATACAGAAAAGCATGCCCGAACATGGCGCCGAGGCGCGTCATGCGGCTGTAGCTGGTCAGCGTTGGCGGCGGTGGGCTGATGAAGCGCCACAACACACGCAACACCATGACACCCAGCAGGATCAGACCGATGCTCCTGTGCAGATCCGGTCCTGCCTTGCGCCAAGGGTCGTAGTAGCCGAGATCGACCATCCACAGACCCAGACCGAACAAACCGAACACTGCCAGCGCTACACCCCAGTGCATGAAGATGCTGACCCAGCCGTAGCGAGAGATAGAGTTTCGTAGTTGCATTGCCAAGTCCCTGTAAGTTCTGGCCCAAGACTATCGAGTTATCTATCGAATTAAAGCCGAAAATTTCGCTTTGAAATATCGAGAAATACGATCAAGAGCTTGAAATAGGCGTGTTAAGGAAAGATTAAAGACCAATGTGTGAGAAAAAATGAAGTCCAACTAAAGAACACCTGCCCCCCGGTGTTTATTCGACTCCTGGCCTTGGTTTTCTACAGGCATAAAAAAACGCGACATTGCTGCCGCGTTTTTTTAATCCCGACGCTTACTGCGTCTTGGCATCCGCTACCGGAGTCGTAGCGGGCTTGGCCGCTGGCTTCTTCGCGGTCTCTGCTTTCTTCGCCGGAGCCTTTTTGGTTTCGGGTTTGGCTGTCGGTTTCTTCGCCGGAGCTTTGGCCGGCGCCTTTTTGGCGGGTTCGGCTTTCACGGGTGTTGCAGGCTTCGGTGCTTCAACCGGTGCCGGTGCAACGACCGGTGCTAGGGTCGGTGCTGGTGGAGCGACAGGTTCAGGCGCCTTGACCGGCTCTGGCTTCTTGTCGTCATCCGAACCGCCGAACAGGTTGCTGAAGAAGTTGCCTTTCTTCGCCGCCACGGCGCCGGCCGCCGCCGCAGTTGCTGCCGGGCCCACTTTAGCCGGTTCAAACGACTTGCCCGCCGCCAGGTCTTCTACCTGACTGGCTGCGCGCTGGCCAGTGCGCAATGCGCCTTCCAGAGTGCCCGGGTACAAGGTGTCGGTGTGTTCGCCTGCGAAGGCTACACGCTGAATCGGACGTTCCCACAGACGCCAGAACTTGCTGATCTGGCCTGGACCGAAGGCCAGGTAGGCACCGCCGGTCGATGGGTCGGTGCTGTAGCGACGGATTTCATAACCGGTGAACGAACCACGCGCTTGTGGATAGAACGTGTGCAGACGGATCAACACCTGATCGACCATCTGTTTGTCGCCGAACGCCTGCATCACCCGCGCGTTGTCGCCGGACAGGTTAATCACTACGTTGGCGCCGCCCTTCAAGGCAGGCTCGATCCACAGCATGCCCAGCCCGGTGTTGCTGAAGACTTCGCCGGACATGCGCGCCTTGGGTTCCCACACAGGTGTCTTGAACTTGAGCATGATCTGGTCGCGCCAACCGTAGTTGGTGCCTTTGATCGCGCCCAGGTGCTGGGCGTCCAGCGCCGGGGTCATCTGGATCTTGTTCAGCGCGCGCAGCGGCACGGCCAGCACCACGTAGTCAGCCTGATACCCGACGTTGTCGACTTTGACGGTGACGCCGTCCTTGTCCTGAATGATTGCCGAGACCGGGGAGTTGGTCTTGATGGTTTTCAGTTGCTTGACGAACGCCTGGGCCAGCACCGGGCTGCCGCCGACCAATCGCGAAGCGCGCAGGTCACGATCGGAAATGCCACGGTAGACACGGCTTTGCTGTGCGAAGTACAGCAGAGACAGACGCGAAGGTTCGTCGTAGCGGCTACGAATCTGCTGGTTGATCAACTGACGCGCAGTGGCCGGCAGGTTCTGCTTGTCGAGCCAGTTGGACACGGTGATCGAATCCAGCGATTGCAGCGTGTTGGTAGCGAGCGGGTTCAGCGGGTCGTCAATCGAGCGCGCCAGATCGTCCAGGGTCTTTTCGTAGCGCTTGATCGCGTCGGCGGTGGTCGGTTGCTTGGTCGTCAGATCAGCGGCCGAGAAGTACTCGCCATCGATCAGGTAGCTTGGGGTGCGCACGAATTCAGGGGCCGGCGTGGTGCTCAGCTTGAAGGTCGACACGTACTTGTTCAGCACCGGCTGGGCCTTGTCGTTGCCGATCCACTCGCTGGTGGCCATCCCGGAGCGACCGCCCAGGCTCGATTTGGCTTCCAGCAACGTGACCTGCCAGCCTTTGTTCTGCAGTTCGTAAGCCGCGGTCAGGCCGGACAGCCCGCCGCCGATCACGATCGCGGTTTTATCCTTGGCCAGCGCAGACACGCTGAACAGCCCCAACATCACCAGCGCACAGGCGCGCAGCCAACCGACAGACATTCAGCGAACTCCGGAAATCATGAGAAAAATGCAGTTTTACGAGTCAGTCGACTCCAAGAACCGCGAAGGATACGTCAGGCTTCAGACGCCCGCCAGCAACGTCTATCGGCCCATACAAAGTAGCTCAATCGACACAATGGGTTGTCCCGGCGCGACGCATTGCATAGGCTTGCGCGATTGTTTACCCGCCTACGTCACGGGTAGCCTCCAGGAGACAGAAAATGGGCCTGAATAAACAGTGGATGGAACGCGATCTCGCGGTGTTGTGGCATCCCTGCACCCAAATGAAAGACCACGAACAACTGCCGCTGATCCCGATCAAGCGCGGTGAAGGCGTTTGGCTGGAAGACTTTGAAGGCAAGCGCTACCTCGACGCGGTCAGCTCCTGGTGGGTCAACGTGTTCGGCCATGCCAATCCGCGCATCAACCAGCGCATCAAGGACCAGGTCGATCAACTGGAGCATGTGATCCTCGCCGGCTTCAGCCATCAACCGGTGATCGAGTTGTCCGAGCGCCTAGTGAAGATGACGCCGGAAGGCCTGACCCGGTGCTTCTACGCCGATAACGGTTCGTCCTGCATCGAAGTCGCGCTGAAAATGAGCTTTCACTACTGGCTCAATCGCGGCCAGCCGAACAAGAAGCGCTTCGTCACCCTGACCAACAGCTACCATGGCGAAACCATGGCGGCGATGTCGGTGGGCGACGTGCCGCTGTTCACCGAAACCTACAAGGCCCTGCTGCTGGACACCATCAAGGTGCCGAGCCCCGATTGCTACCTGCGCCCGGAAGGCATGAGCTGGGAAGAACATTCGCGCAACATGTTCGCGGCCATGGAACAGACCCTGGCAGAGAATCATGACACTGTCGCGGCAGTCATCGTCGAGCCGCTGATTCAGGGCGCTGGTGGCATGCGCATGTACCACCCGGTGTACCTCAAACTGCTGCGCGACGCCTGCGACCGCTATGGCGTGCACTTGATCCACGATGAGATCGCCGTCGGCTTCGGCCGCACCGGCACAATGTTCGCCTGCGAAAAGGCGGGCATCCGCCCCGATTTCCTGTGCCTGTCCAAGGCCCTGACTGGCGGTTACCTGCCGCTGGCGGCCTGCGTGACGACCGAAGACGTCTACAGCGCCTTCTACGACGACTACCCGACCCTGCGCGCCTTCCTGCACTCGCACAGCTACACCGGCAATCCGCTGGCGTGCGCGGCAGCCCTGGCAACGCTGGACATCTTCGAAGAAGACAACGTCATCGAGAACAACAAGGCCCTGGCGCAGCGCATGGCCTCCTCCACCGCGCATCTCGTCGACCATCCGAACGTCTCGGAAGTGCGCCAGACCGGCATGGTGCTGGCCATCGAAATGGTCAAGGACAAGGCTACGAAAGAAGCTTACCCGTGGCAGGAACGTCGCGGCTTGAAGGTGTTCCAGCATGCATTGGAACGGGGTGCTTTACTTCGTCCTTTGGGCAGCGTGGTGTATTTCCTGCCGCCGTACGTGATTACACCGGAGCAGATCGACTTTCTGGCGGAAGTCGCCAGCGAAGGCATCGACATCGCCACGCGCAACAGCGTCAGCGTGGCGGTGCCGAAAGACTTCCACCCCGGCTTCCGCGATCCAGGCTGATTGAACGACGCTCGTTCCCATGCTCCGCGTGGGAATGCAGCCGGGGACGCTCTGCGTCCCAAAAGCGGACGCGGAGCGTCCGGTGAGGCATTCCCACGCAGAGCGTGGGAACGATCAAATTAAAGAGAACCCGCATGAGACTGTCCCGCTTCTTTATCGACGCCCCCCTGAGCACCGGCGAGCATGAGTTGCCCGAAGCCCAGGCCCATTACATCAGCCGCGTGCTGCGCATGGCCGAGGGTGATGCGTTGCAGCTGTTCGACGGCTCGGGCCATGAGTTTCGCGCCACGCTGGTAGAAGTCGGCAAGAAGCGCGTGGTGGTGCAGATCGACGAAAGCTTCGCCGGCCAGGTTGAATCGCCGCTGGCGATCCATCTGGGCCAGGGCTTGTCCCGTGGCGAGCGCATGGACTGGGCCATCCAGAAAGCGACAGAACTGGGCGTGACCGAAATCACCCCGATCTTCAGCGATCGCTGCGAAGTCCGCCTTAAAGACGAGCGCGCCGACAAGCGCCTGATGCACTGGCGCCAAGTGGCGATCAGTGCGTGCGAGCAATGTGGACGGTCGCGGGTGCCGGTGATTCATCCGCCGGTGTTGTTGGCGGATTGGCTGAAGCAGACAGACGCCGAGTTGAAACTGGTCCTGCATCCGGTGGCTGAGCCGTTGGTGAGTCATGCCAAGCCTGCGACGCTGGCGTTTCTGATCGGCCCGGAAGGCGGGTTGTCCGACGCTGAAGTCGATCAGGCTAAATCGGCCGGGTTCCATGCCGCCCGCCTCGGTCCTCGGGTGTTGCGCACTGAGACCGCGCCGGTGGTTGCGTTGGCGGTGGCTCAACAGCTTTGGGGTGATTTCTAGGGCCCTTTTGCGAGCAGGCTCGCTCCTACATTGAAATGCATTTCAATGTAGGAGCGAGCCTGCTCGCGAATGGCCACGACGCGGTCTAAAGGACATAAAAGAAAATCGCCACAAAGTGCAGCAAGCTCCCGGCAATCACAAACAAATGCCAGATCCCATGGGCATGCCGCAGCCGATGATCGAGGGCGAAAAAGATAATCCCCACGGTGTACAACACCCCGCCCGCCGCCAGCCAGGCAAACCCCGCACTGCCCAACGCAGCCAGCAAAGGCTTGACCGCCACCAGCACGATCCAGCCCATCACCGCGTAGATCACGATCGACAGAATCCGCGCTTCCGACCGCGGTTTTATCTCTTGCAGGATGCCGATCAGCGCCAGCCCCCAGACAATCCCGAACAACGTCCAGCCCCAAGGCCCGCGCAGGGTCACCAGGCAGAACGGTGTGTAGCTGCCGGCAATCAGCAAATAGATCGAAAAGTGATCGACCTTCTGCATGATCGCTTTCTTGCGCCCGCGCACGCTGTGATAAACAGTCGAGGCGCTGTACAGCACCAACAAAGTGAAACCGTAAATCGCCACGCTGACGATTTTCCATGGGCTGCCGTCCATGCTGGCGATCACCAGCATCCACACCACACCAACCGTTGCCGCCACCGCCCCGACCAAATGCGTCCAGGCGTTCAATCGTTCCCCGTGGTACATGCGTTGCTCACCTCAAAATTTGATGCAACATCGCGCAAACTGTGGGGGCTGTCGAGTGGAACGAGGTTGTGGTCAGAAATTCGCAGCCTCGTTTCACTCGACAGCTCCTACACGGCTCCTACATAGCTGCTACAAAACATCGCATGCGTGCACAATCGAGCCATTCGAATAAGAGTCCGGGCCATGCTGATCGACGAAGAATTGACCCTGAAAAAGCTCGAGGTGTTCCTGGCCTTCATGCGCACCGGCAATCTGGCTCGCGCCGCCGCCGAGTTGCAGACCAGTAACGTCAGCGTACACAGGGCGATCCATTCCCTGGAAAGTGCCTTGCGCTGCCCGCTGTTCAAACATGAAGGCCGTAACCTGACGCCACTGGAAAGCGCTTACGTGCTCGAAGAAAGAGCGCAGAAACTGATTCAGGACGTGGTCGAAACCGTGCGCCTGACCCGCGAAGCCGCCGGTTTTTCCGCTGAACGCTTCAAGCTCGGCTCGCTGTATTCACTGACGGTGAAGACCGTGCCGCAGCTGATCATGGGCCTGAAAATCCGCCGCAGCGAACTCAACATCGACCTGATCCTCGGCTCGAACTTTGACCTGCTGTACAAGCTCAAGAACATGGAAGTCGACGCGATCCTGGTGTCGCTGGACGAGAGCGTCAACGACCCGGACTGCGAGCAGATCCCGCTGTTTTCCGACGACATCTTTCTCGCCACGCCGGCGGATTCAAAGTTCGCCCAGCGCACGGAAGTTGATCTGGCCGAAGTGCGCGACGAGACATTCATTACGCTGACCCAAGGCTTTGCCACGCACCAGGACGGTAATCGGGTGTTCAAGCAGGCGGGGTTCGAGCCGAAGGTGGCGATGCAGGTCAACGACATCTTCACCCTGCTGAGCATGGTCAGTTCAGGGGTGGGTTATGCGTTGCTGCCAGGCCGGATTGCAGCGGTGTACGAGAACCGGGTGAAGCTGATCCCCTTGCAGGAAAAGTACCGGCTGCAGCAGCACATCGGGGTGGTGTTTTTGAAGGCCAAGGAGCGCGACCCGAATTTGCTGGCGTTGTTGGCGGAGTGCCGGATGTATGCCAACCGCCAAGCCACCCAATGATCGTTCCCACGCTCTGCGTGGGAATGAATCAATGGACGCTCTGCGTCCGCTTTGGGACGCGGAGCGTCCCGGGCTGCATTCCCACGCGGAGCGTGGGAACGATCACTAACCGACAATCGCGCGAACAATGAAGTACAGCAGCGATGGCCCCAGCAAGCAGCCGAGCCCGGTGTGGAACGTCGCCGTCAACGCCCCGTAAGGCACCAACCGCCGATCCGTCGCGGCCAAGCCTGCGGTCACCCCGCTGACCGTCCCGGCCAACCCGCCGAACACCATTGCCGAACGCGGGTTATCCAACCCCATCCAGCGTGCGGCCATGGGTGTGCCGACCATCACCAGAATCGCCTTGATCAACCCGGTGGCAATCGACAACGCCACCACGTCGGAACTTGCACCAATTGCCGCCCCGGTCACCGGCCCAACGATGTACGTCACAGCGCCCGCACCGATGGTGGTCATGCTGATCGCATCACGATAACCAAACACCCAAGCCATGCTCGCGCCGACAATGAAAGGCAAGATCGTGCCCAGAAGCAGCGCAATCACGCCGATCAAACCAGCCTTTTTCGCTTCGGTTGCTTGCACTTCGAATGCCGTGGCGACGATCGCAAAGTCTCGCAGCATGGCGCCGCCCATCAGACCAATGCCGGAAAACAACGTCAGGTCCGCCAGGCCTTTTTGCCCGCCGGTCAGGGTGCCGCCGACCCAGGCCAGGACCAGCCCGATGACGATGGCAATGGCCGAGCCGTGAATTCGTCCGAATGTCAGACGCTTCGACAAGACAACCGACACCCACATGATCACGCCTACAAAGGCAAACGCGGTCACCAGACCATTAGCGGTCAAGCCTTTATCAATGAGTTCCCACATATCAGCGACCTCCTACTGGTGTGCCGACCGGGGTAACTTCCGCCGGTTCATCGGGCAAGGGTTCGCCTTTGTGGGTCCGGCTGATCAGCGCAATGGTGCAGCCGCAGATCACCACTGAACCAATCGCCGCGAGCACCGCCACCGGTCCGCCATGCAGGGCTGTCACCACGTTCTGTTGCGCGGCCATCGCGACCACCACCGGAATGTACATGGCGCCCCAGAAGCCGACGCCCATCTCGCAATCCTTGGTCATGCCACCGCGCTTCTGCATCCACAACCGCGCGCAGATCAGCAGGATCATCGCGATCCCGACCCCGCCGACGTTGGATTTGACGCCCAGTAACACGCCAAGCGCGTCACCCATGATCACCCCTGCCAGCGTACAAATCGCCAACAGCGCCACACCGTAAATAATCATTGTTGTAGTCCTCAAAATGCATCGTCGAATGTTGTTTTTGTTGTTCGAAGGCCTGAGTCGGAGGTCTAGGGTTGGCGGCTTCCCTCCTCACGCAACAGCGCCTGCAAGGTATCGAGCCGCGCACCGTCGAAGGCAATCACGGTGCCTTGCTCGAACACCCGGCGCGCCAGCCCGGTCAGCACCGCACCGGGCGGCAGTTCGATCTGAAGTCGTACGCCGCGCTCATAGGCGCTTTGTACCGTGCCGCGCCAATCAACGACACGGCACATGTTGAACGCGAGGTCATCGCGCAAGGCGTCGGCATTGATGATGGGGCGGGCACGACTGCCACTGAGGTAGCCCAAGGTCGGCGTTTTCAATGACACCTTGGCGAATGCTTGCGCCAGAATTTTTGCCGGACCATCCAGCAGCGGGCAGTGCGAAGGCACGCTCACTGCCAACCGTTTGGCCAGACCGGCACCGTGACCTTTCGCCAACGCCGCCACTGCTTTCATTGCCTCGTCGCTGCCGGCTATCACCACCTGGTTATCGGCGTTGATGTTGGCCAGGTAAACCGGTGTGTCGATGCTGTGAACCTGCGCCAGCAGTTTTTCCACGGTGGATAAATCCAGACCGATGATCGCGGTCATGCCATAGCCCTGTGGATAAGCCTGTTGCATCAGTTCACCGCGCAAGCTGACCAGATGCAGCGCATCGCTGAAACTCAAGGCACCCGCGACCACCGCTGCCGGGTAAGCGCCAATGGATAACCCGGCCACGTAATCGGGCTTCATCGACAATTGTCGTGCCGCCGCGACGCCTGCGATCAACAGGCAAAGCTGAACCGCCCTCGTCGACCTCAATGCCTCGGCGCCATCGAGCAGCAGAACGTCCTCGCCCAGCACATCACTCGCCTCGTTCAACACGTCCCGAGGCAAGCGCTGCAGCATGCCCGGCTGTTGCGCGCCCTGACCGGGGAACACCAGCAAACTGCTCACGCTGCTTGCTCCTGAGGGTTCCAGGGGTTGCCGACCAAACAGGCAACCCGGTCGCTTTTCAGCAAGATCTGTGACGAAGACCGGGCCCATTCGCGGAGTGCGACGGCGCCAAACGGTGTCTGCAATTGCATGTCCACCCGACACTCAGCGGTGTCGAGAACCGTCACTAACGCCTGCGCTTGAGTACGGCTCAGCGGCTGCGGTGTGCGCAGAATCAAATCGAGATCGCTGCGCTCATGCAGCGCGGAAAAACCGCTGGCCAATTCGAAACCGGCGCTGCCGCTGATACCCCATATCCAACCGCAGGCGTCGAGCATCGGCCGCAGTTGCGCCAGTGCTCGCAGCGCCGGCAGATCGCGAGTCGACTCGACATGACTGAGGTCTTCCGGCCTGACCCGACGCGAAATCGCCGTGATTGCCATCGACGTTGCATAACGCTGCTCGCGCAAACGCCCACGCACCCCGACCGCGATGTGATCCGGCGCCGTCATCGCGCGCCGAACCACTACCGGCTGACCCGCGCAAATCGACTCGACCACCCACGCAGGCGCATCCGCAGGCAACTGCTCTGGCGTCATCCCCCAGAGCAAGTCGTGGGCCAGGAGCGTATTCACCACTGTGCTCTCAGCAGTTGGCGAACCTGGCTGGAGGCGGCGCGATGGGTCGCGCCCAAGCGGCTGCTCAAGTCGCGTCCCTTGGCGGCGACATCCTCGATGGCCAGGCTCAGGCATTCCGTCACCCGTGTAAGGTCCGCCGCCGTGGGTTGTTCGATCTGCTCCACCGACAAGGTTTCCCAGAGCAATCCAAGGCTGGCGTAACTGTCGATGTCATACGCCATGGGCGGCACGCTGGCCGCCAACGTCTCCAGTTCTTCGACACTGCGCAACGTCACTCGGGCCGCCGAGGCCTTGCCCATGGCATGCACCATCACCCCCGGATCACGCAACGCAATCAGGCGGTTGGCCTGATAACCGTGGGCCAGAAACGCCCCGGACATCGCCTTGCCCACCAGCAAACCGATCACCGCATGGCCGGCCAATCGAGCGCGGGCATAACTGTCCGCCGCCCCGGCCAAGGCCTGATGAATCCCGAGCGCTTCTTCGCGCCGACCGTACGCCTGACTCGGTACATCGACGATGGCGATCAAGGCACGCTTGTGTGGTTTGTCACGGTCAGCGGCGATCACTTCATCCACGGCTTTGGCCAAGCCCCAGCCTTCGAGCAAACCCACTTCACCGTTGCGAGCGCGGACAAAACGGTTGTCCGGATCAGCCACCACCGCAATAAACCGCGCCGGCTGACTACCCAACACACCATCGGCCACTTTCAACGAAGCCGGCAAACCCTCAACCGGTTTGGCGCCTGCACTCAAGGCGTTGAACCAGTGCAACCCTCTCAGGGAATACGAACTCATGAGCGTTCTCCTTGGTACAGATCGCGAACCGTCGCCGCTTCGATTTGCGGCCCGGCATCGAGGCGGGCCAACCGCTGCAGGAACAGATCGGCCTGACGGCTGCGTTGTTGCGCAGGCAAACCTTGCTGCAGCAATTCACTCACCTGCTGCTGAATCTGCGCCACATCATCGGCGACATAACGATCCACCAAACCACTGGCGAACCGTTGCTCGCCACCGGTCAGGCTCCAGATGAATGGCCGGTCACGGGAGTCGTACTCCTCAAGGCCCGCTTCCTGTTCGATCACTTGCGGACCATTCAGGCCAAGGCGCGCTTCCTGGGTCACCAGCAAATAGCTGCACAACCCGGCGGCAATCGACATCCCGCCAAAGCAGCCGACGCTGCCGGCCACCACACCAATCACCGGTTGGTATTGGCGCAGATCGACAATGGCCGCATGAATATCGGCAATCGCCGCCAGCCCGAGGTTGGCTTCCTGCAAACGCACCCCACCGGTTTCCAGCAGCAACACGGCGCGGGTTGGAATGCCGTTGCGGTTGTCATCGGCGGCCAGCTCCAGCGCGCCCGCCATCTTCGCTCCGCCGACTTCGCCAAGGCTGCCACCCTGAAAGGCACCTTCAATGGCCGCGATCACCACCGGCAATCCACCGATGCTGCCCTTGGCGATGACCACGCCGTCGTCCGCTTGCGGCACCACGCCCTGGCGCGACAGCCACGGCGACATGACGCGCTGGAACGGGTCGAGCAATTCACGATAGGTGCCAGGGTCAAGCAAGGCTCTTGCTCGTTGCCGGGCGCCGAGTTCGACGAAGCTGCGTCTTTGTAGGTATGGCTGCAAGAGTTCTGCGCTGTCAGTCATGGCCGATCTCCTCAAAGCCTTGCTCCAGACGCAAGCGCACCACGCCGGGGGTCGCGCCGAAATCGTGGATATCGATGTCCATCGCCGGCGGCGTCTGGCCCTCGAACATCCGCCTAAACAGATGTTCCCAGCGTTGTTCGCTGCCATTGACCGAGGTTTGCACGGTGATCGTCAGCTTGCCGGCCTGACCCGGTTCGATCAGCACTTCCAGATCGCCCGAGCCGACACAGCCCACTAGCGTGCGGCCCCGTGGCGGTTGGCCGGCGGGGAATTCAAAGGATAAGGTTTCCATCAGAAAGCTCCCTGGGTGAGGCCGTCGCACGACTCGATACGGTCGACAAACAGGCAGGCTGCGAGCAAGTCGGCAGCGCCGCCGGGCGAGGCGTTCAACGCGATTAATTGTTCATCCAGCTCATGCAAACGGCGGCGACCGGCGAAGCTGGCGCTGCCACCCGCATCGAGCACGGCCTGGGCGCCCAGTTGCATGGTGTTCAGGCCTTGCTCACCGGCGCGATAGAGCACGCAGGTGTCGGCCAGCGTTGTCATGATTGCCAGCAAGGCATCGAGGCGAGCGTTCTGCTCGCCGTGGCCAGCGGCGCGACTGCGCTTGAGTTGCGGCAGTGCACGCTGGATCACCGCCGGAAAGCCCAGCTGCGCCTCTTCACGAGCACCGCGTGCGCCGTAACGCCGGGCGACTTGAGCGCCATGGCTGAGCGGGCGCGGGGCATGGCGGTCGTCGAGTAACGCGAGGCGTGCAGCGCGTAACGACACGTTGCTGGCGCCAGTGGATTGAGGGTCCAGCGCAGCTCCCGTGACCAACAGCCCCAAGGCCCAGATCGCCCCGCGATGGGTGTTGATGCCGCCGGTGGTGTCGAGCATGGCGTGCTCACCTTCGCGACCAATCCGCCCCACTGCTTCACGCAGCGGCAAGCCGATTTCGCCGAATTCGATGGCGGCTTCCGCCATTTCTCTAAAGGCCGGCCACAACGACAACGCCGATGCGTGCATCAGCCCCAGGTGCAAGTCGGTATGCGCACCGTTGCCGCGACGATCGACCAGCGCCGGTTTTGGCGACAGGTCTGCTTCGTCGATCAGTACGTCCACCGCCAAGTCTGCCAATTGCTCGGCCAGGGTCAGGGTTTTCGGTTGCAGGTTAAGTGCGTGCATTACCAGCTCCTGAACTTGGCTGGCGGGTTGTAGAGGCCACCGGACCACTCCACCAGGTCAGCCACACTTTTCGCCGCGAGCAATTCGCGTGTGGCGTCGGTGCGGCGGATGCCGAGGTCTTCGGGCAAGGCAATCAGGCCTTCGCGGCGCATGCGCGCGGTGTCTTTGGGGTTGTGGCGCAGGCCGATGACGGTCACTCCGGCGACGGCGGCGATCATCGCCTGGCGTTCTTCCAGCGAACGCGCCTTGTACAGGTAGGCGATGCCTTCTTCGGTCAGCAGGTGGGTGACGTCGTCGCCGTAGATCATGATCGGCGCCAGCGGCATGCCGCTTTTCTTCGCCACCTCCACTGCGTCGAGGGTTTCGACGAAGGTTGGTTTGCCGCCCTCCTGGAACGTCTCGACCATTTGCACCACGAGTTTTTTACCGCGTTCGAGCAGCGGCTCTGGCCCGTCGGTGTGGCGCATGTCGAGCCAGGCTGGCGTGCCATGACGGCGACCGCGTGGGTCGTGGCCCATGTTCGGCGCACCGCCGAAACCGGCGAGGCGTCCACGGGTTACGGTGGAAGAATGACCATCACCGTCAACTTGCAGCGTGGCGCCGATGAACAGGTCCACCGCGTATTGCCCGGCCAGTTGGCTGAACATCCGGTTGGAACGCAGCGAGCCATCGCGCCCGGTGAAGAACACGTCAGGTCGTGCGGCGATGTAGTTTTCCATGCCCAGTTCGGTGCCGAAACAATGCACGCTTTCGACCCAGCCGCTTTCAATCGCCGGGATCAAGGTCGGGTGCGGATTGAGCGTCCAGTTGCGGCAGATCTTGCCTTTGAGGCCGAGGGATTCGCCGTAGGTCGGCAGGATCAGTTCGATGGCGGCGGTGTTGAAACCGATGCCGTGATTGAGCGACTGAACGTTGTGTTTTTCGTAGATGCCGCGGATCGCCATCATCGCCATCAACACGTGCACGGGCTTGATGTGACGTGGATCGCGGGTGAACAGCGGTTCGATGTAGAACGGCTTGTCGGCGACCACCACGAAATCGACCCAGGACGCGGGGATGTCGACGCGCGGCAGGTCGGTGACGTCGTCCACCAGTTGATTGACCTGAACGATAACGATGCCATCGCTGAAAGCCGCGGGCTCGATGAGGGCCGGGGTGTCTTCGGTGCTGGGGCCGGTGTAGATGTTGCCGGCACGGTCGGCCATGAAACCGGCCGAGAGCACGACGTTGGGAATCAGGTCGACCACCAGCCGCGCATAGAGCTCGATGTAGGTGTGGATCGCGCCGATTTCCAGCAGGCCGTCTTCCAGCAGCTGGCTGATGCGCAGGCTTTGGGTGCCGGCGAAGGAAAAGTCGAGTTTGCGGGCAATGCCGCGTTCGAACAGGTCCAGGTGCTCGGCACGGCCGACGCTGGGCATGATCATGTGCAGATCGTGCAGCTTGGCGGGATCGGCCTTGACCAGGGAACGGGAGAGGAAATCCGCCTGCTTCTGGTTATTGCCCTCCAGCACCACACGGTCGCCGGGCAGGATCAACGCCTCCAGCGCGGCGACGATGTTGTCGGTGGGCAACACCACACCGTCGGCCAGATCCTTGACCAACGCCAGACGCCGCTGCTTTTCGCTGCGCCGGCGCGTCCATCGCGAGTCGGGGGATATTGTTGTTGTCATGACCACTCCACGGGTTCGCTGTCGTGGGGTCACCTTAGGAGTGTTGGGTGGGGGGCATCAATCAAGCACAGAGACGGATCGTTACGGTCAGGGTAATGATCGCCTAAACGATCGTTCCCACGCTCCGCGTGGGAATGCCTCAAGGGACGCTCCGCGTTCCAGCTCTGAATGGGACGCGGAGCGTCCCGGGCTGCATTCCCACGCAGAGCGTTGGAACGATCAAACCGATCAGTCCCAAAAAAGGACCGATACAGACTGTGTGAAAACCTAGCAATCTGCGCAAAGCTCAAAGAAAATGCTCCGTATCGAAAGATACGGAGCATTTTTCGTTATGGCTTACATCCAAGGTGAGTCCCGTAGCCAGACCAGTCTGTTCCCGGTCTCGCTGGAAGAACTGATCCCCGAGGATCATCTCGTTCGGGTTATTGACCTGTACGTCGCCAAGCTGGATCTGGTGCAACTGGGCTTTGATAAAGCGCTGCCCAAAAGCACAGGTCGTCCTTCTTATGATCCTGCCGATCAGCTCAAGCTCTACCTCTATGGCTATTTTCAGCGGATTCGCTCATCGCGGCGTCTCGAAGCCGAGTGCCAGCGCAACATCGAAGTGATGTGGCTGATCAACCGGCTTAAGCCCGACTTCAAGACCATCGCCGACTTTCGCAAAAACAACAAATCCGCCTTTGTGGCGACGTGCGGTGCCTTCGTCCGGTTTTGCCGCATGGCCGGTCTGATCGCAGGAGACTTGGTGGCCATCGACGGCAGCAAGTTTCAGGCAGTCGCTTCCTCGCGGCGCCATATGAACCTCAAGCAACTCAAGCGTCAGGAAGAAAAACTGGATAAGCGCATCGCTCAGTATCTGGCCGAACTGGATGAGGCTGACAGGCTCGATGCGGGAGAGGTGATTGATCGCGGCGCGATCAAAACAGCACTGGTGCAGCTTAAAGTTCGCCAGCAGGACAATCAGAGCTGCCAAGCGCTGATGAACTCGATGGGCCTGGAGCAGTTCAACACCCACGAAAGCGATGCCCGAATGATGCGCACGCCCAAGGGGCCGCGTGTGTCCTATAACGTGCAGAGCGCCGTGGATGCCAAGCATTGCCTGATTCTGCATCATGAGGTTACCCAGGATGGCGACGACCGCAAGCAACTCGAACCAATGGCTAAAGCCGCCAAAGAACAGCTGGAACAAGATGCCCTGACCGTGACTGCCGATGCCGGCTACTCCAACGGCCAGCAGTTTCAGGCCTGCGAGGAGGCTGCGATTACCGTTTATGTGCCGCCCAACCGCTCGGTCAATCCTGGTGGTGAGGACTTTTTTGAGCGCAAAGACTTTATCTACGAAGCCGAACACGATCGTTATCAGTGCCCGGCAGGCAAGTGGTTAACGCTCAAACAGCGCCACAAGGGCGATCGGATCTATCAGGCAGATGTCAGCGACTGCGCCGCCTGCCCGCTCAAATCCCAATGCACTGGCGCTCAGCGCCGCTACGTCTCACGCCACGCCCATGAAGAAGCCTTTGAGCGAATGGAGCAACGAATGCTGGCCCATCCGCAGATGATGGCCAACCGAAGATCCATTGTTGAGCACCCCTTCGGCAACCTGAAGCAATGGCTGTTTGGCAATGCTCGCTTCCTGTTGCGTCAACTGGAGGGCGCGAGAGCGGAAATGGCCTTGGCAGTGAGTGCCTACAACCTAAAACGCGCAATTAGTGTGCTCGGGGCCCGCCAATTGATGGCGTTAATGGGCTGAAAGGCTTTTTTCGCCTGTCGCCCGCACCAAAACAAACGCCCCGAACAAGTCGGGGCGTTTGTTGGGCCGGCCTTCAGCGCGTTTTCACACAGTCTGGATAGGTCGCTTTTTGGGAATCTTCAACTTTTGCCAGCCGATTGGGATTTTTGTGTTTAAAAGTTTGTAAGCAGGAAGGGTGCGAGGCTACGCACTCTGGCGTCGCCGCCTACAGCAATGCCGGAAGCCGCTGACTGGTGGGGTTTTGCGCTGAGCTTTATCGTTTGTGGGTCGCTGCCAATTCAGCGGCCGGGTCTGGAATCCCGAGGTGTAGAAGGCGCAATAGCGCCCCCTCATGACGTATGCTTGCGCACCTTTAATGTGTGTACTCCGTTATGGCGGCTGTGCGCGGGAGACCTTCGGGTCTACCGGGTTTTCTCCACCTCGGGTTCCAGCCCGCGTACAGCTGCCACCCCTTCGGCTGGAACCGAGGGAGCAGCTGAAAATCATTACTGGAGATTCACTATGTTTAAAGCCACTCCCAATCCCCCAGAAACCGATACCGATTCCGACGACCCCCTCGAAGCCGAAAAGCTCAAGGAAGCCGCCGACCGCGCCTTCGCCCATTACTTCCCCCCTGCTCGCGACAAACCATCGAGACGCCGTAACAAATCCCGGCTCTTCACGGTATGCCCCGACATCGACGCCGAAGCCCTGCTGGCCAACGCCTCCGAAGACATGCTGTCGATCAGCGCGATTGCGGCTGATCTGGCGGACGATGTAGAAGGCTCTCGCCGCTCGGTTGCCTTGGCGATCAGCCGAATGGCGGATGGGGTTCAGTTGTTGGTGGAGCGGGCGCTGGATCATTACGAGGCGTTGCAAATGCAGATGAGGGCTCAGGCCAAGGTTTAGCAGTGAGGTATTCGGTAAATTGACGGCCTATATCGCGGGCAAGCCCGCTCCCACAGTGTCCGTGACTTGCTCAAATCCTGAGTCATCCACAATACCTGTGGGAGCGGGCTTGCCCGCGATGAGGCCGGCGAAATCACCGCAATATCCAGATCAGTTGGCTAAACCAGCCGTAACCAACAACTCCTCCAGCGCCAGCAAGTCCGGCACCTTGGCCACTTGCTCGCCCACCTGCACCGCCGCTTGCTCCAGCGAGCACAACGGCACATCGACATAGCTCAACTGACTGTCGAGCTTGTACGAGCGAGGAATCCCCTGCACCAGCAACGCAATGAACTTCAACGCTGGCCGCCCGCCCAGCGCGTTGAGAATCACGATGCGCACCCGCTCGCCGATGACGACTTTATCGCCACACGCCGATTCAAAACTGAGCAGCGGAATTTGCCGGTCCCGCCACTTCACCAGCCCCAGGTACCAGGGCGGTGTATCCAGATCGAAGGCGCCTGGCTGATAGTCGATCAGCTCCGCCACCGCGACATTGGGCACGATCAGATTGCGGTCGGCCAAGGGCAGCAACAGGCCGGTGAGGTTGTTGGTGCGTTGGTAAAAATGGTCATCAAGCATGGGATTTGCTCCACAGGGCGATGCTTTCCAGCAGCACCGATTCCTGGTACGGCTTGCCAAGGTAATCGTTGACGCCGATGGCCATCGCGCGGTCGCGGTGTTTCTGCCCGGTGCGTGAAGTGATCATGATGATCGGCAGGTGCTGCAAACGCTCATCGGCGCGCACTTGGGTCGCGACCTCAAAGCCGTCCATGCGCGGCATTTCGATGTCCAGCAGCATCACGTCCGGCATGTGCTCTTCGAGCAGCAGCATGGCGTCGACCCCGTCCTTGGCGGTCAGCACGTTCATGCCGTGGCGTTCGAGCAATCGGCTGGTGACCTTGCGCACGGTCACCGAGTCATCGACCACCAGCACCAGCAGCGGTTTTTGTGGCTCGGCCTCTGCGTCCTGAATAAGCGTCGGGGGCGGCACATGCGCCTGCATCGCCCGGATTGGCGCCAGCAAATCAACGATCAGCACCACCCGGCCATCGCCCAGGATCGTCGCGCCGGACAAACCCTGCACCGCTGCAAACTGCGGGCCGAGGCTTTTCACCACGATCTCGCGCGTGCCGGCCATGGCGTCGACCTGCACGGCAATGTGCCGGTCGTTGCATTGCACCAGCAACACCGGCAACGGCAGGCTTTGGCCCAGTAATTTCGGGCGGGTGCTGGTTTTCAGCAGCTCGCCCAGGTAGCACAGCTCATAGTGTTGCCCGGCGTATTTGTACCTCGGCGGATCGAGCCGGTAATGCCCTTCCAGTTCGTTGGGCAACACACGGACGATGCCGTCGATGGTGTTCAGCGGGATCGCGTATTGATCCTCAAGGCACTGCACCATCAGCGCGCGGTTGACCGACACGGTGAACGGCAGGCGAATCCGGAAATGCACGCCCCGCCCCGGCACAGAGTCGATGACCATCGTGCCACCGAGCTGTCGAACTTCTTCGTGGACCACGTCCATGCCGACGCCGCGCCCTGAAATCTGGGTGATCTTCTCGGCCGTGGAAAACCCCGGCTGAAGGATGAACTGCAACACGTCGCGGTCACTGATATCCGCATCTTCGGCCAGCAAACCGCGCTTGATCGCCTTGCGCCGCACCGCATTCAGCGGCACGCCGGCACCGTCGTCGCGGATATCGAAAATCATGTCGCCACCCTCGCGAGACAAGTCCAGGGTGATCCGCCCCTGCGCCGGTTTGCCGGCCGCGACGCGCACCTCGGCCGATTCCAGGCCATGGTCCACGGCGTTGCGCAGCATGTGCTCCAGCGGCGCGGCCATGCGTTCGAGCACGTTGCGGTCCATCTCGCCTTCAGCATTGCCGACAATGAATTCCACGTCCTTGCCCAGCTCACTGGAGACCTGTCGAACGATGCGCTTCAAACGCGGCAGCATCCGCTCGAACGGCACCATGCGCGTGCGCATCAGGCCTTCTTGCAACTCGGTATTGATGCGGCCCTGTTGCTGCAGCAGGTTTTCCGCGTCCTGATTGCGCCGGTCGAGGGTTTCCTTGAGGTCCAGCAAGTCAGAGGCAGATTCGAACAGCGCACGCGACAGTTGCTGCAATTGCGAGTGTCGGTCCATTTCCAGCGGGTCGAACTCTTCGTAGCCCTGGCGTTCGGCGTCGACATGCTGGCGGCTGAGAATCCGGCCCTGGGTTTCGGTATCCAGCCGGCGCAACTGGTCGCGCATCCGCTCGATGGTGGTCTCCATCTCGCTCAAGGTGACGCGCGCATCGTTGACCTGCTGTTCGATACGGCCACGGAAGATCGACGTTTCGCCCGCCAGGTTGACCAGATCGTCGAGCAGTTCCGCCGAGACCTTGACCATGTCGGCACCGGCGTCGGCTTGTGCTACAGGCGTCTCGGGCTTGGCCACGGCAGGCGCCGCCACGGTCGAAGGGAGCTTGGCCGGTTGGAGCACGGCCGGGTGGCTGAAATTCTTGATGGCATCGATCAGTCGGTCAGCCGGCGGCAACGGCTGACCGGCGCGGGTGGCATCCAGCATCTGCGCCAGCCGATCGTGGCTGCTTTGCAACAACGTGAACAACGCCGCGCTCGGTTGCAACGCGCCCGCCGACAGGCTTTCGTAGAGAAACTCCAGCTCATGGGCAAGGTCGCCGATGGGGGCGATTTCCACCATGCGCGCGCCGCCCTTGAGCGTGTGCAAGTCTCGTAGCAGGGTTTCTATTTCTTGTCGGCTCGACGGCTCGGTTTGCCAACGCACAAGCGCGGCGCCGGAGTTTTCGATGATGTCGAAACCTTCTTCGAGGAAGATCTCCAGCAACTCGGGATCATGACCCGGCGAATCGTTGGCCGGTGTGGGCTCGGCCACTTCGGCGGCGCTGGCATTGCCTTGACGAAAGGCGCGAATCGCCTCGATCAACTCGCTCGGGGTCCCCAGCGATTGCTGATTCTGCAACTGTTCAAGTAGCAGGGCGAGGCGGTCATGGCTCTTTTGCAGCAACTGCGCCAGGGTTTCACTGTGGTTGTAACGGCGGTCCACCAAGCCTTCGTAAAGGCTTTCCAGTTCATGGGCCAAATCGCCGACCGGCTCGACTTCGGCCATCCGCGCACCGCCCTTGAGCGTGTGCAAATCGCGCTGCAAGGACGACAACGGGGCGGCGTTGTCCGGGTCACGCAACCAGCGTTGCAGGGCCTGACCAGCACTTTCGAGGATGTCCATTGCTTCTTCGAGGAAGATGGAAACGATTTCGTCGTCGAACTCCACCGGGGTCGCCGTTTGCTCAAGTTCGGCGGTGGCGCTGCCCAGTTCGCGAATGCTCAGGGTGCGGCTGCCGTCACTGCGAATCAGGCCCATGGACGATGGGTCAAGGCTTTCATCGAGCAACTCGCGCAACGCCCGGATGCGTTCCGGCTGCGGGCTGACTTCCTGGCCGGCGGCCAGTTCGTCGAGCATGTTTATCAGCGCTTCGTGAGCACTTTGCGCTTCATGGAAAAACCGCTCGCTGACCGCCAGGCTGCTCTCTTCCACCGCGCCATACAGGTCGAGCAAGGCTTCGCAGAGTGCGTCCACCGGGTGCAGATCGGCGAGGTGCGCGCCCTCGCCGAGCGTGGTCAGTTCATCCAGCAGAGCGGTCAATTCCTGACGTTCGCCGGGATGCTGTTGCCAACGCTGCAACAAGCTTTCGGCGTCCAGCAGGATGTCCATGCCCTGGGCCAGGAAGTTGTTGATCAACTGCGGGTCGCGCTTGGTTCGCAGCGCGGTATCGGGCGTGCTCAACAGCGTTTGCAGACGCTCGGCGAGTAATGACTGGGTGCGTTCGATCAATGAGCCGGCACCGCGAATCTGCGCCAACGGATCGGTCGTGAGCTGGCGCAAGCCGAGCCGGAACAAGCCTTCGGCTTCCAGCAACAGTTCGACTTCGTCCAGGTCCAGCGCTATCAGATGCGCCTTGTACTCACGGGCCAGTTGATCCAGTGGCGTTGCCAGCTCGGCGATCGGCAAGACGCCGGCCATCGAGGCGCTGCCCTTGAGCGTGTGCAACGCTCGCTGCAATTCGTCGCTGGCCTGAAGCGGCACATGCTCGGCAGCCTGATCAAGGAAGCGATTGAGGCTGGCCAGGTGGGTTTCGGCTTCTTTGCGGAAGATCTCCAGCAACAGCGGATCAAGGGCCGCCACGTCCTGGGTATCTTCATCGCAGGCAGGTGCATCGCCTTTGGCGAGGGCATGGGCGCGCGCGGCCAACTGGTCGACATCGTTGCGCTGACGCTGGACATTGCCGGCGTACTCGGTCACCAGTTCCGGCAGTAAATTCAGGGCATCGGCAAGCAGTTGTTGCACGGCGGCCCCCGGCGCGACGTTGTCCTCCAGCACACGGTTGAGCAGGTTTTCCACCGCCCATGCCAGCTCGCCCAGCACCAACGCGCGGACCATCCGGCCGCTGCCTTTCAAGGTGTGGAACGCTCGGCGCAATTCGCTCAAGGCACACTTGTCGTCGGGGTTGGACGTCCAGCGCGGCAAGTATTCCTGGAGGATATCCAGGACCTCATCGGTCTCTTCGAGGAAGACTTCGCGCAACTCTTCGTCGACCGGTTCCTCACCGGCGGGCGGCGGCAACAGGCTGCCTGGGGTGGTCAGCGCGGGCGGATTGACGGAGGACACCGGGCTGGCCAGCACATCGGCCAGCGTCTGCACGATCTCGGGGTCATCGAGCACCTGCATCTGCTGCATGACCTGGGCTTCACTCGGGCTGAGCACATCGTCGAGCATCGGTACTTGCAGTTCGCTGGGGAAAACCCCGAGCGACGCCAGGCTTTTTTCAGCGACATCGAGCAGTTGTTCGCCCGGTGCTTCGGGATCGTCGCCGAGGCGTTCCAGGTAATACTCGATGCTGGTCACCACATCGGCCAGGCTGTCCAGTTCCTGCCAATCGGGCTGGTCCGGCTCCAGCAGCAAATGGTCGCGAATGAAGTGATTGCAGGTTTCGACCAGGCTCGCCGCCCGGCTCAACGGGATCATCGCCAACGCGCCGCGCACTTGGGTCAGCAACGCCGGCAGCGCCTGCAGTTGCTGGCGATCCCAGTCGGCGTCGATGTAGTCGACGATCATGTCCTTGGCTTGTTGCAGGCAGATGCGCGCTTCGCGGATGACGATCTGGTGAATCTGAGTCAGGTCGGTGGTCGGCAGGCGGCTTTCTTCCTGGCTCTCGGGCTCCACGGTGCCGACCATGCCGGCCAGGGTGGCTTCGACGTAGAGCAAGGCGCCCGCGACGTCCATGAGGATGGCGTCGTTGGGTTCGCGCTGGCCCTGAACCAGGCTGAGTACCACCGCCAGTTGATCGATGATGACTTTGCGCGGCTGCCCAAACCCCAGCACCGCCAGGGTGTCGGCGATCTGGCGCAGTGGCGCCAGCAGGCTGTCGAGGTCCGAGGTGTGCTGACGGTCGCTGCGCACGAACAGGTCCAGGCGCTCCTTGACCCGCACCAGTTCTTCGCAGAGCGCGGCCAGCACCGAACGCATGGCATCGCGGTCGGGACCGGCCAGGCGTGCGCGTTCTTCATCGACCATCGCGCTGTCGGGCAACGCGTCGTCCAGTGAGTAGCGATCTTTCATGGTCAGCATCTGCCCGGTAGGAAGTTCGGCCTTGGCAATGTAGAACAGCAAACTCTTGAGCAGCTCGGGCGGTGCCGGCTGATTGATCCCGCGGATGCCTTGTTCGAGCAAACGCTTGAGTTCTTTGTCAGCGTCCTTGAACAGGCTGCGCAGCGCCGGGCTGTTGGCGATCACGTCTGTGCGCATGCCTTCGACCAGTGCCGAGGCGACTTGCCACAGCGGGCTCAGGGGCGCATCAGCGCATATCCCTTCAAGGCGTGAAAAAACCTTGGCCAGATAATTAAAATGGGTGTCGTCATCCTGTTCTCGCAGCAACCCGACCAGTGCCATTTGCAGCATCTGGCGCAATTTGCGCAGCACATTGGCGAAGTCCGCAGGCTCAAGCAGCGCCAGCGACGCTTCGTCCAACGGTGGCAAGTCCACCAGTTGCGGGCTGAACAGGCTGGTTTCCGACAGCAGGGTTTCACCCCGGGCGCTGCGCAAATCGTTAATCAGCGGCAACACCACCAAGGGCAGGTCACGGCGTGCCCCTTGTATGCGGTCGAGGTAAATCGGCAGTTGCCCGAGGGCTTGCATCAACAGGTGCAGCGCTTCATCACGATGGCTGACGCGGTTCTGCAGCAAGGCGCTGGCCAGCTGTTCCATTTCTTCGGCGAGCAGGGCCGCGCCGTAGAACTCGACCATCTGCAAACTGCCGTGAACCTGATGGATGTACGCCAGGCAATCGCTCAAGGCGTGCAGCGCCTGCGGGTCATCAAGCAACGTTTCGATTGCTTGATGGGCCTGCTTCAGCGTTTCGGCAATCTCGCCTTTGACCCACTCGAGGGCCACATAGTCGTGCCGATCACCCATAACCACTCCAGTCCCTACGCCTTTCAAAAATCATACGCCTGTGACCGGTTCAAGCCTTGTCCGCCGCCTGCGCCTTGGCGGCCGGCAAGGTGAAACCGGACACCGAACGCCGCAGCTGACTGGCCATTTTAGCCAGGTTGCCGATGCTCTCGGCAGTGGCGGTGGAACCGGACGAGGTCTGCGAGGTGATCTGTTGAATCACGTTCATCGTCAGGGAAATCTGCCCGGCCGAAGACGTTTGTTGCTGCGCAGCATTGGAAATACTCTGGATCAACGCCGCGAGGGTCTTCGATACGCCTTCGATTTCTTCCAGGGCCACACCGGCATCCTGCGCCAGACGCGCTCCCCGCACCACTTCGGTGGTGGTCTGCTCCATGGAAATGACCGCTTCGTTGGTGTCCGTCTGGATCGCCCGCACCAGGGTTTCGATTTGCCGGGTCGCGGCGGATGAACGCTCGGCCAGGCGCTGGACTTCGTCGGCCACCACGGCAAAACCGCGCCCGGCGTCACCGGCCATCGATGCCTGGATCGCCGCGTTGAGCGCGAGTATGTTGGTCTGGTCGGCAATGTCATCGATCAGGCTGACAATGTCGCCAATTTCCTGGGAGGACTCGCCCAGACGCTTGATGCGCTTGGCGGTGTCCTGAATCTGCTCGCGAATGTTGTCCATGCCGTGGATGGTGTTGTGCACCACTTCGTTGCCCTTGTTGGCAATTTCCACCGAACGCTCGGCCACCGCTGACGACTCGGCGGCATTGGCCGAGACCTGATCGATGGACTGGGCCATGTCGTTGATCGCCGTCGAGGCTTCGGAGATCTGCTGCGCCTGATGCTCCGAGGCTTGTGCCAGGTGCATGGCGGTGGCCTGGGTTTCCTGCACGGCGGCGGCCACCTGGCCGGCAGTGAGGTTGATGGTCGCCACCAGGTCGCGCAATTGGTCCACGGAATAGTTGATCGAGTCGGCAATGGTCCCGGTGAAGTCTTCGGTCACCGAGGCGGTGACGGTCAAGTCGCCGTCGGCCAGGTCTTCGATTTCGTCCAGCAGGCGCATGATCGCGCTCTGGTTACGTTCGTTCTTTTCGGCGGTTTCCCGAAGCTGACGATTGGTTTCGCGCACCATCACCATCCCTATCAGAATGATCGACATCAGCGCCAGCAGGCCCAGCACGTAACCGCCGATGGTGTCGGTATTGCGCCCGCCGGCAAGGTTTTCGAACCCGGTGGCCAAGTGCGAGGCTTCATCGAGCAAGGTTTGCGACAGGGTAAATATGTTGGTGGCCGACTCGCGGACCTTGAACAATTCGGGGGAGGTTTCGAGGATTTCATCCACCGAGCCCGAGACGAATTCAAACAGCTCGGAAATCTCGCTCAAGCGAGCGCGAGCATCGCGGTCCTCGACCTGGCTGATTCTCAGCGCCACATTGCCCTGAAGCATGCCGTTGAGCACCTGGCCGAAACGCGCGGCATCGCGGCCGAAGGCGTCGGCGGCCTGCTGCGAGTTTTCGTCGCCGGACAGCACGGTGTTCACCGCGCCCAAAATGCGCTCGGCCAGCAGCGATTGGCGCTGGGCCATCGCCACCTGCGCGGCCGGTGCGCCGCGTTGCAGGAGGATTTCGACGACTTTCTCGTACTCGACCTGCAACTGCGGCACGGTTTCGGCCAGGGTCGCCGCGACCTGATGCAGCGACAGCACCGTCTGCTCGCTGGAGAGAATGGCGTCGGTGTTTTTCAGCAAGCGTTCCCAATCGAGCTGCACGGCGCGCATTTCCGGGCGCACGGTGGTCGGCGCTGGCGGCAGGCCGGTGGCCGGGTCGCCCTTCTTCAGGTATCCCCAACGCAGGGCAAAGTCGTTGCGCGCATCACTGAGCAACTTGAACGCGGCCGCTTTGCCAGCGGCAGCTTCGGAGGCATTTTTGGCGATGCGCTGGGACAGCACGCGCAGCTCGCCGGCGTGGCCGATGTACTGTTTGTCGTACGTGGCTTGGGTATTGAGGTAAGCGAAATTGGCGAACAGCAGCATGATGAACACGATCAGCGCGATAAACAGCACGATGATCTGCGAACGGCTGCGCGATCCTTCTGGCTTGCCTGTTTGTGCTTTTGTCATCGGTCCTCGCCTGTCCTGCCCAATTCACTACTCGCCCTTGTAGGAGCAGGGCTTGCCCGCGATGGCATCACCCCGGTCCAAAGTGAGACCGCGCCGTCTGCATCGCGGGCAAGCCCGGCTCCTACAGGGTCCGGGGATTACACCGCTACATGCATAAAGCTTTGTGACTGCGCCAGCGCAAACGGGCTGAACACCTGCCAGGCCTGCTCTCGCTGAAACCGGCCTTTGACGAAGCCCGACATTGGCCCGTTCAAATGATCTGCCGGCTGCAGGCTGTCCTGGGCAAAGTGCTGCAAGCCGAAGACTTCGTCGACCAGCAACCCGGCAAAAATTTCGTTATGTTCCACCACCAACACGCGCCGCTGCTTGCGCACAGCCGAGGCTTCGTGGCCAAAAAAACCACCCAGGTCCATGATCGGCAGCAATCGCCCACGCAAGTTGGCCACCCCTTTGACCCAGGGTTTGACGCCCGGCAATTGGGTGAAGCGCGGTTCATGCAGGACTTCGCTGACTTCGCCCATCGGCGCGACGTACCAGTCCTCGCCCAAGCGAAAACCAATGCCGCTCCAGCTGTCCTGTCGGGTCGGCTGGGACGGCAAATCCGCCGCCAGCAGACGACAGCGCTGATCGATCTGCAGCAGCAGCTCGAAAGCCGTCAGCGATTCAGTCATGGGCGGACGTTCAACCGGCCAGCACGTTGTTCAGGGTTTTGATCAGGGTTTCTTCGTCGACCGGTTTGGTCAGGTAATCCTTGGCCCCCTGGCGCGTTCCCCAGACCTTGTCGGTTTCCTGATCCTTGGTGGTGATGATGATCACCGGGATGTGCCCGGTTTCCGGGTCTTTGGTCAGCTGGCGAGTCGCCTGGAAGCCGTTGAGGCCAGGCATGACGATGTCCATCAGCACCGCGTCGGGTTTTTCCTGGCGGGCCAGGGCCACGCCGTCGGCGCCGTTTTCGGCTTTCAACACTTCGTGACCGTGCTTTTCCAGCATGCCGGTCAGTTTGTACATTTCGGTCGGCGAATCATCGACGATCAGAATACGAGCCATGGTCTTCCCCATTCTTGTCGACACCGGGCCCGCTGGCCGAGCGTCACTGTGCGTGTCCTACTGCGGCAAAACGGCGGCGAAGCCCGGAACATGGGCCTGGATCGCGTTCAGCAGTTCTTCCTTGCTGAAAGGCTTGGTCAAAAACTGGTCGGAGCCAACGATGCGCCCCTTGGCCTTGTCGAACAGCCCGTCCTTGGACGACAGCATAATCACTGGCGTGGACTTGAACGCACTATTGTTCTTGATTAAAGCGCAGGTCTGATAGCCATCCAGACGCGGCATCATGATGTCGACAAAGATGATGCCGGGATGGTTATCGGCAATCTTGGCCAGCGCATCGAAACCGTCGATGGCCGTAATGACTTCACAACCCACATTCTTCAACAGCGTTTCGGCGGTGCGACGAATCGTCTTCGAATCGTCGATCACCATGACCTTCAAGGCGCTGGAATGCTGATCCATAAATGCTCTACCGTCGCCTTTGCGAAACAAATTGTCCGTTTGCGCTCGAAACCCTTGATACTCAAGGGCCAGCATGACATGGCAGCCTTTTTAGCACAGTCTCCAAAACCAATCTATCGGCCGACTTGCACGATGGTTTTTCCTTGACCGGGAACACACTCAGCGCCACTCTGACGCCACTTTTTCATGTCCATTCGGACCACCCAAATTCGAGGAAAAACCCATGAGCGTTCGCGTCGGGATTGTCATGGACCCCATTGCCAGCATCTCCTATAAAAAGGATAGCTCGCTGGCCATGCTGCTGGCCGCGCAGAAGCGCGGCTGGGAACTGTTCTATATGGAACAGCGCGATTTGTACCAGGGCGAAGGCCAGGCTCGCGCGCGGATGCGTCCGCTGCAAGTGTTCGCCAACCCGGAAAAATGGTTCGAACTGGGCGCCGAGAGCGATGCGCCGCTCAGCGATCTGAACGTGATCCTGATGCGCAAGGATCCACCGTTCGACATGGAGTTCGTTTACTCCACCTATTTGCTGGAACAAGCCGAAAGCGCCGGCGTGCTGGTGGTCAACAAGCCGCAGAGCCTGCGTGACTGCAACGAAAAACTGTTCGCCACGTTGTTTCCGCAGTGCACACCACCGACCGTGGTCAGCCGTCGCGCCGATGTGTTGCGTGAATTCGCCGCCAAGCACGGCGACGTGATCCTCAAGCCGCTGGACGGCATGGGTGGCACGTCGATCTTCCGTCATCGCGCTGGCGATCCGAACCTGTCGGTGATCCTGGAAACCCTGACGGCGCTGGGCGCCCAGCAGATCATGGGCCAGGCGTACCTGCCGGCGATCAAAGACGGCGACAAACGCATCCTGATGATCGACGGCGAGCCGGTGGATTACTGCCTGGCGCGCATTCCGGCCGCCGGAGAAACCCGTGGAAACCTGGCCGCCGGTGGTCGTGGCGAAGCCCGTCCATTGACCGAGAAGGATCGCTGGATCGCGGCACAAGTGGGCCCTACCCTGCGTGAAAAAGGTCTTTTGTTTGTTGGCCTGGACGTGATCGGCGAGCATCTGACCGAAATCAACGTCACCAGCCCGACCTGCATCCGCGAAATCGATAACGCCTTTGGCACCGACATCGGCGGCCTGCTGATGGATGCCATCGATCAGAAGCTCAAGGCTCGCTGATATAGAACAGTCTAAGGACCCCCAACATTGCGTTATCATGCGCGGCCTGTGAAAAACGCGATGTTGGTTTTCTTGCCATGACCCTCCCGTCCGATCTGCCTGCTGAACTCGCCCATCGTGGCGTGCGCCCGGCCGATCGCCTCGGTTTTACCCTGTTTCTCGCGGCGTTGATTCACCTGGCCTTGCTGTTGGGCGTCGGCTTTACGATGGTCGAACCCAAAACCATCAGCAAAACCCTGGAAATCACCCTCGCCACCTTCAAAAGCGAAAAGAAGCCCGAAAAAGCCGATTTCCTCGCCCAGGAAAATCAGCAAGGCAGCGGCACCCTGGATAAAAAAGCGATTCCCAAGACCACCGAGGTCGCGCCGTTCCAGGACAACAAAGTGCAGAAAGTCACGCCACCGCCCGCCGCCAAGCCTGAAGTACAGGAAGCAGCGCCCAAGGCAGCCGTGACTACCGTCGCACCCCAACCTAAAAAAGCGCCGGCCAAGAACGAAGAGGTCAAGCCACAGGCCAAGCCTGCCGTGGCCGCGCCGACGTTTGACAGTGCCCAGCTGTCCAGCGACATCGCCAGCCTCGAAGCGGAACTGGCCAATGAACAACAGCTGTACGCCAAGCGCCCGCGCATTCACCGCTTGAGCGCGGCTTCGACCATGCGCGACAAAGGCGCCTGGTATAAGGACGAATGGCGCAAGAAGGTCGAGCGCATCGGCAACCTCAATTACCCCGACGAAGCCCGACGCAAGCAGATTTACGGCAATTTGCGCTTGATGGTTTCGATCAACCGGGACGGCTCGTTGTATGAAGTGCTGGTGCTGGAGTCGTCCGGGCAGCCGCTGCTGGATCAGGCGGCACAGCGGATCGTGCGGCTCGCGGCCCCGTTTGCGCCGTTTACCGGGGATCTGTCGGACATCGACCGGCTGGAAATCATCCGCACCTGGAAATTTGCCCGCGGCGACCGCCTCTCGAGCAATTGAACACTGCATATCCCCCTGTGGGAGCGGGCTTGCCCGCGAAGAGGTCGGCACATTCAGCATAAATGTCGACCGACCTGACGCCTTCGCGGGCAAGCCCGCTCCCACAATGATCTCTGTTGCCGGGGAAAATCGGGGCATTTCCCGTGCATCCCCAGCTTGTCAGTTCGCCCCTCCAACGCCACACTAGCGCTCATGAAGAACGTCAGCCCCAGCTACCTCAAGCATCACTTCCTGATCGCCATGCCTCACATGGCCGACCCGAACTTTGCGCACACCTTGACCTACATCGTCGAGCACACGGCCAATGGTGCCATGGGGCTGGTGATCAACCGCCCGCAAGACCTGAACCTGGCCGAGATCCTTGAGCAACTGCGCCCGGACATCGAGCCCCCACCGCTGTGTCGGCATGTGCCGATTTTCATCGGCGGCCCGGTGCAGACGGATCGCGGTTTTGTCCTGCACCCCAAAGGGCAGAGTTATCAGGCGACCGTTGATCTGGAAGGCGATCTGTCCCTGTCCACCTCTCAAGACGTACTGTTTGCCATTGCCGACGGTGTCGGCCCGGCGAAAAGCCTGATTGCCCTCGGCTACGCCGGTTGGGAAGCCGGGCAACTGGACGCCGAACTGGCTCAGAACGCCTGGCTGACCTGCCCGTTCGACGCCGACATCCTGTTCAACACCAGCAGCGAATTGCGTCTGGAAGCGGCGGCCAAGCATCTGGGCGTCAACCTCAGCCTGCTCACCAGCCAGGCGGGGCACGCCTGATGGCCCTGCGCCTGATATTGGGTTTCGACTACGGCACCAAACAGATCGGCGTCGCGGTCGGCCAGGTGATTACCGGCCAGGCCCGCGAGTTGTGTACGTTGAAAGCGCAGAACGGCGTTCCGGACTGGAATCAGGTCGAAGCCCTGATCAAAGAATGGAAACCCGACGCAGTGGTGGTGGGCCTTCCCTTGAACATGGATGGCACCCCAAGCGACATGTGCCTGCGCGCGGAGAAATTCGCCCGCCGCCTCAACGGCCGCTACAACCTGCCTTTCTATACCCACGATGAACGCCTGACCACGTTTGAAGCCAAAGGCGAACGACGTGATCGTGGCGGGCAAAAAGGCAGTTACCGCGACAACCCGGTGGATGCCATCGCCGCCGCCCTGCTGCTGCAAGGCTGGCTCGACGAAAACACCGCATTGTTCGAATCCTGAAGAGGCGCAGCAAGCGTCTCTACTTAGCGACAACCCGAGCCAGGCGTCACACCCGCAGAACCCGGCTCGGGCCCAAGAAGGAGCAACCATGAGCCTGCCCAATCCCGCCGAACTGATCAGCCAGATGGCGATCCGTCTCAAGGCACACCTGGAACACCGTGGCATCAGCGAACCGCGTTATATCGGTATCCGTACCGGCGGCGTCTGGGTCGCCCAGGCGTTGCTCGAAGAACTGGGCAGCGATTCGCCGCTCGGTACGCTGGACGTGTCCTTCTACCGCGACGACTTCAGCCAGAACGGCCTGCACCCACAGGTTCGCCCGTCGGCACTGCCATTCGAGATCGAAGGCCAGCATCTGGTGCTGATCGACGACGTGCTCATGAGCGGCCGGACCATCCGCGCCGCCATGAACGAACTCTTCGACTACGGCCGCCCGGCCAGCGTAACGCTGGTCTGCCTGCTGGACCTGGACGCCAGCGAACTGCCGATCCGCCCGAACGTGGTTGGCGCGACGCTGTCACTGGCCGCCCATGAACGAGTGAAGCTGTCCGGCCCCGAACTCAAGCTTGAACTGCAAGACCTCGCCCTTTAATCCGCCCTATTGAGAGTCCCCTCGCGATGACGCCTCTAGATACCAAGCGCCCGCTGCAGCTCAATGATCAGGGCCAGCTGCGCCACTTCCTCTCGCTCGACGGTTTGCGCCGCGAGCTGCTGACGGAAATCCTCGACACTGCTGACTCGTTCCTCGAAGTCGGCGCCCGGGCCGTGAAGAAAGTCCCGTTGCTGCGCGGCAAGACCGTGTGCAACGTGTTCTTCGAAAACTCGACCCGCACTCGCACCACCTTCGAACTGGCGGCCCAGCGGCTGTCGGCGGACGTGATCACCCTGAACGTGTCGACCTCGTCGGCGAGCAAGGGCGAAACCCTGCTCGACACCCTGCGCAACCTGGAGGCCATGGCCGCCGACATGTTCGTCGTGCGCCACGGCGACTCCGGCGCCGCGCACTTCATCGCCGAGCATGTGTGCCCGCAAGTGGCAATCATCAACGGCGGCGACGGCCGTCACGCGCACCCGACGCAGGGCATGCTCGACATGCTCACCATCCGCCGGCACAAGGGTGGTTTTGAAAATCTCTCGGTGGCCATCGTCGGCGACATCCTGCACTCGCGGGTGGCGCGCTCGAACATGCTGGCCCTGAAAACCCTGGGTTGCCCGGACATCCGCGTGATCGCGCCGAAAACCCTGCTGCCCATCGGCATCGAGCAATACGGCGTGAAGGTTTACACCGACATGACCGAAGGCCTGAAAGACGTCGACGTGGTGATCATGCTGCGCCTGCAGCGCGAACGCATGGCCGGCGGCCTGCTGCCGAGCGAAGGCGAGTTCTACCGCCTGTTCGGCCTGACCACCGCACGCCTGGCCGGGGCCAAGCCCGATTGCATCGTCATGCACCCGGGGCCGATCAACCGTGGGGTGGAAATCGAGTCGGCGGTGGCCGACGGCCCGCACTCGGTGATCCTCAACCAGGTAACCTACGGTATTGCGATTCGTATGGCCGTGCTGTCCATGGCCATGAGCGGGCAGACTGCGCAACGTCAATTCGAGCAGGAGAACGCCCAGTGAAGCTCAGTATTCTCGGCGCCCGCGTGATCGATCCAGCCACGGGGCTGGATCAAGTAACCGATATCCACATTGAAGCCTGCAAAGTCGTCGCCCTTGGCGCTGCGCCAGCCGGTTTTGTCGCCGTCGACACAATCGACGCCCATGGCCTCGTGGCTGCTCCCGGCCTGGTTGACCTGAACGTCGCCCTGCGCGAGCCGGGTTACAGCCGCAAAGGCTCGATCATCAGCGAAACCCGCGCAGCAGCCGCCGGTGGCGTCACCAGCCTGTGCTGCCCGCCGAAAACCAAACCGGTGCTGGACACTTCGGCCGTGGCCGAACTGATCCTCGACCGCGCGCGTGAAGCCGGCAACACCAAAGTGTTCCCGATTGGCGCCCTGAGCAAAGGCCTGGACGGCGAACAGCTTGCCGAGCTCGTTGCGCTGCGCGATGCCGGTTGCGTGGCCTTCGGCAATGGCCTGGAGAGCTTTCGCAATACCCGCACCCTGTGCCGGGCGCTGGAATACGCGGCGACATTCGACCTCACGGTGATTTTCAATTCCCAGGACCATGATCTGGCCGAAGGTGGCCTGGCCCATGAAGGCCCGACCGCCAGTTTCCTCGGCTTGCCGGGCATACCGGAAACCGCGGAGACCGTGGCCCTGGCCCGCGATCTGTTGTTGGTTGAGCAGAGCGGCGTGCGCGCGCACTTCAGCCAGCTCACCAGCGCTCGCGGCGTGGCCCTGATCGCGCAGGCCCAGGCCCGCGGGCTGCCGGTGACCGCCGATGTCGCCCTGTATCAGCTGATCCTGACGGATGAAGCCTTGATCGACTTCAGCAGCCTCTATCACGTCCAGCCACCGCTACGCACCCGCGCCGACCGCGATGGCCTGCGCGAGGCAGTGAAATCGGGTGTGATCTCGGCCATTTCCAGCCATCACCAGCCACACGAGCTGGACGCCAAACTGGCGCCGTTCGGCGCCACGGAGCCGGGCATCAGCAGTGTTGAATTGCTGCTGCCGTTGGCGATGACGCTGGTGGAGGATGGTTTGCTCGACCTGCCGACGTTACTGACACGCTTGAGCACCGGCCCGGCCGAGGCCTTGCGCTTGCCGGCAGGTCGTTTGGCGGTCGGCGGGCCGGCGGACATCGTGCTGTTCGACCCGACAGCGTCGACGGTGGCGGGTGAAACCTGGTTGTCCAAGGGTGAAAACTGCCCGTTCATCGGGCATAGCCTGCCGGGCGTAGTGCGTTACACCCTGGTGGATGGGCGGATCAGTCACCAGGCATAAGACCGCGTGGCTACAATCGCGAGCAAGCTTTGCTCCTACGGGATTGTGTATGAACACCCTGTAGGAGCATGGCTTGCCAGCGATGGCTTACTGGAAAGCACCTCTGTTCTGAGCGTTACGCACGGAAACCTGGTCATTCAGTGTCCAGAAGTCATACAGCACCCCCACAAAGAACAACCCGCCCGTCACCAGGTACAGCAAGCCGCTGATCCACTTCCCCTGATACATCCGGTGCACGCCGAACACCCCTAGAAACGTCAGCAGAATCCACGCCACGTTGTACTCGATAGGCCCAGCGGTGAACCGAAGGTCAGCTTCACGGTCCATAGCCGGGATCAGAAATACGTCGATCAGCCAGCCAATCCCCAGCAAACCAAAGGTGAAGAACCAGATCGTCCCGGTCACAGGCTTGCCGTAATAGAAGCGGTGAGCCCCGGTAAAACCAAAAATCCACAGCAGATACCCGATCACTTTGCTGTGAGTATCCTGATGCGCGGCCGACTGTTGATAGCTGTTCATGAATGACCTCGATTCACACGATAGAGAAATATTCTTTAAATCTTTGTGACTTTTTTACAGGTAGCCGACGTATGGCAAATGCTACCGTGGGTCCCGTCAAAGCCTTATAGCACCTGACTTCTGTCCGACAATTGCGTCAATCTGCCGCTTGTTTGGTTCAAATGGCCACCAGGTTGAATCGACCAACGGCCTCGGAAGGGTAAAAAAAGCTGTTATAAAGTTGCGCGTTCACCCATTCGAGCCCTGCCTAATGCGTCCATTTTTCAAGACATGGCTAACCATTTGCCTTTTGATGCCACTGGCCGCCCACGCCACCAATCGTGAGCAACGTCTTCCAAACGTTAATGGTTACACCCCAAAATCCCATGCTTCTGCTCCTTCGAACAAAAGCAAACAAACTGCAAAACTGTCGAGCGAACCGAGCAACGCCAACAGCAAACTTGTACCGCCGATGGCGAGCAAGGAAAGCAGCAATGTGCTGAGCCGCGCCGTCAACGTCCTCGGTACTCCCTACCGTTGGGGCGGCAGTAGCCCAAGTAAAGGGTTCGATTGCAGTGGCCTGGTGAAATACGCGTTCAACGACGCTACGTTTGACCTGCCGCGCACTTCCAATGCCATGGCCAGCGGTCATGGCGAGAAAGTCGATCGCGACGAACTGAAGCCCGGCGACCTGATTTTCTTCAACATCAAAAGCCGTCGAGTCAATCACGTTGCCATCTACCTGGGCAATGACCGCTTCATCCACGCGCCCCGCCGTGGCAAGTCGGTGAGCATCGATACGCTGAAGAAACCGTACTGGGAAAAACACTACGTGGTTGCCAAGCGGGTTCTGCCAAAAGAACCGAATCAGATGCGCGTCGTACAGCGCTGATGAAATCCCGGGCCTGACCCGGGATGATCACTCCCACGCTCTGTGTGGGAGCGATCACCTCCTCCTCAGAAGTTATCCGGCGACCGCGCCTTATCCCGCGCATGCTCGCGACTGATCAAGCCCTTGGTCACCAACTCCTTCAAGCACATATCCAGCGTCTGCATCCCCAGCGATCCTCCCGTCTGAATCGATGAGTACATCTGCGCCACCTTGTCCTCGCGGATCAGGTTACGGATCGCCGACGTACCCAACATGATCTCGTGCGCCGCAATCCGCCCGCCGCCGATCTTCTTCACCAGTGTCTGCGACACCACCGCCAGCAACGATTCCGACAGCATCGACCGCACCATCGACTTCTCATCCCCCGGAAACACATCCACCACCCGGTCGATGGTTTTCGCCGCTGACGTGGTGTGCAGCGTGCCAAACACCAGATGCCCGGTCTCGGCAGCGGTCAGCGCCAGGCGAATGGTCTCCAGGTCCCGCATCTCCCCTACCAGAATCACGTCCGGGTCTTCGCGCAGGGCCGAGCGCAGGGCCGTGGCAAAGCTGCGCGTATCGCGATGCACCTCGCGCTGGTTGATCAGGCATTTGCGCGATTCGTGGACAAACTCGATCGGGTCTTCGATGGTGAGGATGTGGTGATGGCGATGGCTGTTCAGGTAGTCGATCATCGCCGCCAACGTGGTGGACTTGCCGGAACCGGTCGGCCCGGTGACCAGCACCAGCCCGCGCGGCGCATCGGTGATCTTGCGAAACACCTCGCCCATGCCGAGGTCGTCCATGCTCAGAACCTTCGATGGAATGGTCCTGAACACCGCCCCGGCGCCACGGTTCTGGTTAAACGCGTTCACCCGAAAACGCGCCACACCAGGCACTTCGAATGAGAAATCGGTTTCCAGGTGTTTCTCGAAGTCCACCCGCTGGGTGTCGTTCATGATGTCGTGGATCAGTTCCTGTACCTGTTTGTGATCCAGGGCCGGCAGGTTGATGCGCCGTACATCGCCGTCGACACGGATCATCGGGGGCAGGCCAGCTGACAAGTGCAGGTCGGATGCGCCCTGTTTAGCGCTGAAAGCCAGCAGCTCAGTGATATCCATAGCGCTCCTCAATTCCAGTAGAATGCCGCGAACCTTCAGACCGCTGGCGCACATTGAATGTCCACGATAGCAGACAACATTGCTCAGGTTAGTTCACGCATCCGCGCCGCCGCCCTGGCTGCCGGGCGCGATGAGCACAGCGTTCAACTGCTGGCCGTGAGCAAGACCAAACCCGCCGAAGCCGTGCGTGAAGCCTATGCCGCCGGCCTGCGCGACGTTGGCGAGAATTACCTGCAGGAAGCCTTGGGCAAACAGCTCGAACTGGCCGACCTGCCCTTGATCTGGCACTTCATCGGCCCCATTCAATCGAACAAGACTCGCGCTATCGCCGAGCACTTCGACTGGGTGCACTCCGTGGATCGCTTGAAAATCGCACAACGCCTGTCCGAACAACGCCCTGCCGATTTGCCGCCACTGAACATCTGCATCCAGGTCAACGTCAGCGGTGAAGCCAGCAAATCCGGCTGCACCCCGGCCGACCTGCCGGCCTTGGCCAATGCCATCAACGCCTTGCCTCGCATAAAGCTGCGCGGGCTGATGGCAATTCCCGAGCCGACTGAAGATCGCGCCGCCCAGGATGCCGCTTTTGCTGCCGTGCAGCACTTGCAAGCCAGCCTGAACCTGCCGCTCGACACACTTTCCATGGGCATGAGCCACGACCTTGAGTCGGCCATTGCCATGGGCGCCACCTGGGTCCGCGTTGGTACGGCCCTGTTCGGCGCCCGCGACTACGGCCAGCCTTGAAACCCTGGCTGACACCACTCTTTATAAGGACCTGACATGAGCAAAACCCGTATTGCCTTTATCGGTGCCGGCAACATGGCCGCCAGCCTGATCGGCGGCCTGCGCGCCAAAGGTCTGGACGCTGCGCAGATCCGCGCCAGCGATCCCGGTGCCGAAACCCGCGCCAAGGTCGCTGCCGAACACGGCATCGAAGTATTCGCCGACAATGCCGACGCCATTCAAGACGCCGACGTGGTCGTCCTGGCGGTCAAACCTCAGGCGATGAAAGCCGTGTGCGAAGCGATTCGCCCAAGCCTGAAGCCCAATCAACTGGTGGTGTCGATTGCCGCTGGCATCACCTGCGCCAGCATGAACAACTGGCTCGGCGCCCAGCCGATCGTGCGCTGCATGCCTAATACCCCGGCGCTGCTGCGTCAGGGCGTGAGTGGTTTGTTCGCCACGGCCCAAGTGAACGCCGATCAACGCCAGCAAGCCCAAGAGTTGCTGTCGGCTGTCGGCATTGCCCTGTGGCTCAACGAAGAACAGCAACTGGACGCCGTCACTGCGGTGTCCGGCTCCGGCCCGGCGTACTTTTTCCTGCTGATCGAAGCCATGACCGCCGCGGGCGTGAAGCTAGGCCTGCCAGCAGACATCGCCGCACAACTCACCCTGCAAACCGCGCTGGGCGCCGCGCACATGGCGGTCGCCAGCGATGTCGATGCCGCCGAACTGCGTCGTCGTGTAACGTCGCCTGCGGGCACCACGGAAGCTGCGATCAAGTCGTTCCAGGCCGGCGGCTTCGAAGCCCTGGTCGAAACGGCACTCGGCGCCGCCGCGCATCGCTCGGCCGAAATGGCTGAGCAACTTGGTCGCTAATCAGCTCTTACAAAGGATTCAATAATGCTAGGACTCAATGACGCTGCCGTTTTCATCATTAAAACCTTGGGCAGCCTGTACCTGCTGATCGTGCTGCTGCGCTTCATCCTGCAACTGGTCCGGGCGAATTTTTACAACCCGCTCTGCCAGTTCATCGTCAAAGCCACCCAACCGCTGCTCAAGCCACTGCGCCGGGTGATCCCGAGCATGTTCGGGCTGGACATGTCGTCGCTGGTGCTGGCGCTGATCCTGCAGATGCTGCTGATGGCGGTCATCCTCACGCTCAAAGGCTTCGACGTTGACTGGCTGCTGTTGGTGCCATGGTCGATCATTGCGCTGTTCTCGCTGTTCTTGAATGTGCTGTTCTACGCAATGATCATCAGCGTGATTCTGTCCTGGGTCGCCCCGGGCAGCCACAATCCGGGGGCTGAGTTGGTCGGCCAGATCACTGAACCGGTACTCGCGCCGTTCCGCCGCATCATTCCGAACCTGGGCGGCCTCGATATTTCGCCGATCTTCGCGTTCATCGCGATCCAGCTGCTGCAAAGCTGGCTGATCCCGCGCCTTGCGTTCTATGCGTTCATGCCGCAGGGCCTGCTTGGCCTGATCTGATGAGCTACTACCGCTGGGACGGTGACGACCTGATTCTGGAGTGTCACCTGCAACCGGCCGCCCGCAGCGATGATTTCTGCGGGCTGCATGGGGATCGCCTGAAAATCCGCCTGACAGCACCACCGGTCGAAGGCAAGGCAAATGCTTACCTGATGGCGTTTCTGGCCAAGGCGTTTGGGGTCTCCAAGAGCCAGGTGAGTTTGATCAGCGGTGAGCTGAACCGGCAGAAACGGGTGCGGATCTGTTCGCCGAAGAAGCTGCCGGAGTTGCCCGGATTGGCCCGACCTTGATCGTTCCCACGCTCCGCGTGGGAATGCAGCCTGTGACGCTCCGCGTCACCGCCGAAGCAGACGCGGAGCGTCCATTGAGGCATTCCCACGCAGAGCGTGGGAACGATCATGGGTAGTCGCTTGCTGCTAGGGGCAGCGGTCTTTAGACTTACGCCTCATTTCAACGAGAGCAGGGTCGATGCCAACTGCCTTTCCCCCCGATTCTGTTGGTCTGGTGACGCCGCAAGTGGCGCACTTCAGCGAACCCCTGGCCCTGGCCTGCGGGCGTTCGCTTCCAGCCTATGACCTGATCTACGAAACCTACGGCACGCTGAATGCCACGGCGAGCAACGCCGTGCTGATTTGCCATGCGTTGTCCGGTCACCATCACGCTGCCGGTTTTCACAGCCCCGACGACCGTAAACCCGGTTGGTGGGACAGCTGCATCGGGCCCGGCAAGCCGATCGACACCACCAAATTCTTCGTGGTCAGCCTGAACAACCTTGGTGGTTGCAACGGTTCCACAGGCCCGAGCAGCATCAACCCGGACACAGGCAAGCCCTTCGGCGCCGATTTCCCGGTGCTGACCGTGGAAGACTGGGTGCACAGCCAGGCGCGTCTGGCCGACCGCCTCGGCATCGCCCAATGGGCAGCAGTGATCGGTGGCAGCCTTGGCGGCATGCAGGCTATGCAATGGAGCATCACTTACCCCGACCGCATTCGTCACTGCCTGGCCATCGCCTCGGCCCCCAAGCTGTCGGCGCAGAACATCGCGTTCAACGAAGTGGCGCGCCAGGCCATCCTCACCGACCCCGAATTCCACGGCGGTTCGTTCCAGGAAGCCGGCGTGATTCCCAAGCGCGGTCTGATGCTGGCCCGGATGGTCGGGCACATCACCTACCTGTCCGATGATTCGATGGGCGAAAAATTCGGCCGTGGCCTGAAAAGCGAAAAGCTCAACTACGATTTTCACAGCGTGGAATTCCAGGTCGAAAGTTACCTGCGCTATCAGGGCGAAGAGTTCTCCGGGCGCTTCGACGCCAACACCTACCTGCTGATGACCAAGGCGCTGGACTACTTCGACCCGGCAGCGAACTTTGATGATGACCTGGCGAAAACCTTCGCCAATGCCCAGGCCAAGTTCTGCGTGATGTCGTTCACCACCGACTGGCGCTTCTCCCCTGCCCGCTCGCGGGAACTGGTGGACGCGCTGATGGCCGCGAAAAAAGACGTCTGCTACCTCGAGATCGACGCCCCGCAAGGCCACGACGCCTTCCTGATTCCGATCCCGCGCTACCTGCAAGCCTTCAGCAACTACATGAACCGCATTTCGCTTTGAGGAAGACATGAGAGCCGATCTGGAAATCATCCAGGAATGGATCCCCGCCGGCAGCCGCGTGCTCGACCTCGGCTGCGGCGATGGCGAACTGCTGACCTGGCTGCGCGACCACAAGCAAGTCACCGGCTATGGCCTGGAAAACGACCCGGACAATATCGCCGAGTGCGTGGCCAAAGGCATCAACGTCATCGAGCAGGACCTGGACAAGGGCCTGGGCAACTTTGCCAGCAACAGCTTCGACATCGTGGTCATGACCCAGGCGCTGCAAGCCGTGCATTACCCGGACAAGATCCTCGACGAAATGCTGCGCGTTGGGCGCCAGTGCATCATCACTTTCCCCAACTTCGGTCACTGGCGCTGCCGCTGGTACCTGGCGAGCAAGGGCCGGATGCCGGTCTCCGAGTTTCTGCCGTACACCTGGTACAACACGCCGAACATCCACTTCTGCACCTTCGAAGACTTTGAGGCGTTGTGTCGCGAACGTGAAGCCAAGGTCATTGATCGGCTTGCCGTGGATCAACAGCATCGGCACGGGTGGGCCAGTAAGCTATGGCCTAATCTGTTAGGTGAGATCGGTATTTACCGCGTCAGCAGCCCCGGGCTGCAGGATCACAAGGTCGCTGTCTGAACCACGACATTCCAAGGAGAACGAATATGGGTCGTCTAGCGCTGTTTCTACTCACTGCCTGCCTGAGCGTCACGGCCATGGCTGCGGACGCCATCAAGGGCGATCGCCAGGAAACCTTTGGCGACGTGACGGTGCACTACAACACCTTCAACTCCACATTCCTGACACCGGACATCGCCAAATCGGCGGAGTTGATCCGCAGCAAGAACCAGGGCGTGATCAATGTTGCCGTGATCAAGGAAGGCAAGCCGCTGGTGGCGCAGGTGAGCGGCACGGTCAAAGACCTGACCAGCCAGAGCGTGCCCCTGCAATTCAAACAAATCACCGAACAAGGTGCGATCTACTACATCGCGCAATACCCGGTGGATCAGCAGGAAGTCCGCACCTTCGAAATCAAGGTGCAGAACGGTGACAAAATCAACACCATCAATTTCAACCAAGAGCTATTCCCCGGCGAATGATCAACTTCACGCAACTCGTATTGGCCAGCCATAACGCCGGCAAACTCAAGGAACTCCAGGCCATGCTCGGCGACTCGGTGCAACTGCGCTCGATCGGCGAGTTCAGCAGCGTCGAACCTGAAGAAACCGGCCTGTCGTTCGTCGAGAACGCCATCCTCAAGGCCCGCAACGCCGCGCGCATCTCCGGCCTGCCGGCGCTCGCCGACGACTCTGGGCTGGCAGTGGATTTCCTCGGCGGTGCGCCGGGTATCTATTCGGCTCGTTATGCCGATGGCAAGGGCGATGCGGCGAACAACGCCAAGTTGCTCGACGTCTTGAAAGACGTGCCCGAGGCCGAGCGCGGCGCGCAGTTTGTCTGTGTATTGGCACTGGTGCGTCACGCCGATGATCCGTTGCCGATCCTCTGCGAAGGCCTGTGGCACGGGCGCATCCTGACGGCGGCCAGCGGTGAACACGGTTTCGGCTATGACCCGCTGTTCTGGGTGCCGGAGCGCGATTGCTCCAGCGCCGAACTGAGCCCGAGCGACAAGAACCAGATCAGTCACCGCGCCCGTGCAATGGATCTGCTGCGCCAGCGTCTGGGCTTGAAATGACCCGTGAATCATCCGCGTCGCCGCTGATCTTCGGCGGTGACGCCCAATCGCCACGGGCGGCACTGCCCGTGCTGCCGCCCTTGGCGCTGTACATCCACATTCCGTGGTGTGTGCGCAAATGCCCTTATTGCGACTTCAACTCCCATACCGCCAGCCCGGTGCTGCCGGAAGAAGAGTACGTCGATGCGCTGCTGGCTGACCTCGATGAAGACTTGCACGCGGTTTACGGCCGCGAACTGAGTTCGATCTTCTTCGGTGGCGGCACGCCAAGCCTGTTCAGCGCCGAAGCCTTGGGCCGATTGCTCAAAGGCGTGGAACAACGCATCCCGTTTGCGCATGACATCGAAATCACCCTGGAAGCCAATCCGGGAACGTTCGAGCAAGACAAGTTCGTGGCGTACCGGAAACTGGGGATCAATCGCCTGTCGATCGGCATCCAGAGTTTTCAGGAAGAGAAACTCAAGGCCCTGGGGCGGATTCACAACGGCGACGAAGCGGTACGCGCCGCTGGCATGGCCCGTCAGGCCGGGTTCGATAACTTCAACCTGGACTTGATGCACGGCCTGCCCGATCAGTCCCTGGAAGATGCCCTGAACGACCTGCGTACCGCCATCGCCCTGAAACCGACTCATTTATCCTGGTATCAGCTGACGCTGGAGCCGAACACGGTGTTCTGGAACCAGCCACCGACACTGCCGGAAGACGACACCCTGTGGGACATTCAGGAAGCGGGTCAGGCGCTGCTCGCCGAACACGGTTACGCGCAATACGAAGTGTCGGCGTATGCCCAGCCGGGTCGCCCGGCGCGGCATAACCTCAATTACTGGAGCTTTGGCGACTTCATCGGTATTGGCGCGGGCGCCCACGGCAAGCTCAGCCATCCGCACGGGCGCATCGTGCGCACCTGGAAGACACGCTTGCCCAAGGATTACCTCAATCCGGCCAAAAGCTTCAAGGCGGGCGAGAAGGCGCTGACTAACGATGAGATGCCGTTCGAGTTCCTGATGAACGCGTTGCGCCTGACCGAGGGCGTCGAATCGCGACTGTATCCGGAGCGCACCGGGCTGAGCCTGGAAAGCCTTGCCGAACACCGTCGCGAAGCCGAACAAAGTGGCTTGTTGCAGGTCGAACCGTCACGTCTGGCGGCCACGACGCGCGGACAACTGTTTCTCAATGACTTGTTGCAGACATTTCTGAGCTGATTTCAGCCTTAAGGGAAAACGAATGGATTTGATACTCGACCTGCTCGCCACCGTGTCCCGCTGGAGCCGCAGCAACCTGTCGGAAATCGCCTTGGCCTTGGTGGGCTGTCTGCTGGTGCTGTTTGGTTCGGACTTCAAAGGTTGGGTCGAGCAACGGCTGGGCAGCATTGCCGGCGCCTTGCGCGTGCCACTGATGGCCCTGCTGTGCATGATCGGCAGCGGCGCCGCGCTGATTTACGCGACGCCATGGATCGTTCGCGGCTTGAGCCAGTTCAACAACTACAGCCTGGCCCCCGTGTTGCTGGTGGTGCTGGTGCTGATTGGTGTCGTGGCTGACCGCCGCTGACGTCAACGCCTTCTATTTAGCCTCTGCCGCCATGACTGCGTTGCGCATCATGGCGCTCAGCCCCAGAAAGTCTTTGCAGCCCAATGCCTCGGCTTTATCCAGATAGACAATATTCTGGCTATCGGGACGGTCATTTTTGTTCACGCGTGTCAGCGCCAGAATGTAATTGGCCTCGGCGCGATATTGCGCTTCTGTCAGCAGCAACGCGGCGGCGCGGGCCTGCATAGCCTCCATGATGCCTTGCTGGGGCAATGGTGCATTCACGTCCTGGAAACATAGGGAACGCGTGGCCATCAACGGATAGCCGCCGCCCTTTATGTCGGGCTTCTGAAGCAACTGCTCCAGTGTTTGCAAGTATTTCAGGTGATCGGCGTTGTGCAGATCAAACCTTTCGTATGCCCGATCGCACACGTTGTAATAGCCAATGGCGGCTGCCAACAAGCCTTGGTCCATGGCTTTTTGGTAAAGGCCGCAGGCCTCTTTCGGCGACTGCCCGGAATACATCGGATTGCTTTGCAGGTTAGCCAGAAAGTACGTCGCGAGCGTGTGCCCGCCATCAGATGCGCGCTTGAGATTATCTGCGAGTACTTCGAGGGTACTTTCTGCATTCTCCAACTGCTCGGGCCTGTTGGTCAGATCGAGCTGTCCTGCCGCCTCCAGCCTGATTATTTCATCGGCGTTACGCTGCAGATCCGCGGCCGCTTTCTGGGCGCGCGCAAAATACTCATCGGGGGTTACGGCGGGGCCGCAGGCTGTCGAGGCCAACAGGCTCAAAAGCAACGTGCAGGCGAAGAGGGCTTTCAAACCTGTCTTCCTTTACAAGTGGGGGCGTAGAGTTGTCGGCGGATCGCCACTGAACTTGAACACCACACACAACGACGGTGGGAGCCAGCCGGCTTGCGAAGGCCTGACAATCAACGAAGTGTTGAATGTCATGAAGCTTTCGCGAGCAGGCTCGCTCCCACAGTTTGTTGCGTAAGGCTTAGGACTGTTTCTCGAACTTCAGGTCCCACACGCCGTGCCCAAGCCGTTCGCCGCGGCGTTCGAACTTGGTGATCGGACGCTCGGCCGGGCGCGGAACGCACTTGCCGTCTTCGGCGAGGTTGCGATAACCCGGCGCGACGTTCATCACTTCCAGCATGTACTCGGCGTACGGCTCCCAATCGGTAGCCATGTGCAGCACACCGCCCACCTTCAGCTTGCTGCGTACCAGTTCAGCGAACGAAGCCTGAACGATACGACGCTTGTGGTGACGGCTCTTGTGCCACGGGTCCGGGAAAAACAGCATCAGGCGATCGAGGCTGTTGTCGGCGATGCAGCGATTGAGCACTTCAATCGCGTCGCAATCGTAGACCCGCAGGTTGGTCAGGCCCTGAGTCAGCACGCCATTGAGCAGCGCACCCACACCCGGACGGTGAACTTCCACGCCAATGAAATCCTGCTCCGGCGAGGCAGCAGCCATTTCCAGCAGCGAATGGCCCATGCCGAAACCGATTTCCAGCGAGCGCGGCGCCGAACGGCCGAACACTTGATCGAAGTCCACCGGCGCATCGGCCAACGGCAAGACAAACAGCGGCGTGCCCTGCTCCAGGCCTTTTTGCTGGCCTTCGGTCATGCGCCCGGCGCGCATCACAAAACTCTTGATGCGGCGGTGTTGGCGCTCTTCGCCTTCTTCCGTCTGGATTGGCGTGTCGTTTGATTCAGTCATCAATGGCTCTTACTTGATCAGACCATCCAGCGGCGAGGAGGCGCTGGCATAGAGTTTTTTCGGCATGCGGCCGGCGAGGTAGGCCAGGCGGCCTGCGACGATGGCGTGCTTCATGGCTTCAGCCATCATGACCGGCTGCTGGGCGTGGGCAATGGCCGAGTTCATCAGCACGGCTTCGCAACCCAGTTCCATGGCGATGGTGGCGTCGGACGCGGTACCGACACCGGCATCCACCAGCACCGGGATCTTGGCTTCTTCGAGGATGATCTGCAGGTTGTACGGGTTGCAGATCCCAAGGCCCGTGCCGATCAGGCCGGCCAGCGGCATGACCGCGATGCAGCCGATTTCCGCCAATTGACGGGCGATGATCGGGTCATCGCTGGTGTACACCATCACGTCGAAGCCTTCCTTGACCAGCACTTCGGCGGCCTTGAGGGTTTCGATCACGTTGGGGAACAGGGTTTTCTGGTCCGCCAGCACCTCCAGCTTCACCAGATTGTGCCCGCCAAGCAGTTCACGAGCCAGGCGGCAGGTGCGCACGGCCTCGACAGCGTCGAAGCAACCGGCGGTGTTCGGCAGGAAGGTGTAGCGCTCCGGCGACAGGACATCGAGCAGGTTCGGCTCGCCTTCGTTCTGGCCCAGGTTGGTGCGGCGCACGGCGAAGGTGACGATTTCGGCACCCGAGGCTTCGATAGCCTGGCGGGTTTCTTCCATGTCACGGTACTTGCCAGTACCGACCAGCAAACGCGACTGGTAAGTACGACCGGCCAGGACGAAAGGCTTGTCGCTACGAACGATGCTCATGGGAAATCCTCTGTAGGGGTGAGGTTCTTGCAGAATTCTTGCCCTTTCGGACTGGGCGCAGACTAGCCGCCGCCGATGGCGTGAACGACTTCGACGCTGTCGCCGTCGTTCAGTGCAGTGCCGGCATGCTGACTGCGCGGGACGATATCCAGATTGAGTTCGACCGCTACCCGGCGTCCGGTCAGTTCCAGACGGGTCAGCAGGGCCGCAACGGTTTCACCGTCGGGCAGTTCAAGGGATTCGCCGTTCAACTGAATGCGCATACCGAATGCCGTCATCATTTTTAGGGGCTGGCATTCTAGCCCGATCAGTCTTGGTGACCCAAGCCATTCGTCATGAAATGGACCACCCGGTCAGCTCAACCGCCAGGCGGCAAGCCCCAGGCACGCCCAGCCCACCAGGAATGCGAGCCCGCCGAAGGGCGTAATGATTCCGAGCTTGCTGACACCGGTCAGGGTAAGCAGGTACAGGCTGCCGGAAAACAGCAGGATACCGATGGCAAACGACGCGCCCGCCCAGGTGATCAGTCGCCCCTGAATTTGCGTGGCCAGTAACGCAATGCCTAGCAACGCCAGGGTGTGCACCAATTGGTAAGTGACGCCGGTGTGGAATATCGCCAGATACTCGGGGGTCAGACGGTTTTTCAAGCCGTGGGCGGCGAACGCGCCCAAGGCAACGCCGGTGAAGCCGAAGAAAGCGGCCAGCATCAGAAAGCCACGCAGCATTAAGAACTCCAGTCAGACTCGATCAACAGGGTCTGTATAATGGCCCGCTCAACGGGTTCGGCCAAGCCATCTCTATGCTGCGTATCTATTTCCGTCGTTTCACGAAGGCCGTGCTCTGGTTCATGGGCGGCAGCGTATTGCTGGTGTTGATCTTCCGCGTGGTCCCGCCACCGGGGACTGCGCTGATGGTCGAGCGCAAGATCGAATCCTGGTTCGACGGCGAGCCCATTGACCTGCAACGCACCTGGAAGCCGTGGGATGAAATCTCCGACGACCTTAAAGTCGCGGTGATTGCCGGCGAAGACCAAAAATTCCCGGAACACTGGGGGTTTGATCTCGGTGCGATTCAGGCAGCACTGGCTCACAACGAACTCGGTGGCTCGATTCGAGGCGCCAGCACCTTGAGCCAGCAAGTCTCGAAGAATCTGTTTCTCTGGTCCGGCCGTAGCTGGCTGCGCAAAGGCCTGGAAGCCTGGTTTACCGGATTGATCGAGGTGTTGTGGCCCAAGCAGCGGATTCTTGAGGTGTACCTCAACAGTGTGGAATGGGATGACGGGGTATTTGGCGCAGAGGCGGCAGCCAGACACCACTTTGGTGTGAGCGCCAAAGGCCTCAGTCGCCAACAATCGAGCTTGTTGGCCGCCGTACTGCCAAACCCGCGTGTCTGGAGTGCAAGCCACCCCACCTCTTATGTGGCGCGGCGAGCCGGCTGGATTCGCAAACAGATGAGTCAGCTGGGTGGCGACAGTTATCTGGTGGGTCTCAATGATTCGCGCCGAGCGCCTTGGGCCGAATAGCACCGGCTCCCACAGGGTTCAGCAGGCCACAAACAAAAACGCCCCGATCAATGATCGGGGCGTTTTTTATTGCCTTCGCGCCGGTTATGCCGCAATCGACAACTTGAGCTTGTTCATCGCGCTCTTCTCGAGCTGACGGATACGCTCGGCCGACACGTTGTACTTCTGCGCCAGGTCGTGCAGCGTGGCTTTTTCTTCCGCCAGCCAGCGCTGGTAGAGGATGTCGCGGCTGCGGTCGTCCAGCACTTCCAGCGCTTCGTGCAGGTTGTGGTTGGAGTTGTCGCTCCAATCGGCATCTTCCAGTTGACGGGCCGGGTCGTACCGGTGGTCTTCCAGGTAGTTGGCCGGCGACTGGAAAGCGCTGTCGTCGTCCGCTTCCGCGGCCGGGTCGAAGGCCATGTCATGGCCGGTCAGGCGACTTTCCATCTCGCGCACTTCCCGAGGCTCTACACCGAGGCTTTCCGCCACCCGATGGACTTCCTCGTTGTTCAGCCACGCCAGGCGCTTCTTCTGGCTGCGCAGGTTGAAGAACAACTTGCGCTGGGCCTTGGTGGTCGCGACTTTCACAATGCGCCAGTTGCGCAGGATGAACTCGTGGATTTCCGCCTTGATCCAGTGCACAGCAAACGAAACCAGACGCACACCCATTTCCGGGTTGAAGCGCTTGACCGCCTTCATCAGCCCGACGTTGCCTTCCTGGATCAGGTCAGCCTGAGCCAGACCGTAGCCGGAATAGCTACGGGCGATATGTACGACAAAACGCAGGTGGGCGAGCACCATCTGCCGAGCCGCCCCCAAATCCTGCTCATAATAGAGACTCTCGGCCAGTTCACGCTCCTGCTCCGGCGTCAGCAATGGAATGCTGTTGACGGTGTGCACATAGGCCTCCAGGTTCGCACCCGGGACCAGAGCATATGCAGGTTGCAAAGAATTGGTCATACGAAAAAACCTCCCACTTACAAACTCGTGCAGTTCAGCACTGCGAAAATTGACCGGAAACCGAAAAACAAGTTCCCATAAACGCTGAAAGGTCAATACGAGCAAAATGATACTACTTAGGCGCAAGCTCCCTCAGGTGGCGTGCGACTGCAATCCATGCACCGATATACCCCAACAGCACCGCGCCAAGCAAGAGAGACAGACCGTCGGCAACTGGCACTCCGGCCAGCGCGAAATCACTGCCGTATAAACCGGCCAGCCCTACCACCGCGTCGTTGAGCCAGTTCAGGCCAAACGCCAGTACGCCCCAAGACAGAATCCCCGCACCGAAGCCATAAAGCGCACCCATATATAGAAAGGGCCTGCGCACATAGCTGTCAGTGCCGCCGACGAGTTTAATCACTTCTATCTCTGTGCGGCGGTTTTCAATATGAAGACGAATGGTATTGCCTATCACCAAAAGTAATGCAGAAACCAGCAGCACGGTCAGACCAAAGACAAAACGGTCGCCCAGCTTGAGGATCGCGGCCAGACGCTCGACCCAGACTAGATCAAGTTGTGCCTGTTGTACCTTCGGCAACTCGGAAAGTTTTTGTCGTAATGCTTCAAGCGCCGGCTTGTCGACTTCCTTCGGAGTGACCAGAACCACGCCGGGTAGCGGGTTTTCCGGCAATTCCTTCAGCGCCTCACCCAAGCCAGATTGCTGCTGAAACTCTTCCAGCGCCTGGTCGCGCCCCACGTACTCGGCATCAGCGACACCGGGCATCCCCTTGATTTGCTCGCGCAGCGATTCGCCCTGCTCAGGGCTGGCTTCCAGTTGCAGGTACAGGGAAATCTGCGCTGCACGCTGCCAGGACCCGCCCAGACGCTCGACGTTACTTAGCAAAAGTGACAGGCCCATGGGCAGGCTCAGCGCAACGGCCATCACCAGGCAAGTGAAAAAGCTGCCGATCGGCTGTTTGCCCAAACGACGCAAGCTGTCCAGCAGGCTGGCGCGATGGCTTTCGACCCAGGCCCGAAACAACGTCGGGAAATCCGGACCGTCGTCATCGTCGTGTTTTTTCTTCTGCGGTTGCGGTTCGGCAGCCTTCGGGGCTACGCGCTCGGAAACTTTAGGGCTGCGTGTCGCACTCATTCGCCCGCCTCCCCATCGCCAATCAATCGGCCACGTTGCAGTGTGAGCATGCGGTGACGCATACGAGCGATCAGCGCCAGGTCGTGGCTGGCAATCAGCACACTGGTGCCCAAGCGATTGATGTCTTCAAATACGCCCATGATTTCGGCAGCCAGGCGCGGGTCGAGGTTACCGGTCGGCTCGTCCGCCAGCAGCAAGGCCGGGCGATGAACGATGGCGCGGGCGATGCCGACGCGCTGTTGCTGCCCCGTCGACAGGTCCCCCGGGTACAAATCGGTCTTGTCCGAGAGCGCCACGCGCTCCAGGGCCGAATCCACACGCTTGGCGATCTCGGCCTTGGACAGCCCGAGGATTTGCAATGGCAGTGCGACGTTGTTGAACACCGTGCGATCGAACAACAACTGGTGATTCTGGAACACCACGCCGATCTGTCGACGCAGGTAAGGAATCTGCGCATTGCTGATGGTGCCCAGGTCCTGGCCGGCCAACAGCAACTTGCCGGTGGTCGGACGCTCCATGGCCAGCAACAGGCGCAACAAGGTGCTTTTACCGGCGCCGGAATGGCCGGTTACAAACAAAAACTCGCCCCGACGGACTCGAAAGCTCAGCTCATGCAAGCCGACGTGTCCGTTCGGGTAGCGTTTACCGACCTGTTCGAAACGAATCATGAACGCTCCCGCTCGGCAAACAATGCCTGGACAAAGGGTTCAGCTTCAAAGGTACGCAAATCGTCGATGCCCTCACCGACGCCGATGTAGCGGATCGGCAGGCCGAACTGCTTGGCCAGGGCAAAAATCACCCCGCCCTTGGCGGTGCCATCGAGCTTGGTCAGCGCCAGGCCGGTCAGTTCGACGGTCTGGTTGAATTGTTTGGCCTGGTTGATAGCGTTCTGACCCGTACCGGCATCAAGCACCAACAGCACTTCGTGCGGCGCATCGGCATCGAGCTTGCTAATGACCCGGCGGACTTTCTTCAGCTCTTCCATCAAGTTGTCTTTGGTGTGCAATCGACCGGCGGTGTCGGCGATCAGCACGTCAATGCCACGGGCCTTGGCGGCCTGTACGGCATCGAAGATAACCGAAGCCGAGTCGGCGCCGGTGTGCTGGGCGATGACCGGGATCTTGTTGCGCTCGCCCCAGACCTGCAACTGCTCGACCGCTGCCGCGCGGAAGGTGTCACCGGCGGCGAGCATGACTTTCTTGCCTTCGAGTTGCAGCTTCTTCGCCAGTTTGCCGATGGTGGTGGTCTTGCCGGCGCCGTTGACGCCTACCACCAGAATGACGAACGGTTTGTTCTGCGACGTGATTTTCAGCGGCTGCTCGACCGGCTTGAGCATGGCGGCAAGCTCAGCCTGCAAGGATTTGTACAGTGCATCGGAATCGGCCAGCTCTTTGCGCGCAACCTTTTGGGTCAGGCGCTGGATGATCACGGAAGTGGCTTCGACGCCAACGTCGGCGGTCAGCAGACGGGTTTCGAGATCTTCCAGCAGCTCGTCATCGATGACCTTTTTGCCCAGAAACAAACTGGCCATGCCTTCGCCGATACTGGCGCTGGTCTTGGACAGGCCCTGCTTGAGACGGGCGAAGAAGCCGGCTTTGGTTTCTTCTGTACGCGGCGGTTCGACAGGTGTTTCGACGACAGCGGCGACCGGTGCTGGCGCCTGCACAACCGGAGCAACCGGAGCAACCGGAGCAACCGGAGCAACGAAAGCAGGAATCACCGGCTCTGCAACAACCGGTTCAGGCTCGGCCACGACGGCTGGCGCGACGACCGGCTCAACCACCGAAACCTGAACGGGAGCAGGTGCAAACGCAGTCGGCGCGGGAATCGGCGGCGTAATGTGCGGCGCCAACTCATCTTCAACCAATGCCACCGGTTCCTCGGCCACCGGCAGCGTCAGCCAGGGTTCGGCAATCGGTGTCAGGGGCGCTTGGGTGACAACTTCAGCGACGAGATCGGGCTCGACCACCGGTTGCAGCACCGGTTCGGCGACGGGCAACACGATCGGCGCGAGTGTTTCTTCTATAACCGGCGCCGGCGTGGGCTCAGGAAGTGGTTGTGGCTGTTCGACGACGGGTTCCTGCGGCTTTTTGCGCAGCCATCCGAACAGGCTTTTCTTCTCGCCAGCCGCAGCTGGGGCTTTCTTGTCGTCGTTGGAACCAAACATGGAGGACGGCTATCTCACGGTAGCGACGCGCCAATGGCGCCCCGGCAAATAAATATTCGATGCAGAACAGACTGCGATTGACCCAGCTTGTTCACGCGCAACATTTTGTCGGGGTGCAAATCGCACCCCAAAGGTCGACTAATTCGAAGGACTGGAACGGCATCGTCGGCGAAAACGCAGAGTTTAGCTGACAAACTCAACGCTCGAGCCGAAAACCCAAACAACCTGCAGACCGATCAAAGGCCTGATAGGCGTGGCCGCCAGTAAAACGGACCGTTATCCTAGCACCCTCTCGCCCGCTGACGCTAAGACCAAGCGGGCAGCCCAACAGGTTTAAAAAACGAATGAATGCTCTAGCCCGCCGCGCTGCAGGCCTGCTGCTCAGCACAGTTTGTCTGCCACTGTCAGCCTTGGCTGCCGATCCACAACCCACCCACGAATTCACGCTCGACAACGGTCTGAAGGTGATCGTGCGCGAGGACCATCGTGCGCCGGTGGTGGTTTCCCAGATCTGGTACAAGGTCGGTTCCAGCTACGAAACACCGGGCCAGACCGGTCTGTCCCATGCCCTCGAACACATGATGTTCAAAGGCAGCGAGAAAATCGGCCCCGGCGAAGCTTCGTTGATCCTGCGCGACCTGGGCGCCGAAGAGAACGCGTTCACCAGCGACGATTTCACCGCGTACTACCAAGTGTTGGCCCGCGACCGCCTGGGCGTAGCCTTTGAACTGGAAGCGGACCGCATGGCCAGCCTGCGCCTGCCGTCTGACGAGTTCGCCCGGGAAATCGAAGTCATTAAAGAAGAACGTCGCCTGCGTACCGACGACAAGCCCATGTCCAAAGCCTACGAGCGCTTCAAGGCCATGGCTTACCCCGCCAGCGGTTACCACACGCCGACCATCGGCTGGATGGCTGACCTGGATCGCATGAAAGTCGAAGAACTGCGCCACTGGTACCAGTCCTGGTACGCCCCGAACAACGCCACGCTGGTGGTCGTCGGTGACGTGACTCCGGACGAGGTCAAAGCCCTGGCCCAGCGCTACTTTGGCCCGATCGCCAAGCGCGACGTGCCGCCGGCGAAAATCCCGCTGGAACTGGCCGAGCCGGGTGAACGCCTGATCACCCTGCATGTGCAAACCCAACTGCCGAGCCTGATGCTGGGCTTCAACGTACCGAGCATCGCTACCGCCGAAGACAAGCGTTCGGTGAACGCCTTGCGCCTGATCGCGGCCCTGCTCGATGGCGGCTACAGCGGTCGCATCCCGACCCAACTGGAACGCGGCGAAGAGCTGGTGTCCGGCGGTTCGTCGAGTTACGACGCCTACACGCGCGGCGACAGCCTGTTCACCTTGTCGGCCAGCCCTAATTCACAGAAAAAGAAAACCATCGCCCAGGCCGAAGCCGGTCTGTGGAAACTGCTCGAACAGCTGAAAACCACTGCGCCGTCCGCTGAAGAGCTGGAGCGCGTGCGGGCTCAGGTGATTGCCGGCCTGGTCTACGAACGTGATTCGATCACCAGCCAGGCCACGTCCATCGGTCAACTGGAAACCGTCGGCCTGTCATGGAAGTTGATGGACACCGAACTGGCCGACCTGGAAAGCGTAACGCCAGAAGACATCCAGAAAGCCGCCAAGCTGTATTTCACCCGCGAACGTCTCAGCGTCGCCCATGTCCTGCCACTGGAGACGACTCATGAGTGAGCGTAAAAAACCACGCCTGGCCCTGATCGGCCTGATCGCTGTCACCCTGATCGGCTCCGCGGCCTTCTACCTGAGCAGAAGCGGCGATTCCAAGGCCAGCGAAGCCCTGGACAAAGCCAAGTCCAGCCAGAAGTTGCAATCGCTGACTGAACTCGATGGCAAGGCACCGAGCCACCGCTCACTCGACGTCCAGACCTGGAACACCGCCGAAGGCGCCAAGGTGTTGTTCGTCGAAGCTCGCGAGCTGCCGATGTTCGACTTGCGCCTGATCTTCGCCGCCGGCAGCAGCCAGGACGGCAATGCACCGGGCCTGGCCCTGCTGACCAACGCGATGCTCAACGAAGGGGTAGCCGGGAAAGATGTCGGCGCCATTGCGCAAGGCTTCGAAGGCCTGGGGGCGGACTTTGGCAACGGGGCGTTCAAAGACATGGCACTCGCGTCCTTGCGCAGCCTCAGTGCCAAGGACAAGCGCGAACCGGCACTGAAGCTGTTCGCTGAAGTGGTCGGCAAACCAACCTTCCCCGCCGGTTCCTTCGCACGCATCAAGAATCAGATGCTGGCCGGCTTCGAGTATCAGAAACAAAACCCCGGCAAACTGGCGAGTCTGGAGCTGATGAACCGCTTGTACGGTGATCATCCTTACGCGCACGCCAGTGACGGCACGGCGAAAACCGTTCCCGCCATCACGCAGGCTCAGCTGAAGGCGTTCCATGAGAAAGCCTACGCAGCGGGCAACGTGGTGATTGCGCTGGTGGGCGACCTGTCTCGCGCCGAGGCCGAAGCGATTGCCGCGCAAGTCTCCAGCGCGCTGCCAAAAGGCCCGGCACTGGCGAAAATCGCGCAGCCCGAAGAACCCAAAGCCAGCATTGGTCACATCGAGTTCCCGTCCAAGCAAACCAACCTGATGCTCGCGCAACTGGGCATCGACCGTGACGACCCGGACTACGCCGCTCTGTCGTTGGGCAACCAGATCCTTGGCGGCGGTGGTTTCGGTACCCGACTGATGAGCGAAGTCCGCGAGAAGCGTGGCCTGGCCTACGGCGTGTACTCGGGTTTCACCCCGATGCAGGCGCGCGGCCCGTTCATGATCAACCTGCAAACTCGCGCCGAGATGAGCGAAGGCACGCTGAAGCTGGTACAAGACGTGCTGGCCGACTACCTTAAAACCGGCCCGACCCAGAAAGAACTCGATGACGCCAAGCGAGAACTGGCCGGCAGCTTTCCGCTGTCCACCGCCAGCAACGCCGATATCGTCGGCCAGTTGGGCGCCATGGGGTTCTACAACCTGCCGCTCAGTTATCTGAATGATTTCATGCGTCAGTCCCAGAGCCTGACCATCGAACAGGTCAAGACTGCACTGAACAAACACCTGAGCACGGACAAAATGGTCATCGTCAGCGCTGGCCCGACCGTGCCACAAAAGCCGTTACCGGCCCCATCTGATAAACCTGCCGAGCAACCGCTCGGGGTTCCGGAGCATTAATGGCCACGCGTCCAAAAAAACCTGTTCATAACGTCCATAACGGCGTGAACCAACTGCGCATCATCGGGGGCGAATGGGGCAGCCGCAAACTGAGCTTCCCGGATGCCCCAGGCCTGCGTCCGACCCCGGACCGGGTGCGTGAAACCCTGTTCAACTGGCTCGCGCCTTATGTCCCGGGCGCCAAGGTGCTGGACCCGTTCGCCGGCAGCGGCGCACTGTTTCTAGAAGCCCTGTCCCGTGGCGCGGCCATGGGCCAGGCGCTGGACGCCAGCAACATTGCGGTTTCCAGCATCAAGGAACACTTGGGCACACTGCGCTGCACCACCGGCCACGTTCAGACCGCCGATGCCCTGCGCTATCTGGAAACCCAGACAGCGACTGCGTACGACCTGGTCTTCCTCGACCCGCCGTTCAACCAGGACCTGCTGCCTTCCGTTTGCACGCTGCTGGAAGAGCGGCAGTGGTTGGCCAACGAAGCCTGGATCTACACTGAAAGCGAAAACGCGCCGTCGTCCCTCGGTTTGCCAGGCAACTGGCGCCTGCACCGTGAACAGAAATCCGGGCGGGTCTACTACGCGTTGTGGCAACGTATGGCAGAGATCGCCGGTTAATCGACCGGCCTGAAAAGGTGCGCACACGTTGCGCACCGCTGCATCGAGAGTGATCGTGTCCCATCCGCCAGAACGCTTTACCCCCGCCTTGGGCCTGGGCAACCCGCACTTGCAAACCTTGTGGGGACCGCTTTGGCGCAAAACCACGCATATTGAACGCGAGCGTGAGCGCTTGTGGCTCGAAGACGGCGACTTCCTCGACCTCGACTGGCACGGCCCTCACAGCGCGACATCACCTTTGGTGCTGGTGTTGCACGGCCTGACGGGCTCATCGAACTCACCGTATGTGGCCGGCGTGCAAAAGGCCCTTGCCACCCAAGGCTGGGCCAGTGTCGCGCTGAACTGGCGTGGCTGTTCCGGCGAGCCGAATCTGTTGGCGCGCAGCTACCATTCGGGTGCCAGTGAAGACCTCGCCGAAACCATCAGGCACCTGCGGGCCAAACGTCCGTTGGCGCCGCTGTACGCGGTCGGCTACTCCCTGGGCGGTAATGTCCTGCTTAAACATTTGGGCGAGTCCGGCAGTGACAGCGGCGTGGTCGGCGCAGTGGCGGTCTCGGTGCCGTTCCGTCTCGACCAATGTGCAGATCGCATCGGCCAGGGCTTTTCCAAGGTTTATCAGGCGCACTTCATGCGCGAAATGCTCGCCTACATCAAAAACAAACAGCGCCAGTTCCAGCATGACGGGCGCGAGGATGGCCTGGCGACGCTGGCCGCGTTGGGTTCGCTGGAGAACATGCGCACCTTCTGGGATTTCGATGGCCGGGTCACGGCGCCCTTGAACGGGTATATCGATGCCGAGGATTACTATCGCCGCGCCTCGAGCCGCTATTTCCTTGGGGAAATTCGCACACCGACCCTGATTATTCAGGCGGCCGACGATCCCTTTGTTTTCCCCCACAGCCTGCCCCACGCCGACGAACTGTCGGCCTGCACACTGCTCGAATTACAGGCCAAGGGCGGGCATGTTGGTTTCGTGGAGGGTTCGTTCAGACAACCGGGTTATTACCTGGAACGGCGCATCCCGCAGTGGCTGGCCGCCGTGGGGCGCGAATAGGTCATGGACGCCGATCAGGGCGAGTCGATCCGCTTCTGGCAAACCGCGCCGCTGGCCGGGGTCGAGTTGTTGTCCGCGCGCTACATTGAGCACCGCTTCGCACCCCATGTGCATGAGGGTTATGTGATCGGCATGATCATGGCCGGCGCCCAGCGTTATCGCTATCGCGGAGCCGAACACCTGGCCGGCAGTGGCACGCTGGTATTGATCAACCCGGATGAACTGCACACCGGCCACAAAGGCACGGAGGATGGCTGGTTGTACCGGGCGTTTTATCCGGACAGTAGCCAGTTACTTTCGTTGCTGGCGGAGCTGGAATTGCCGACCCACCACTTGCCGGCATTCGGCGCCACGCTGTATCGCGACCCGGACCTGGTGAAGGGTTTCTGCCAGCTGCATTGTCTGCTGGAAAGTCCATCCACGGCCCTGCAACAGCAAACCGTCTGGCGAGAAATGATGCTGTTATTGCTGCAACGACACGCGGCCGTGCCGATTGCCGGCAAACCCGGCAATGAGCATCGAGCGGTGACGCGGGCCAAGGATTTGCTGCATTCGCAGTTGGCGGCACCACCGTCACTGGAGGAATTGGCGGCGGCGGTGAACCTTTCACCGTTTCACTTTGCCCGGGTGTTCCGCCGAGCCACCGGCATGCCGCCGCACACCTGGCTGATGCAACAACGCATCGCCCGGGCCAGGGCACTGTTACAAAACGGGTGTTTGCCGCTGGAAGTGGCCACGCAATTGGGATTTGCCGACCAGAGTCATCTGAGCCGGCAGTTCAAGCAGGTTTATGGGGTGGGGCCGGGGGCGTATCGCAGTGCCCGGCAATCGCTCGGGAAATGAGCATTACTGTCGGAGTGAGCCTGCTCGCGATAGCGGTGGGTCAGTCGACATCGATGCTGACTGTCACACCGCTATCGCGAGCAGGCTCGCTCCACAGGGTAAGGTTGCGTTTATTCGCCGGTAGCAACGCCCCGCGCAGGATCGTTGATCCACTCGCTCCACGATCCGGCATACAACGTCCCCAACGGATAACCCGCCAGGCACAGCGCAAACAGGTTGTGGCACGCCGTTACGCCTGAACCGCAGTACGCCACCAGATCGTTCGGCGAGCGATCGGCAAGTTTTGCGGCAAAACGCTGCTTGAGCTGATCCGCCGGCAGGAATCGCCCATCGGCGCCAAGGTTGTCGGTAAAGGCTGCACATTGCGCACCCGGAATATGCCCGGCAATCGGATCGATAGGCTCAACTTCGCCTTTGAAACGCGGCAAGCCACGGGCATCCAGCAAGGTCAGCGCAGGCTGGCCGAGACGTTGCAGAAGTTGTTGCGCATTCAGGGTCAACGCGTTGTCCGGCACACCGGTGAAGGTGCCCCGCTTGCTCTCGCACGCATCCAGGCTCAGCGGCAACCCCGCCGCGTGCCAGGCCTTGAGCCCGCCATCCAGAATGAACACGCCATCACGCTTGCCCAGCCATGCCAGCAACCACCAGGCCCGTGCTGCGTAGGCACCCGGACCGTCATCATACAAAACCACTTCACTGTCAGCGTTGATGCCCCAGGCTTGCAGGCGTTCGATCAAGTCTTCAGGTTTGGGCAAGGGATGACGCCCGGTGACCCCCTTGACCACAACACCACTCAAATCACCTTCCAGATCGGCAAAGCTCGACCCGGCGATGTGCCCTTCGGCATAGCTACGCTGGCCATAGTCCGGGTCTTCGAGGGCAAAACGACAATCCAGAATCACCAGCCCCGACTGCTCCTTTTTCAGGTCCAGTGCTTGCGGGCTGATCAGTTGCGCAATGGGCATAACGGGCTCCAGTGATTAAGTCGAATTGAGTCTTACTACACTTCTTCCAGTGCCTGGGCCAACGGCACATAAAACTCTTCGCAGAGTGCATTGACCGCGTCGCGGGATTGATCCGTGACAAACCCGGCCTCAAGCACCAGCACCTGATACACACCCCGTTTGATGGCCTGCTCGCTCAGGTGGTTGGAATTCTCCCGCGTGGTGCACAGGAACCGCACCCAGGACGTCAGGATGATCCACGCATTGAGCGTCAGGGACTCAATCTGAACCTTGTCCATTTGCAGGATGCCGGCCTCGACGAAGGCCGCGTAGATGTGCGTGCCATGAATCAGGCAGCGCTGGGAAAACCGTCGGTACCGGGCCGCCAGTTCGGGATCGCTGTCGAGCAAGTGCTCGAGGTCGCGATGCAAAAACCGGTAGCGCCACATGGCCGCCAGCAGCTCCTGAAGGTAGAAGCGCTTGTCCTCGACCGTAGACGCGCGCCCCTGAGGGGGGCGCAGGAAGCTGTCCACCAGGCTTTCGTACTCACTGAACAACACGGCGATGATCGCCTGCTTGTTGGGGAAGTGGTAGTACAGGTTGCCCGGTGAAATTTCCATGTGGGCGGCAATGTGGTTGGTGCTGATGCTGCGCTCACCCTGCTGATTGAACAGCTCCAGGCTGTTCTGCACGATGCGCTCGCTGGTTTTGATCCGAGGGGCCATGGCTTGAGCTTTAATTCAGAGTGCGATGACGGGCATCTTACGACCTATCCGCAAGCGGATGAAACAACCCCGCGCAAGATGTCATTTGACTTTATAGAGCATAGACTCTAAAAAGTGCCTCACTACAATAAAAAGTGCCTCACTACAATAAATCCGGAGCCGATCATGACTGCTGACATCGCCTACCTCCAGAGCTTGAATCAGCCTCTGGAAGAAATGCAGGCACTGTTCGACGCGCAACGCGCAGCTTACGCCGCCAACCCGATGCCGCCTGCTGCCCAGCGCCAGCAATGGCTGAAGGCCCTGCGCGATCTGTTGAGCAGCGAACGTCAGGCCTTGATCGAGGCTATCAGCCAGGATTTCAGCCACCGCAGCGCCGACGAAACCCTGCTCGCTGAACTGATGCCCAGCCTTCACGGCATCCATTACGCCAGCCAGCACCTCAAGGGCTGGATGAAGGCCTCGCGACGTAAAGTGGGCATCGCTTTCCAGCCCGCGGCGGCCAAAGTGGTGTACCAACCGCTGGGCGTGGTGGGTGTGATCGTGCCCTGGAACTACCCGTTGTACCTGGCCATCGGTCCATTGGTAGGCGCGCTGTCGGCCGGTAACCGAGTGATGCTCAAACTCAGCGAATCAACCCCCGCCACCGGCGCACTGCTCAAGGAACTGTTCGCCCGGATCTTCCCTCAGGACCTGGTCTGCGTGGTGCTGGGCGAAGCCGATGTCGGCGTCGCATTCTCCCGCCTGCGTTTCGATCACCTGCTGTTCACCGGTGCCACCAGCATCGGCAAACACGTGATGCGTGCGGCGGCCGAGAACCTCACCCCGGTCACCTTGGAACTCGGCGGCAAGTCCCCGGCCATCGTGTCCCACGACGTGCCCCTCAAAGACGCCGCCGAACGCATCGCCTTCGGCAAAACCCTGAACGCCGGGCAAACCTGCGTGGCCCCGGACTACGTACTGGTGCCGGAAGACCGCGTGGGCGGGTTTGTCGAAGCCTATCGCCAGGTGGTTCGCGGTTTTTATCCGACACTGGCTGACAACCCGGACTACACCGCCATCATCAACGAGCGGCAACTGGCGCGCCTCAGCGGCTACGTCAGCGATGCCACCAGCAAAGGTGCGCTGCTGATCCCGCTGTTCGATCAAGGTCAGGGCCGTCGCATGAGCCACAGCCTGCTGCTCAATGTCACCGACGACATGACGGTGATGCAGGACGAAATCTTCGGCCCGCTGCTGCCGATCGTGCCGTACAAGCATCTGGACGAGGCGTTTGCCTACATCAACCAACGCCCTCGCCCACTGGCGCTGTACTACTTCGGCTACGACAAGCGTGAACAAAACCGTGTGCTCCACGAAACCCATTCCGGCGGGGTTTGCCTCAATGACACCCTGCTCCATGTCGCCCAAGACGACATGCCGTTTGGCGGTATCGGCGCTTCGGGCATGGGCCATTACCACGGCCACGAAGGCTTCATGACCTTCAGCAAGGCGAAAGGTGTACTGATCAAGCAGCGGTTCAACGCGGCAAAACTGATCTACCCGCCGTACGGAAAGTCCATTCAAAAACTGATCCAGAAACTGTTCATCCGCTAACGATCGCCACCACCGGGTAAAAACAATAATGAGCCCAAGCCTGACCGATACACCCGCGCTGTCACGGCGCGGCCTGCTGAAATTCAGCCTCGGCGCCACCGCCTTTCTCGCCACCGCCGGACTGGGTGCGAGCCTCAGCGGCTGCTCGTCGAGTGTTGCGGCGAACGGCTTCGTGATCCTGCGCAGCGGCGATCTGCTGTTTTTGCGCGCACTGATCCCGGTGATGCTCGAGGGCAGCGTCGCCGCCGGGAAGATGCCGGCATCGGTCGACGAGACCTTGCACTGCCTGGATAACGCCTTGAATCACCTGTCGCCGGAAATGCTCAAGCTGACCCAGCAATTGTTCGATGTGCTGGGAATGACGGTGACGCGCGGCCCGCTGACCGGCATCTGGGGCAGTTGGGAAAACGCCAGCAGCGAAGAGATCCGGCATTTTCTCGATCGTTGGGAAAACAGTTCATTGAGCTTGTTGCGCATGGGGCATAGCTCATTGCTGCAACTGGTGATGATGGCGTGGTACAGCCGGGCGGAGTCGTGGGTGCATTGCGGATATCCCGGGCCGCCTGCCGTTTGAGACCGAGGCGCCCCTCTCGTCGGAATGCCGCCCAGACCAAGCCCGGCTCCCACAGGGGTTTGAGTCGTTCATAAAAGGGTGGCCCACCTCAAATCCTGTGGGAGCCGGGCTTGCCCGCGATGGCGCCAGTCGCCTCACCACCAAAAACAAAATAAAAAGAGAACTTGAAGATGCCTGTACCCGATCCGTTCCGAGAAGGCCTGTCCCGTGGCTGGAAAACCTACAATGGCTCGCAACTGACCCAAGACCTGACCCTCGAAGCGGATGTGGCGATCATCGGCAGCGGTGCCGGCGGTGGTACCACGGCTGAAATCCTCAGTGCGGCCGGCTACAAAGTGCTGCTGATCGAAGAAGGCCCGCTCAAGACCAGCAGCGACTTCAAGATGCTCGAAGACCAGGCCTACACCAGCCTCTATCAGGAAGGCATCGGGCGCATGAGCAAGGATGGCGCGATCACCATCCTCCAGGGCCGGGCCGTGGGCGGCACCACGCTGATCAACTGGACGTCGAGCTTTCGCACGCCGACCCCGACGCTCGAACACTGGGCCAAGGAGCACGATGTCAAAGGCCACTCCCCCGCCGAAATGGCGCCGTGGTTCGAGAAAATGGAACAACGCCTCGGTGTCGCACCGTGGAGGGTGCCGCCCAACGCCAACAACGATGTGATCCGCAAAGGCTGTGAAAAACTCGGTTACAGCTGGCACGTCATTCCGCGCAACGTGCGTGGCTGCTGGAACCTGGGCTATTGCGGCATGGGCTGCCCGACCAACGCCAAGCAATCGATGCTGGTCACGACCATTCCCGCCACGCTGGAAAAAGGTGGTGAGCTGTTGTACCTGGCCCGCGCGCAACAGCTATCGATCAAGGACGGCAAAGTCACCGGCTTGCAGTGCGTTGCGATGGATGACCGTTGCGTTGCGCCGGCCGGACGCACGATCACGGTCAAGGCGCGGCATTTCGTATTGGCCGGCGGCGGCATCAACAGCCCGGCGCTGCTCCTGCGTTCCGACGCGCCCGATCCCCATAAACGCCTGGGCAAACGGACGTTTTTGCATTTGGTGAACATGTCCGCCGCCTTGTTCGACGAGGTGGTCAACCCGTTCTACGGCGCGCCCCAGTCGATCTATTCCGACCATTTCCAATGGCAGGACGGCACCACCGGCAAGATGTCCTACAAACTTGAAGTCCCGCCGCTGCACCCGGCGCTGGCGACGACCCTGCTTGGTGGTTTCGGCACGGAAAACGCCCAGCACATGGAGCACCTGCCCCATACCCATGCGATGTTGGCGCTGTTGCGCGACGGTTTTCATCCAGAGAGCACCGGCGGTAGCGTCGAGCTGCGCGGCGACAATACGCCGGTGCTCGACTATCAGGTCTCGCCCTATGCCTGGGAGGGCCTGCGCCGAGCCTTTCACAGCATGGCCGAGATCCAGTTTGCCGGCGGCGCCAGTGCGGTCATGCCCATGCACGCCGACGCTCGCTACGTGAAAACCCTGGCTGAAGCACGCACGCTGATCGATGGCTTGAGCCTTGAGCTGTATCGCACACGCCTGGGCAGTGCCCATGTGATGGGCGGTTGCGCGATGGGCGAAGATCCGAAAAACGCCGTGACCGACAGCCTTGGACGTCATCATCAACTGAGCAATCTGTCGATCCATGATGGCTCACTGTTTCCCACCAGCATTGGTGCGAACCCGCAATTGTCGGTCTATGGGCTGACAGCGCAATTGGCCACTTCGCTGGCCGAACGTTTGAAAAACCCATAAGAATGGAGAATATTCGTATCGTCTATAGTGCTTTCTTACCCAACAGGCGACTTGGCCGACCGGGAAGGCTGCGATACCATCCGACTCCCCAACGGACTCCCGCCAGGACGACGCGATGAACCGAGTGTTGTACCCAGGTACCTTCGACCCTATTACCAAGGGCCATGGCGACTTGGTCGAACGCGCCGCGCGCCTGTTCGATCATGTCATCATTGCCGTCGCCGCCAGCCCGAAGAAAAACCCGTTGTTTCCTCTGGAGCAACGTGTGGAGCTGGCCCGCGAGGTCACAAAACACCTGCCGAACGTTGAAGTCGTCGGCTTCTCGACGCTGCTCGCGCACTTCGCCAAAGAGAAGAACGCCAACGTGTTCCTGCGTGGCTTGCGCGCAGTGTCGGACTTTGAATACGAATTCCAGCTGGCCAACATGAACCGCCAGCTGGCGCCGGATGTAGAAAGCCTGTTTCTTACACCGTCCGAGCGTTATTCGTTCATTTCCTCGACGCTGGTCCGTGAAATCGCAGCGCTTGGCGGCGATATCACCAAGTTCGTCCACCCTGCGGTGGCGGATGCCCTCACCGAGCGCTTCAAGAAGTAACGACCGTTGAATCGGCGCCTGCGTGCACTGCGGGCGCCAATGCGGCACAATTGTGCGCATTGGTTTATTGCGCCCGGGCCTGTCGCCCTGGCTGGAGTTAGCATGTCCCTGATCATCACCGACGATTGCATCAACTGCGACGTCTGCGAACCCGAGTGCCCGAACGCCGCTATTTCCCAAGGCGAAGAGATCTACGTGATCGACCCGAACCTGTGCACACAGTGCGTCGGCCACTACGACGAACCTCAGTGCCAGCAAGTGTGCCCGGTGGATTGCATTCCACTGGACGAAGCGCACCCGGAGACAGAAGAGCAACTGATGGAGAAGTACCGGAAAATTACTGGCAAGGCTTGAGATTTTTTCTGCCTGCCATGCCGCCATCGCGAGCAAGCTCGGTTCCTACAGTTGATCGCGTGAACTTGTAGGAGCCGAGCTTGCTCCGGGCGGCGTTCCGACGATGAGGCCATCAGCCACACCAAAGATATAACTGCCTTCATTCCTGCTGCTCAAACCCCTCCCCGATACACCCCAGGCATCGCACGAATGCGGCTTTCGCCGGATCAACGACCAACGCCTGTCCCGCATCGCCCACCCCGCCACCCAGCGCGGTAAACGGCAAAGACACCACAAACACGCCCGCACCAATCACCGTCGCGACGACCAACAAAGGTCGGGCAATCAGCAAATCACCGATCATGGCGTACGCCGGAGGATTGTGGATGGTGTAGAGCGGATCGCCACTGCCACTGCTGGACGCCAGCGCGGAGGTACTCACGCTCAACAGCAAAACAACGGCAAGGGTTCGAAAAAGACTCATGGCACGGTCCTTATGCGAGGCAGTGAGAACACTGACTATAGACCGTGGGGTTTTTCAGCTCTGACAGCGTGGGCAAAAGACGCTGGCGCGCTGGCCGAGCTTCACATCCCGCAGTTCTGTACCGCAGACCTTGCAGGGCTCATGGCCTCGACCGTACACAAACAGTTCCTGCTGGAAGTAACCCGGCTGACCGTCACCCCCGATGAAGTCGCGCAGGGTGGTGCCGCCACGCTCGATGGCCGCGGCGAGGATGCGTTTGATCTCGATCGCCAGTTTCAAATATCGCGCCCGGGAGATGCTTTTGGCTTCGCGGCGCGGATCGATGCCGGCGGCGAACAGCGCTTCAGTCGCGTAGATATTGCCGACACCCACCACCACTGCGTTATCCATGATGAACGGCTTGACCGCCATGGATCGCCCGCGCGACTGCTGGAACAGGCGTTCGCCGTCGAACAGGTCGGTCAACGGTTCCGGCCCCAGGCGAATCAACAATTCGTGGTTAAGCGGGTCGAGGCTCCAGAGCATTGCGCCAAACCGGCGCGGGTCGGTGTAACGTAGCGCCAGCCCGGACTCCAGCTCGATATCCACATGCTCGTGCTTGGCCGCCGGCAGTCCGGCTTCCACCAAGCGTAAATTCCCCGACATGCCCAAATGGCTGATCAGTGTGCCGACTTCGGCATTGATCAGCAGGTACTTGGCACGCCGTTCCACCAGCACGATGCGCTGCCCGGACAAGCGCACATCGAGGTCTTCGGGAATCGGCCAGCGCAAACGCCGGTCACGCACGATCACCCGGCAGACCCGCTGGCCTTCCAGGTACGGCGCAATCCCGCGGCGGGTGGTTTCGACTTCTGGCAGTTCAGGCATGGCGCACTCGAATCAGGCTATCCAACACTCAGCGGTGAGTGCCAAGGTCGCGAATCGTTTGCTTGAGCGTCTCGAAGTCGTAGTCCGAGAGGCCGACATAGTCGAGCACCAGATGCCCGATGCTGTTCCATTCGTGGTCTTCGGTCTGGTTGCCCAACACCCGGTAGGACGCACAAATGTGCTCGGCCATCTTCAGGATCGCCAGCAGATTCTTGAGCTGGGCATTGCGCGACGACTCATCGCTGAAGATCGCCAACGCGTTGTGGTGATTGGCGATAGCGGCGGTCACATGGTCCGGCAGACGCCAGGACTTGGCAGTGTAGTAGCCGACCACGGCGTGGTTGGTGTTGAACACCCGGTTCTCGGTGTCCACCACTCGGCACTCGGGGCCGGCATTGGCGTAAGCCTGTTCGAGCACGGTCATGTACTCAGGGAAACGCTGAAGCATCAACGGCACGCCACAATCGTGGAACAACCCCAGGGCATACGCTTCATCGCCGGCCTGCGCACCAATCCGCTTGGCCAGCGTCAGGCAGGTCATCGCCACGTCTTGAGCCGTGTCCCAGAAACGGTTCAAGGTAACGATGGTGTCGTCATTCATCTCACCCTTGATCGACTGCGCGTTGATCAGGTTGATGATTGAACGACTGCCCAGCAGGTTCACCGCACGCTGGATCGAGGTGATCTTGTTGCTCAAGCCGTAATACGGCGAGTTGACGATTTTCAACAAGGAGCCAGAGAGGCCCGGGTCCTGGGAGATCAGCTTCGCGATCACTTCCAGGTCCGGGTCGGGCATGTACTGCTCCATCTGCAAATCCACCATGATTTGCGGCTGGGCGGGCACGCTGATGCCTTGCAGGGACTGTTGAATCTGTTCGGTAGTCAGCTCTTGGGACATAAGTACACACTCTGGGCCAGGCGCAGATTCTAGCTTCTAAAAGTTGGATCCGACACCTTGGACGGTCCATCTGTTGAAGTTTCATCTTCAGCCGCGACCTTCACCGCATGTCCATCCGCCAAACCGTGGCCTTGCGCAACACGCTATACTCCCGCTCTTTTTTCCGGAGCGACGTCATGTCCCTGCCTAGCCTGCGCCTCAAAGCCAACGCCGACCGTCGCCTGCGCAACGGCCACTTGTGGGTCTACAGCAACGAAATCGATGTAGCCGCCACGCCTTTGCACGGTTTCAAGGCCGGCGATCAGGCGATCCTCGAAGCAGCCGGCGGCAAGCCGCTGGGCATCGTGGCCATGAGCCCGAACAACCTGATCTGCGCCCGCCTGCTGTCGCGTGACATCAAGTTGCCGCTGGACAAGTCGTTGCTCGTTCACCGTATCAACGTCGCCCTGTCGCTGCGCGATCGTCTGTTCGACAAGCCGTTCTACCGTCTGGTCTACGGCGACTCCGACCTGCTGCCGGGTCTGGTGGTCGACCGTTTTGGCGACATCCTCGTGGTGCAGATCGCCTCGGCGACCATGGAAGCTCATAAAGAAGACGTGATCGCCGCGTTGACCCAAGTGCTCAAGCCAAGCGGCATTCTGTTCAAGAACGACTCCGCTGCCCGTGATGCCGAAGGCCTCAACCGCTACGTCGAAACCGTGTTCGGTCTGGTGCCGGAGTGGGTGGCGCTGGAAGAAAACGGCGTGAAATTCGAAGCGCCGGTCATGCAAGGCCAGAAAACCGGCTGGTTCTACGACCACCGCATGAACCGCGCTCGCCTGGCCCCGTATGCCAAAGGCAAACGCGTGCTGGACCTCTACAGCTACATCGGCGGATGGGGCGTGCAAGCGGCCGCGTTCGGCGCCAGTGAAGTGTTCTGCGTCGATGCGTCAGCCTTCGCCCTCGACGGCGTCGAGCGCAACGCCGCGCTGAACGGTTTCGCCGACAAGATGACCTGCATTGAAGGCGACGTGTTCGAAGCCCTGAAAGAGTTGAAAGCCAGCGAAGAGCGTTTCGACGTGATCGTGGCCGACCCTCCGGCATTCATCAAGCGCAAGAAAGACATGAAAAATGGCGAAGGTGCCTATCGTCGCCTGAACGAGCAAGCCATGCGCCTGCTCAGCAAGGACGGCATCCTGGTGAGCGCTTCGTGCTCGATGCACCTGCCCGAAGACGACCTGCAAAACATCCTGCTGACCAGCGCCCGTCACCTGGACCGCAACATCCAGCTGCTGGAGCGTGGCGCTCAGGGTCCGGACCACCCGGTTCACCCGGCCATCGCCGAAACCCGCTACATCAAAAGCATCACCTGCCGCCTGCTGCCAAACAGCTGATAAGGCCGGTTTGACGGGGAACCACTCGGTTCCCCGTTCTATTATTCGATATTCAAACTTACAACTTCCTACACTTGCAATCCGTGCGACTTGCAGGACGTTTCTCTGTATTTTTTATTTCAGAGAATATGCCTTACAAAATCCCGCCTTACCCGTGACTGATCTGACAAAACTACTAGAACCTTCCTACTCAATCTCCCCTTGATAAGGACTGATTAACAACTATGATTAAGTTGTCACACAGAAGTGACACTCACTATCAATGACAAGGAATTCAAAACATGAAAGCAATTACTCTGGAAGCTAACAACATCGCCAATCTGTCTTTTCTGGTTGCCCAAAAAAAACGCTAAGTAAATGAAGCGCTGGGGAGTGCCGGCTACCCAGCGTTCTTTATGAAAAACTCCAGAGCAAAACGCCTATCATGCAGATAAACCCTCATCTCTTCATACTCCCGCGCACGCCCGGACAAATAGTTTGGGACTACAAAAACCACAAACAATACGAACTGGATCTTGAGCATTCAACCCGACTTGCAGAACTTATCAGCAACCCTGGCAAATTCAATAGCAGCAACAGAATAGACACACAACTTCTTGATGCAGGAATACTTACACTTTCAACACCCGTCATTATTGAATGGGGCTGGGATGAACTGTCGAAAATATTCCATATCGGCACCAAGAACATTCCCTGCAAACATACTCCACAAAATATTCATGAATGGTCCAGAGAGTATCTGGACCATTGCAGCGAAGTGTTGGCCACACCGGCTCCCGACAACAGGATTGTCGAACGTCTGGCAGGCGAACTGATTGAGCTGCCGAAACCTTCATGCCTGCCGGAAGGCTCTCTGGCAAACACCCTGATCGATCGGAAAACCTGCCGTACCTTCACCGGGGATGCCCTCTCACTTGAGGTGGTCAGCACGCTGCTATACCTGTCCCTGGGCTACCTGCGAGAACGTGAAGATGCCATCGACGAAAACTGTGTCGAAGGGCTGGGCGCCCGACGTACCAGTCCATCCGGGGGTGGGCTCAACGCCTGCGAAGGTTTCCTGCTGGTACAGAATGTCATTGGCCTGAATCCCGGGCTCTATGCCTACCTTCCAAGCGGACATGCGCTGAGATTCGTCAATCCACTGCCCGGCCGACCGTTGGGGCAATTGCTGTGCGGGCAACACTTCATTAATAACCTGCCAGTGGGTCTGTTCATCACCAGTCGGTTCGACAAGTTGTGGTGGAAATATGAACACTCGCGCGCGTATCGAATGGCCTACGTTGAAGCCGGGCACATTTCCCAGACCTTCCAGCTGGTGGCCACCTCGCTGGGCCTGAACACCTGGTTGACCGGAGCGCTGACGGACGATCAGGTTGAAACGCTGCTGGGACTCAATGACAACCCCGAACAGCCCTTGTTTTTTGTCGGTTGTGGCAAGAGCGACGGGGAGGCGCTGTGCAAGGAATTGAAAGCGCTGCTGAGCCGTCAGGACTCGCCATCATGACCGACTCGCGCCATGAACAGGCAACACTTCCCACCGGCTGGGCTGATCGCTTCACCCTCGGCGACTGGGATAACCGCGCCGCAGTGCGAACCAGTAAGCACACCTATTTATTGCCGCCGGAGATTGAGCAGCAACTGCAAACCCGGCATTGGTTCCCGCCAGCCTTCCTGCCTTATTTGAATCACCCGTCCGTCAAAGCCGCAGGGCGGGCGATCACTCATCGATTATCGGCCAATCATCTGGTGTACTTCCTCGACTACACCACCCTGCTCGAACACCGCATCGTCAATCGATCTGTCGAAACCATCGTCCATGACGACCTCGGTGTGTGCATTCCCCGGCGGATGAAAAACGCCGCACTGCAGCTCTACACCGACGAGGGGTATCACGCCCTCGTTTCCAATAGCCTCGCCGAACAGATTGCCGCGTTCTACGGCATGTTCGACCGGCCCGTCATGCCGCAGCGAATCATCCGCCTGCAGGCCCTGCTCGAGCGCACACCGGACAGGCACAAATCACTGGCCTGGTTCCTCGCCGGCTTCGTCTCCGAGACGATCATCGCCAAGGATCTGCTCGACATCTGTCGCGACGCCTTGGTGGATGGCGTTCAGGAAATGCTCAGGGATCACCTTGCCGACGAGGCACGACACAGTCGCTATTTCTGCGAAGTTTTCCATTATCTGTGGCTGCACTTGAACAGCGCGCAACGGATGTTCTGCGCGAGTCTGCTGCCGGAGCTCATTCGGGTTTTCTTTGAAGTCGATGAGCGTTGGCTGAAGTCGAGCCTTCGCTTTGTCGGTCTCAGCGAGACAGCCTGCCTGGAAATCATCGAAGGGCTGTCCGACGCGCAAGCCACCCTGCAACGCGCCCGCTCGGGGGCCAGCGCCACCCTGGGCGCCTTGGAAAAAGCCGGTTTCTTCGATCGGCCTTGCAACCGGAAACTCTTCACCCGCGCCGGGTTTCTTGATGAATAAAGGAAACGATGCAGCCTTCAGCAAAAAACGTCGAGCCACCGTCACGCTGTTGATGACCATGACGCTGCTGGGTGTCTTCCCCCTCGACGTCGTGCTCCCGTCCTTCCCCCATCTGGCTGATTACTTTCAGACCTCACCGTCCGGAATTTCCCTGTCTGTCAGCGTGTTTGCCATCAGTCTGGCACTGTCTGTGATGCTGGTCGGGCCAATATCGGATGTGTGGGGACGCAAGACGCTGCTGCTGGGAGGCATGGCTGTCGCGGCTATTGGAGCGGTTGGCAGCGTGTTCGCCAGCGACTACCGCTGGTTCCTGGGATTTCGCATGGTTCAGGCAATGGGTTGCGGGGCATTTTCATTGTCGCAGGCACTGATTCAGGATCTGTTCGTCGGTCGTGAACGGGAGCGCATCAGGATCTGGATGGTGACAGGGGGCGGAGTGTTCATTTCAGTTTCGCCCCTGTTGGGGACCTGGCTGCAATCGTGCCTTGGCTGGCAAGGCAGTTTTTATGTATTCATTGCTCTGTCGTGTGTTGCCTGGTGCGGGGCCTATTGGCTACTCAAGGAAACGCCGCCCGGGCGCAAGCCATCCCACGCAGGGTTTTTCAATGCTTATTGGCGCTTGTGCTCGGATGGACGTTTCATGGGGTACTGGTTGATTTCGGCGCTCGCCTTCGCCTGCCATTTTTCGTTCATCGTTTCTTCGCCCATCATTTTCATGGAACGCCTGGCGCTCTCACCGTATGAGTTCGCCTGTGCATTGCTGCTGTATGGCGTCGCGTACGTATTGGGCGGGGTATTAGCCAGCGTGCTGCATCGATACCTGCAAGCCAACGCCCAGATCATTATCGGCCTGGGCCTGATCGCCGTGTCAGGCGCAATCATGCTGTGGCTGACTCGCCACTTCGGTCTTTCAGCGGCGACGGTGTTGATTTCGATGCTGGTTTGCACCGTCGGCACCACCATCGCCAGGCCAATCGCCAATTCCAAAGCGATGAGTCTTCACCCAGAGAATGCCGGGGCCTCCACTTCGGTCGGGGCCATGCTGATTTTCATGTTCGGCGGCGTCATCAGCTCGGTGATCAACCTGACGCCCGAAAACCTGACCACGGCTCTGGCCCTTGGCTTCCTGGCACTGAGCGCTGCAGGGCTTGGGGTGAACGCAGTCATCAACTACAAGACGCAACAGGCACTCAATACCGGGTGATACGTGCCAGTCGTCATCTCGCCCGCTCCGTCAGCACGGGATCAACGCTTGCCGGCATTCCCTCCTGACGCCAGCCGTGTAGAATCGCGACATTCATCGCCAGTCATCCCCCGGCGGGTTTATGAGCTCAAGCTGAAGCGCGCGGCGATCCCGCAAAGTTATCGGCAACTTCCGGACACACGGCCATTTCTGAGTGTTCCAGACGTCAATAGAAGCTCACTTCCCTTTTGATACCTGATTAGCCGCCCGGAGTGCTTCATGCCTGATTACCGCTCGAAAACATCCACCCATGGCCGCAACATGGCCGGTGCCCGCGCATTGTGGCGCGCCACGGGGATGAAAGATGACGACTTCAAAAAGCCGATCATCGCCATTGCCAACTCCTTCACCCAGTTCGTACCAGGCCACGTCCACCTCAAGGACCTGGGTCAACTGGTCGCCCGCGAAATCGAACGCGCTGGCGGTGTCGCCAAAGAATTCAACACCATCGCTGTCGATGACGGCATCGCCATGGGTCACGACGGCATGCTGTATTCGCTGCCGAGCCGCGAGATCATCGCCGACTCCGTCGAGTACATGGTCAACGCCCACTGCGCCGACGCCATCGTCTGCATTTCCAACTGCGACAAGATCACCCCTGGCATGTTGATGGCCTCTCTGCGCCTGAACATCCCGGTGATCTTCGTTTCCGGCGGCCCGATGGAAGCCGGCAAGACCAAACTGGCCAGCCACGGTCTCGACCTCGTCGATGCCATGGTCATTGCCGCCGACTCCAGCGCTTCTGACGAGAAAGTCGCTGAGTACGAGCGCAGCGCCTGCCCGACGTGCGGTTCGTGCTCCGGCATGTTCACCGCCAACTCGATGAACTGCCTGGTCGAAGCCCTGGGCCTGGCATTGCCGGGTAACGGTTCGACCCTGGCCACCCACAGCGACCGCGAGCAGTTGTTCCTGCAAGCCGGTCGCACCATCGTCGAGTTGTGCAAGCGTTACTACGGCGAGAACGACGAATCGGTCTTGCCGCGCAACATTGCCAACTTCAAGGCGTTCGAAAACGCCATGACGCTGGACATCGCCATGGGCGGCTCGACCAACACCATCCTGCACTTGCTGGCCGCGGCCCAGGAAGCCGAGATCGATTTCGACCTGCGCGACATCGACCGTCTGTCCCGTCACGTTCCGCAACTGTGCAAGGTCGCGCCGAACATCCAGAAGTACCACATGGAAGACGTGCACCGTGCCGGCGGGATCTTCAGCATCCTTGGCTCGCTGGCCCGTGGCGGTTTGCTGCACACCGACCTGCCGACCGTGCACAGCAAGACCCTGGCCGAAGGCATTGCCAAGTGGGACATCACCCAGACCAGCGATGAAGCAGTGCATCACTTCTTCAAGGCCGGCCCGGCAGGTATTCCGACGCAAACGGCGTTCAGCCAGTCGACCCGTTGGGAAACCCTGGATGACGACCGTGAAAACGGCTGCATCCGTAGCGTTGAACACGCTTACTCGAAAGAAGGCGGCCTGGCCGTTCTGTACGGCAACATCGCGCTCGATGGCTGTGTGGTGAAAACCGCTGGCGTCGACGAATCGATCCACGTCTTCGAAGGCAACGCGAAGATCTTCGAAAGCCAGGACAGCGCCGTGCGCGGCATCCTTGCTGACGAAGTGAAGGCCGGCGACATCGTGATCATTCGTTACGAAGGCCCGAAAGGCGGCCCGGGCATGCAGGAAATGCTGTACCCGACGTCCTACCTGAAATCCAAAGGTCTGGGCAAAGCCTGCGCCCTGCTCACCGACGGTCGCTTCTCTGGCGGCACTTCGGGCCTGTCCATCGGCCACGCTTCGCCAGAAGCCGCTGCTGGCGGCGCGATTGGTCTGGTGCAGGACGGCGACAAGGTGCTGATCGACATTCCGAACCGTTCGATCAACCTGTTGGTCAGCGACGAAGAACTGGCCGGGCGCCGTGCCGAGCAGGATCAGAAAGGCTGGAAGCCTGTGGAAAAACGTCCACGCAAGGTCACCACCGCCCTGAAAGCCTACGCCCTGCTGGCGACCAGCGCCGACAAGGGTGCCGTGCGTAACAAGGCAATGCTCGACGGTCTGTAAACGTCAGTCGTAGAAATAAAAATGCCCCGCCAAGTGCGGGGCTTTTTATGGGCCGATGATGAGATCTCGCTTTACGGCCCCACCAGCCGGGCTTGCAGATAATCGTAAAGTTCGCCGGCGCTTTTTTTATAACCTTCACCATTCAGGTGAATCAGATCATTTTGAGCCAAATGCGCTGCATGCCAGCGCTCAATTGAACAGGCGCCGCCCATGTAAGCTTGCCAGTCCCAGAACAAGGCTGCGGCCTTCAGTGCTGCTTGCCTTTGAATTTGAATGATCTGAGCCAGTTTTGCCGGTTGGCGCCCGGCGCATGAGTCAGCGGACCGTTGTTTTATCGAGTCTGCTGGCCCGACTAGCAAGATCACGATATCAGGCAAGGTGCGTCGCAACAGGACAAGCTTCTCGTTCAGGCTGGCCTCATAAAGTGTCAGGTCCAGATCGTCGTCAAATGCTTCATTACCCCCATACGCGAGTACCAGCAAGTCAGGGCGCAAGGCTTGCAGGGTGCTTTGCCAGCCGTCTTGCCACCTATCGAGAATCTTCAACATCGCACCATTAACACCCAATGCAGAGTACGTCACTCCAATCTCTGTCAAAGACTCGATGTTCCAGCCTCCCAGCTCTACGGTCTGATTCGAGGCTATCACCAGATCCACCGGCAGGCTTATGGGTTGGATGGCCGGGCTGAAACGCCACTGTCCAGATGTTGGCAACAGCTCGACACTGGCAGAGTTCCCTCCCGCACTGGCGGTCAGGCGGCTATTGAAGAGCGCACGGTACAGCGCCGATATTCGATATATGCCGTCATTCGATGCTCGTGATTCGATATGCACCCCTGCGCCCGGGCTCGTGGGCAGCGACAGATAGCCCCCCAATGGAAACTCGCCGCTGTACTGATTGCGACTGGAAACCAGACGCCATTGCCCCTCTACCGTCGACAGAACAACTTGATCGTAACGAGTGCCTGGTACAGGCATCGCCGCGATGAAGCCAATGCCGCCGGTGCCGTATTGTTTCTGGAACAGTCGGCGCATTTCGCCTGAGAACAAATCGGCAGCCGTGTGAGAGTCGCCCAGTTGCACAATGCTGACCGACGTGCTGCGCGAGGCCTTTAGTTTGCCCACCAGTTTATTCAAGTTCAGGGTCAAGGCCCCTTGAGGCACGTCTGGTGAAATGACTTGATCATTTCGGGGCATCAACTCAGCCGCCGCACTCGTGCAAAGCCAGCCGTATCCGCTCAGCGCGGCGATCATCCACGCGATAAAGACCCGATGTAATCGTCGCATGCCCCCGTTCCTTCGCTCGTTGCCCGAGCCAACTGCCCAGCGCCGTATCACCCAATGATTAACCAATGAATATAGGCAGCAGACAGCCACTGCGCGTCGTTATTCCAAACAAAAAAGCCCCGCATTTGCGGGGCCGGTCGCGCCCACACGCTGTGCGGGTGCGATTATCGTGGCATTTACTGAATCTCTTCCGGCTTCACGATCACCCAGTTCTTGTCCGCCGTAACTTCCAGTCCTTCCTTGGCCTGGGCCGCAGCGTTTGTGGCCATCATGCCGTTAATCTGGGTCATGTATTTGTCTTTGCGGTTGACCCACAAGTGGATGCCGCCCTTCTTCACGTCGACACTGTGGAACAGCATGTAACCGTCACTGCTCGGGGTGTCGCCGCCGACCAGGACTGGTTTTTTCCACTGATCGATGTAGGTCAGGATCGCGGCTTGCTTACCGGCCATCCAGGTTGCCGGGGTCCACAGGTATGGGGTCAGTTCAAGGCCAAGGTTAGCCTTCTCGTCGTATTTGCCCGCGGTGATCTGTTTGCGCGCAGTGGTCAACTCGCCGGACTTGGGGTCCTTGAGCAGCAGGCTCACGCCGATCACGTTCTGCGGTTTGACGTTGTAGCCGTACTTCGGATCGGAAGCGACCATGCGCACCAGTTCTTCAGAGGCGGCGGTCATCACGTAGACCTCAATGCCGTTCTCCATCAGCTTGTTGTACAGCTCTTTCTGACCAGTGAAGATTTTCGGCGGGTTGACGTCGAGATTCTTGACCACGTCGCCTTCGTAATAAGTCGCCGGCACCGGTTTGCCGGACGCCATCATCTCGTCGACATAGCCTTTGAGTTCTTTGAGGGTAAAGCCGGAGAACACTTGGGCGACCCATGGATAGCAGACCATGTCGTCGACTTCGCAGAGGCGATAGTAGTAACTGAACAGGCTTTCCTTGTGATCGGCAGTGTCTTTGAAGGGCATCAGTTTCAGGGAGGGGTCGAGTTTCTCGCGGGTGATCAGGCCCTTGTTCTCCATGTACGGCAGCAACGACTCTTCCAGATCGTAGCGGTAACTGGTGTTGTCCATGTCGAACACCGCGTAGTTACCTTTGTTGGCGTTGGCGGCAATCATTGCGTCCAGCGCCTTGGCCTGATCGGCAGGCCAGTGTTTCAAATCGGTCGCGAAAACCTGGCCGGCAAGGCCCAGGCAAATTGCTGCAGCCAGTATTTTTGGTATGAATTTCATCGACGACTCTCCCTGAATGTGAAAGACATCGACGCTAACAAATAAGTGTGACAGTCCTCGTCTGTCAGCGACCGCTACCGTACCCATCGCGCCAACTGCATCTCTGACAGCGACACCGGCTTATTCCAAAAACGACAGTTAACCTCTGTTTTCGGTATTAATTCATTAGATATCAAACTGTTAGGATTCCCGGTTCGCAGCTGCCCGGGAAGGCAGCCAGCACAAGTCTTATTGGAGTCCTTATGAATCTGCCGCTGATTCTCAATCTGCTGGTGTTCCTCGCGCTGCTCTTCGGGCTGGCACAAACCCGTCACACCACTTGGAGCCTGGCAAAAAAAGTCTTGCTCGCGCTGGTGCTGGGCGTGGTGTTCGGTGTGTCGTTGCACACCGTTTACGGTGCCGGCAATCCGGTACTGAAAGCCTCGATCGGCTGGATCGATCTGGTCGGCAACGGTTATGTGCAGCTGCTGCAAATGATCGTGATCCCGCTGGTGTTCGCCTCGATCCTCAGCGCCGTGGCCCGTCTGCACAACGCATCATCGCTGGGCAAGATCAGCTTCCTGACCATCGGCACGCTGCTGTTCACCACCGCGATTGCGGCGCTGATCGGCATCGGTTTGACCAACCTGTTTGGCCTGACCGCCGAAGGCCTGATCGCCGGCACGCAAGAAATGGCGCGCCTGCAAACCATCCAGACCGATTACGCCGGCAAGGTCGCCGACCTGAACGTACCGCAGCTGTTGCTCTCGTTCATTCCGCAAAACCCGTTTGCAGACTTGGCCCGGGCCAAACCGACCTCGATCATCAGCGTGGTGATTTTTGCGGCGTTCCTTGGCGTCGCAGCCCTGCAATTGCTCAAGGATGACGTCGAAAAAGGTCAGAAAGTGATCAACGCCATCGACACCCTGCAAGCCTGGGTGATGCGCCTGGTGCGGTTGGTGATGAAGCTGACCCCGTACGGTGTATTGGCGTTGATGACCAAAGTGGTCGCCGGTTCCAACCTGCAAGACATCATCAAGCTCGGCAGTTTTGTGGTGGTGTCCTACATCGGCCTGGGCCTGATGTTTGTGGTCCATGGCGTGCTGGTGTCGGCAGCCGGGATCAACCCGCTGCGCTTCTTCCGCAAGGTCTGGCCGGTGCTGACGTTTGCTTTCACCAGCCGCTCCAGCGCCGCGACGATTCCATTGAGCATCGAAGCGCAGACCAGCCGCCTGGGAATCCCGCAGTCCATCGCCAGCTTCGCCGCTTCGTTCGGCGCGACCATTGGCCAGAATGGCTGTGCCGGTCTGTACCCGGCGATGTTGGCGGTGATGGTGGCGCCGACCGTGGGTATCAACCCGCTGGACCCGCTGTGGATCGCGACGCTGGTGGCGATTGTGACGCTGAGTTCGGCCGGTGTGGCGGGTGTCGGTGGTGGCGCGACGTTTGCCGCGTTGATCGTGTTGCCGGCGATGGGTTTGCCGGTGTCACTGGTGGCGTTGCTGATTTCGGTCGAGCCGCTGATCGATATGGGGCGCACGGCGTTGAACGTCAGTGGGTCGATGACGGCGGGCGCGATCACCAGCCAGATCATGCAGCAGACGGATAAAGAGCTGCTGGATGCGGATGAGCATGGGTCGTTGGCTCACGCTTAAATCTTCATCGACAGGACCGGCCCCATCGCGGGCAAGCCCGGCTCCTACACAGGGATCAGTGGTGTTCACACGGTGTGTGCTCCACCTCAAAACCCTGTAGGAGCCGAGCTTGCTCGCGATGCTTTTAAGCCTTCTCCCAAACCTCGAAGTTGTACGCCGGTTTGTCGCCTTCGGCCGGATTCGGCACGTTCGACACCAACTTCCACTCCTTCAAATCAAACTCCGGAAACCACGCATCCCCGTCCGGGCTTAGCGCCACGCGCGTCAGATACAAGCGGTCAGCCTGAGCCATCCCCTGCGCATACAACTGCGCACCGCCAATCAGCATCAGCTCATCGACGCCCTGCTCTTTCGCCCATTCCTCGGCGCGCGCCACGGCCGCTTCCAGCGATGGATAGACTTCTGCGCCTTCCAACACCAGATCAACCTGACGGCTGACCACGATGTTCAACCGGCCCGGCAGCGGTCGCCCGAGCGAATCCCAGGTCTTGCGACCCATGATGATCGGCTTGCCGAGGGTGGTGGCCTTGAAGTATTTGAAATCCCCCGGCAAGTGCCAGGGCATGCTGTTGTCGACGCCGATTACACGGTTTTCACCGAGGGCTGCAATCAGGCTGAGGGGGAGTGATTTAGTCATGCCGGCGAGGATACCAGAGCCATCCGTACCCCGATAAGCGCCACAGCGGTTATGCTCACGACTCAATCTAAGCGACGGGATGCCGCGTGACTGAACTGAACAACCTCTGGCTGACAGAAACCATCCGCCTGCGTGAAGAACACGCCGGGCCGCTTGAGGATCTGGAAGCCAACCGACTGGCCCGCAGCGCTGGCGGCGACCTGCCGGCACGGATTCAACGTCGGGCCGTGTGGCTGGCCGAACGCGATGGTTTGGCCAATGCCCTCGTGCACTGGCTGCAAGGCGCGCGACTGGCGCTGATCGTGATGGCGGTGTTGGCCGTGGTCAGCGGCGCCGGCCTGGCGTTTGCTGCGATGGGCGACGGGCAAACCCCGGTGAATGTGTTCTGGGCCTTGGGCAGTTTGCTCGGGCTGAACCTGATTTTGCTGATCAGTTGGGCGCTGGGCCTGGTCTTCGCCGGCGAACACGGCGCCACCCTCGGGCGCTTATGGTTGTGGCTCAGTGAAAGACTCGCGCGTGATGCCAAAGCCGCACAACTGGCCCCGGCCCTGCTGCTGCTATTGCAGCGACAAAAACTCAATCGCTGGGCCCTCGGTATTCTGGTCAACGGCCTGTGGCTGCTGGCGATGCTCAGCGCCCTGGCGATTCTACTGACGTTGATGGCCACCCGACGCTACGGCTTCGTCTGGGAAACCACCATCCTGAGCGGCGACACCTTCGTCGCCATGACTCAGGCCCTCGGCGCGCTGCCAGCCTTGATCGGTTTCAGCGTGCCCAGCGTGGAGATGATTCGCGCCAGCGGCGATGCCGCGCTGAACATCGAAAGCGCTCGGCAAGCCTGGGCCGCCTGGCTGGTGGGTGTGCTGCTGGTGTACGGCGTGTTGCCGCGCTTACTGCTGATGCTGTTTTGCCGATGGCGCTGGAAAACCGGCCAGGCGAAATTGCACCTGGATTTGAACCTGCCCGGTTATGCCCAACTGCGCGAACGCTTGATGCCCACCAGCGAGCGCCTGGGTATCAGCGATGCCGCGCCGGCGCAACTTCATCGCGTGCAAAGCGGTGTCACGGATCAGCAAAGCGACGGCGCCCTGCTGGTGGCCATCGAACTCGATGACCAACGCGAGTGGCCACCGCACCTGCCGAAAACCGTGGGCAACGCCGGCATACTCGACAGCCGTGAATCGCGCCACAAACTCCTCGAACAACTGAGCCGCTTTCCGCCCGCGCGGTTGCTGATTGCCTGCGACCCACGGCGCTCGCCGGACCGTGGCAGCCTGGCGCTGATCGCCGAACTGGCGCGCAATGCGGCCGCCACCCGCGTCTGGCTGCTGCAAGCGCCGCCCGGCGAAGCGCTGGATGCCGAACGGCTGGGGGACTGGCATGTCGCCTTGCAGCAATTGGAGCTGCCGTTCGCCGATTGCGCGCCGTTGAACTGGCTGGAGAGCGGTCATGACTAACGCCTGGAAGGCACCGTTGAAACTGGCCGTGGTCGGCCACACCAACGTCGGCAAAACCTCATTGCTGCGAACCCTGACCCGTGATGTCGGCTTCGGCGAAGTGTCCCATCGCCCCAGCACCACGCGCCATGTCGAAGGCGCGAGGTTGTCGGTGGACGGCGAGCCGCTGCTCGACCTCTACGACACGCCCGGCCTGGAAGACGCCATCGCCCTGCTCGACTACCTCGAACGGCTGGAACGTCCCGGCGAACGCCTCGACGGCCCGGCCCGCCTGGCGCGGTTCCTTGAGGGCAGCGAAGCCCGGCAGCGCTTTGAGCAGGAAGCCAAAGTGTTGCGCCAACTGCTCACCTGCGACGCCGGCCTCTACGTGATCGACGCCCGCGAGCCGGTGTTGGCCAAGTACCGCGATGAACTGGAAGTGTTGGCCAGCTGTGGCAAACCGTTGCTGCCGGTGCTGAATTTCGTCAGCAGTGCCAACCATCGCGAACCGGCCTGGCGTGAAGCGTTGGCGCGCCTGGGCTTGCATGCCTTGGTGCGTTTCGACAGCGTCGCGCCGCCAGAGGATGGTGAGCGTCGACTCTATGAAAGCCTCGCCCTCCTGCTGGAAAGCTCCCGTGAGCAACTGGAGCGCTTGATCGCCGATCAACAGGCCCAACGCCTCGCCCGTCAGCAAAGCGCAGTGCGGTTGATTGCCGAATTGCTGATTGATTGCGCCGCGTGCCGGCGCAGCGTTGCCAGCGACGCGGCGCAAGAACAACAGGCCATTGGTGAACTGCACAAAGCCGTGCGCCAGCGCGAACAACGTTGCGTTGAAGCACTGCTCAAGCTGTACGCCTTCCGCCCACAGGACGCGGCGGCCAGTGACTTGCCGCTGCTCGATGGGCGCTGGGGCGATGACTTGTTCAACCCCGAAACCCTCAAGCAACTCGGCGTAAGGGTCGGCGGTGGAATCGCGGCCGGTGCGGCCGCGGGCGCCGGGGTCGATTTGCTGGTGGGCGGCATTACCCTGGGTGCGGCAGCCTTGGCCGGAGCGATCGCCGGTGGCGCGCTGCAAACCGCGCGAAGCTATGGCAGCCGTTTGCTGGGCAAAATCAAAGGCCAGCGAGAGCTGACCGTCGATGACAGCGTATTGCGGTTATTGGCGTTGCGTCAGCGGCAACTGCTACAGGCGCTGAATCAGCGCGGGCATGCCGCGATGGACAGCATTCACGTGGCCACGCCCCAGGACAAGACCTGGCGCGAAGGCAAATTGCCCGAAGCACTGAACAAGGCACGGGCGTATCCGCAATGGTCGTCGCTTAATCCGCAGGCGAAATTGAATCAGGCCGAGCGCCAGGAGCAAATTGAGGTGTTGGCGCAACAGCTTTAAGCGGGGCAGCCTTCACACCGCCAACAGTCGCGCCGCTTTTTCCTTCAAGACCCCAAGGTCGATCACTGGCACCTGCATTTCCTTCGCCAGCTCATCCCACTGGCGCATGCGCAAACTGACTTCGCACAACGGGTCTTGCTCGAAGGCGTCAGCCTCGGCCGGTGTCATCACCCCGCCCTGGTATTCCAGGGTGCGGCGGCTGGCTTCGCTCAAGCGTTCGTAGTACCCAGGCGCTTTCAGCGTCAGATAACGCTTGGCCTGCACGTGGTATTCCACCAGTCGCGCCATGCGTTCGCTGAACCCGGCGCGGCGCAAGTAATCGGCGCCCAATCGCTCGTGGCTGACCACGCCGAAGCCGCCCATGTTCTCGGCGCTCTCGGCGCAGATGTGCCCGATGTCGTGAAAGAACGCCGCCAGCACCACTTCATCATCGAAGCCCTCGGCCATTGCCAGTTGCGCAGCCTGGGACATGTGCTCGATCTGCGACACCGGCTCGCCGATGTAATCGCTGTCGCCGAAACGTTCATACAAGCCGAATACTTCGGCGATCACGTGCTCACTGCTACCCATCAACGCTCTCCCAATAAAGTCGCCACGTTACGCTCCGCCATCGCGGGCCCGACGCTCATGCCGACGCCGGTGTGCATCAGCGCAATGCTGACGCCCGGCTGCGGTCGCAGGAATGAAAATGGCCCCGGCCCCCGTGAACCATAGACCCCCTGCCAGCGTTCGACCACTTGTACGTTGCAGCCCAACGTCTGCTCGGCCAGCTCGATCATCCAGTTGTCCACTTGCTCGGCATTGAACGGTGATGGATCGCGGCCGTAATGGTGAGAGTCGCCGATGATCAATTCGCCGTAGGGCGTCGGGCTGATTAGCAGGTGGATACCGTTTTCGTGCAAGTGCGGCTCGTCGCGCAGGATCTGCGCCTGCACCGCCGCCGCTTCCGGCAGGTCGGCAAAGGCGCCGTAGTGCACGCAGCTCAAACCGGTGAGCAAGGCGTGTTGCAAGTTGAGGTTGACCTGCGGGCGGGCGCGAAGCATTTGCAGGCGACAGATTTGTGGGTTGAGTTCTGCAATCTGTTCGGCCAGTAACGTCTGATAATCGTGGCCGGAACAGACGATGATCTGCTCGGCGCTGAACGTGCCGGCGGTACTGTGCAAGCGGCCCGGCTCGATGTCGCGAACCAGGGTCGAAAAGTGAAAGGTGACGCCGAGCTCGCGGCGCAGGTAGTCGATCAGTGCCGGTATCGCCTCGCGGGAATACAGTTGTTGATCGTCCATCCCGTGCAACGCGGCGCGGTGATGGCTGAACTGGCCGCTGTACAGATCGCGCAATGCCGCACCGCGCAGCAGCTCGACGCGGTAGCCGTATTCCACGGCGCGACCGGCGCAAAAAGCTTCGAGCAGGTGCTCTTCCGCTTCGGTACGGGCGAACAAGTAAGAGCCATTACGCTTGAGTTGCAGGCCGGCGAGTTGCGCCCATTGGCCCCAGATCTCGCGGCTGGCCCTGGCCAGTTCGAGCATCGGGCCCGGCGGCTGGCCGGTGACCAATGCCTGACCGAAGTTGCGTACCGATGCGCCTAAGGGCGTTTCGCTGCGTTCGAAAACGGTGACTTTCAGACCGCGTTTGGCGGCGGCGTAGGCGTGGGACAGACCGAGAATGCCGGCGCCGACGATCAGCATGTCGTTGTGTTGTGTCATTGAAATTTGTCCTGAATGACAGACCGCTATCGCGGGCAAGCCCGCTCCCACAGGTTTTGTGAACGCCACAGATCATGTGGGAGCGGGCTTGCTCGCGATGGGGCCCTGTCAGTCGATGAAGATCTTACTTGGCCGCCACTTTCTCGGACTTGCCGTCATAGCGCTTGCGCCATTCGGTCAGGATCTCGTCACGATTCTTGGAAGCCCAGGCAAAGTCGTTCTTGATCAGACGCTGCTCATAATCCGCCGGCAATTCGGTCTGCGGCTTGGCGATGCCAGGCTGAGCCAGAACAGCGAAGTTCTCTTTGTACAGTTCCATTGCCGCAGGGCTTGCCGAGAAGTCAGCCAGCTTCTTCGCCGCCTCTTCATGCGGAGTGCCCTTGATCACGGCGGTCGCTTCGATCTCCCAGCCCAGGCCTTCTTTCGGCAGGATGATGTCCAGCGGCGCGCCCTGGCGCTTGAGCTGAACGGCCGGGTATTCGAAGGAAATGCCGATCGGAAATTCGCCGGCAGCCGCCAGTTTGCAAGGCTTGGAACCGGAGTGAACGTACTGGCCGATGTTCTGGTGCAGGTCATCCATGTACTGCCAGCCCTGCTTCTCGCCGAAGGTTTGCAGCCAGGCGCTGACGTCGAGGAAGCCGGTGCCGGACGAGGCCGGGTTCGGCATCACGATTTTTCCTTTGTACTCAGGCTTGGTCAGGTCTTGCCAGCTCACGGGCTTGGCCAGGCCCTGCTTCTCGGCTTCGACGGTGTTGAAGCAAATGGTCGCGGCCCAGACGTCCATGCCGACCCAGGCTGGCGGGTTGGCGGCATCGCGGTAGTTGTTGCCGATTTTGCCCAGGTCCTTCGGCGCGTAGCTTTGCAACATGCCTTGTTGATCGAGGATCGCCAGGCTCGACGCGGCCAGGCCCCAGACAGCATCAGCTTGCGGGCGAGCTTTTTCGGCCAGCAGTTTGGCGGTGATGATCCCGGTGGAATCGCGCACCCATTTGATTTCGACGTCCGGGTTGGACTTTTCAAACGCTTCTTTATAGGTCTTCAGTTGTTCGGCTTCGAGGGCGGTGTACACCGTCAACTCGGTTTTCGCCGCGAAGGCGTTCAGGCTGAAAGCGGTGAGGACAGCAGCGGCCAAGGCCAGGGGCTTGAACATGATCTTTTCCTGTTGTTGAGTTGAGTGGGTTGTACGAATCAATGGCCAGGCGCGGTCTGCCGCCAGGCTTGGGAACGGCGCAGCAAACCGCGCGAGGCCCAGGCCAGCAGCAGGGACACGCCCGCCGAAGTGAACAGAATCAGGGTCGACATCGCCGCCGCGCCGCCAACGTTGCCGGCGTCGTCCATGTTCAGCACTGCCACCGCCGCGAGGATGGTGTCGGGGCTGTAGAGGAAGATCGCCGCCGAAACAGTGGTCATGGCCGAGACGAACAGGTAGCGCACGATGTCCAGCAGCGCCGGCAGGCAGATCGGTACCGTCACCCGCAGGTAGTGGCGATACAGCGGCGCCTTGAGCGACAGCGCGGCGGCTTCGAACTCCGCGTCGAGCTGACGCAGCGCGGTGGTCGCGGTCATTTGTGCGGTGGTCAAATAGTGAGCAATGGTGCAGACCACCAGCAGGGTCATAGTCCCGTAGAGCACATGCAGCGGGTTGCCGGTGAGGTTGAAGAAAAAGACATAACCCAGGCCCAACACCAGTCCCGGCACCGCCATCGGTACGAAACTGAGCATGCGCAGGGTCAGGTTCAGCCCACGCTGGCCCTTGGTTTTTTCCATCAGGTAAGCGCCGGTAAAAATCAGCACGCTGCCGATCAACGCCGTGCACAACGCCATCTTCACGCTGTTGCCGTAAGCCAGCCAGCCGCCGCCCGCCGTGTCGTTGAACTGGTAATGATTGAGCGACAACGACAGGTTGTACGGCCAGAATTTGACCAGGGATGAGAACACCGCCATGCCGAACACCAGTAACAACGCGGCGCAGATCAGCAACACGATGGCCAGGTAGCAACCGTCTCGCAGTGTCGATGCCGCCGGTTTGAATACCTGGGCACGACCGCTCATGGAATCACCGTGACGTCGACGCAACCACGCATCGACACCGAAGCTGAACAGCGCCGGCAACAGCAGGACCATGCCAATCAATGCGCCGCGACCAAACTGCTGCTGACCGACCACCGCTTTGTAGGCCTCCAGCGCCAACACTTGATAGTCGCCACCGACCACCACGGGCACGCCGAAGTCGGTGATGGTCAGGGTGAACACCAGACAGAACGCGGCGAACACAGCCTGACGGGTCGCCGGCCAGGTGATGCTGCGAAAGGCTTTGGCGGGACTTGCGCCCATGCTGGAGGCGGCATCGAACAATCGCGCATCCGCCAGGGACAGCGCCGACAGCAGAATCATCAAGGCATGCGGGAAGGTGTAGATGACCTCACCGAGCACAATGCCCCAGAAACCGTAGATGTTGTCCGAGAGCAGACCGCGCAACATGCCCTGGTTGCCGAACAGATAGACCAGTGCAATACCGGGCAGCATCGAAGGTGCCATCAACGGCAGCAGGGATATCGCACGCCAGACGCCTTTGCCGGGAATCAATGTGCGTTGCAGGGCGTAGGCAAACAGGTACGCCAGCGGTACGACGATCGCCGCCACGCTGAGGGAAACCTTCAGGCTGTTACCCAACAGCCAGTGAAAATTCGCACTGGTCACTAGCTCGCGTGCCGCGACCAGGCCACCTCCCTGCCCCGCCTCGGAACTGAAACCACGCCAGAAAATGGCGAGCAACGGCATCAACACGGCGACACCGAGCAGCACCAGCAACAGGACTTTGCCGCCGACCACGAACACCCGGTCGCCGATCTCGGCACGGGAGGTCTGCCGAACCTGCTTGTGCGGTATCGGCAGCGCGATGTTCGCGCTCATCAGGCAAACACCTGCAGGCTGCGTGGCGGCAAGGCGACCATGATCTGCTGCGCGCCGAGGCGCGGCATGGCTTCCGGCGCCAGTTCGGCCAGCAGCGCATGGCCCGGCAATTGATCGAGCTCGAAGCTCATGCGGCAGCGGTTGCCTAGGAAGGTGATTTCGCGAACCTTGGCCGGGAACAGGTTTTCCTCGTGCACCACCGGGTTCACGTTGATCGCTTCCGGGCGACAGAACAGTCGGCCCGATGCGGTTTTGGCGCTGCCATCAGCCAGGCGCAGGCTCATCCCGCCGACCTGGGCGTGGCTGTCACTGCTACGGCTGAACGGCAACCAGTTGCCCTGGCCGACGAACTCCGCCACAAACGGTGTGGCCGGGCGGTCGTAGATTTCCTGCGGCGTGGCGTACTGCTCGACCTTGCCGTTGTTCATCACGGCGATGCGGTCGGCCATCAGCATGGCTTCGTCCTGATTGTGCGTGACCATCAGGGTGGTGACGCCTAGGTTGCGCTGCAGTTGGCGCAGTTCGGTGCACAGATGCTCGCGGACCCGGGCGTCGAGTGCCGACATCGGTTCGTCCAGCAACAGTAACGAGGGCGCTGGCGCCAGGGCCCGAGCCAGTGCAACGCGTTGCTGTTGGCCGCCAGACAACTGGCCCGGGTACTTTTTCTCACTGCCGATCAGGCCGACCAATTCCAGCATCTGACCGACACGTTTACGCACTTCATCACGACCGCTGCCCGCGAGGCCGTAGGCAATGTTCGCTTCAACGGTGAGATTGGGGAACAACGCGTAGGACTGGAAGAGAATGCCGTAGTCCCGCGCTTGGGGGGCCAGATGGGAAACGTCGCGATCACCCAGGTACAACTCGCCGCTGTCCTGTTTTTCCAGACCGGCGATGCAGCGCAGCAACGTGGTTTTGCCACAACCCGACGGGCCCAGCAGACACACCAGCTCACCGGCCGCCACGTCGAGGGAAACGTTATCCAGCGCCGTGAAGGCGCCAAAGCGTTTCTGCACGCCGCGCACTTTCATTGGGGCGCCGGGGTTGGTCAGGGCAGTTGCGATCGAGTGGTTCATGGACAGGCCTCATCAAGCAGATGAGAGCCATCCTAGATTTGTAATGCGTCCGTCATATGGCAGTGAGGCAAAAACGACTGATAGTGGTATTCGGGGATTTTGGTTGAAGTCATGCGGCGCCTGAACTGACGCCATCGCGGGCAAGCCTTGCTCCTACAGGGGAACGCGGTCAACTGTAGGAGCAAGGCTTGCCCGCGATGAGGCCAGCTCAAGTGATGGATATTTCAGGCCGGGGCCATTTCCTGCGCCAACCCCAGGAACGCCGCCGGCAGCCGCGCGCCTTTGCGCTCCTTGAGGCAATACAGGTACTCGGGAATCTGCGGTGCATTTTCGATGGTCAGCACGCGCAATTGCGGATCGTGCGGCACTTCCTGGCGGGCAATGATGCTGATGCCGATGTTGCGCAGCACCGCCTCACGAATCGATTCACGGCTGCCAATTTCCAGCAACGGCCCGAAACTCACCCCGGCATTGACCAGCAACTCTTCGGTCAATCGACGGGTGGTCGAGCCCGACTCGCGCATCAGCAACGTATGCCCGGCCAAGGCGCTGAGTGGCACATGATCGTGAATCGCCAGCGGGTGATTGCGATGCACGGCCAGCACCAGCGGATCGCTGCCGAGCACCCGGCGAATCAGTCGCGCATCGTCCAGCAATTGCGAGGACGCTGCGACATCCACCCGGTAATCCTCCAGCGCTTCGAGCACTTGCTGCGAGTTGCCGATTTCCACCGACACTTCCACTTGCGGCAAGCGTTCGCGAAAGGTTTTCACCAGATCCAGGATGTAATACGGCGCCGTGGCGGCAATGCGCAACGTGCCCTGGACCTGGCCACTGTTGCGCAGGAAAAACTCGATGTCGGCTTCCTGTTGCAACAGCGCCTTGACCATCGGCAACAGCCGAGCGCCTTCATCGCTGACACTGAGGCGGCGGCCGCCACGGTAGAACAGTTCCACCGAATACTGGTTTTCCAGGTTGCGGATCTGGGTCGTGACCGTCGGTTGGCTCAGGCCGAGCTTCTTCGCCGCCAGGGTAATGCTGCCCAGGCGGGCCACCATGTAAAACGCCTTCAGCTCCGCACTCAGCACACCCTTCCCTCTTCCTTATTTGCGCAGCAGGCGCAAACCGTTGAACACCACCAACAAACTGACGCCCATGTCGGCGAACACCGCCATCCACATGGTAGCGAGCCCGGCGAAGGTTACCCCAAGAAAGATCGCCTTGATCACCAATGCCAGCGCGATGTTCTGTTTCAGGATGCTGGAGGTCTGCCGCGACAGCCGGATGAACGTCGGGATCTTGCGCAAGTCGTCATCCATCAAGGCGACATCAGCGGTCTCGATGGCCGTATCGGTGCCCGCCGCGGCCATGGCAAAACCGATCTCGGCCCGGGCCAGTGCCGGCGCATCGTTGATGCCATCGCCCACCATGCCGACGTTATGACCCTGTGCATAAAGGGCTTCGATGGCTTGCAGTTTGTCGGTCGGCAGCAGATCACCCTTGGCCTCGTCGATGCCCACTTGTGCGGCAATCGCCTGAGCGGTGTGGACGTTGTCGCCGGTCAGCATCAGGGTTTTGATGCCCAGGTCATGCAGTTGCTGGATCGCCTCGCGACTCGACTCTTTTACCGTGTCCGCCACCGCAAACAGCGCCAGCGGGCCGGATTTATCGAGCAGCAGCACCACCGACTTGCCCTGTTTCTCCAGCGCGAACAGTTTCTCTTCCAGCGCCGGCGAACACAGGTTCAGCTCTTCCACCAAACGGTGGTTACCCAAGTGATACACCTGACCGTTGATCTCACCGCGCACACCGCGACCGGCTAGCGCTTCAAAGTTATCCACAAACAGCGGCGCGAGTTGTTTATCCACAGCGGCATTGGCAATGGCCAGCGACACCGGGTGATCGGAACGACCGGCCAGCGCGGCGGCAATCGCCGGGGCTGTTTCGACGGTGGTTGTGTCGAGAGAAAGGTAATCCGTCTGTACCGGTTTGCCGTGGGTGATCGTTCCGGTCTTGTCCAACGCCAGATAATCGAGCTTGTAACCGCCCTCCAGATACACGCCACCCTTCACCAGAATGCCTTTGCGTGCCGCCGCCGCGAGGCCGCTGACGATGGTCACCGGGGTGGAAATCACCAGCGCACATGGGCAAGCGACCACCAGCAACACCAGCGCCCGGTAGATCCAGTCGAACCATGCGGCGCCCATGAACAGCGGAGGAATCAGCGCAACGGCAAGGGCCAGGATGAATACCGCTGGCGTGTAGATTTTCGAGAAGCTGTCGACGAAACGCTGGGTCGGTGCCCGCGCGCCCTGGGCCTGTTCGACGGCGTGGATGATTCGCGCCAGCGTCGAATTGTCCGCCGCTGCGGTCACGGCATATTCCAGAGATCCGGCCTGATTGATGGTGCCGGCGAATACTTTGTCGCCGACGGTTTTCTCAACCGGCAAGCTTTCACCCGTGATCGGCGCCTGATCGATAGTTGAACTGCCGGCCACCACTTCACCGTCCAGCCCGATGCGTTCACCGGGCCGCACCCGCACCCGCGCACCGAGTTCGATGGTTTTGACGTCTTGCTCGACCCAGCTGCCATCGGCCCGCTGCACCGTGGCCTGTTCCGGGGTCATCTGCATCAGGCCGCTGATCGCATTGCGTGCGCGGTCCAGGGATTTGGCTTCAATCAACTCGGCCACGGTGAACAGGAACATCACCATCGCCGCTTCCGGCCACTGACCGATCAGGATCGCGCCGGTCACCGCGATGCTCATCAGCGCGTTAATGTTCAGGTTGAGGTTTTTCAGGGCGATCCAGCCCTTTTTGTACGTGGTCAGGCCGCCGCTGAGGATTGAAACCAACGCGATAACCGCCACCACCCAAGTGGGTGCAGCGTTGGTGAAGTGAATGACTTCGGCGGCCATCGCCCCCACACCGGACAGCGCCAATGGCCACCACGGTTTTTTCTCCGGCGCGGGAGCGGGTGCTTCGACGCCTTGCTCAAGCGGTTCTGCCTGCATGCCGAGGGATTTGATCGCCTCGATGATGGGCGCAGTGCTTGGCAAGTCGTGGGTCACGCCCAACACCCGGTTGATCAGGTTGAACTCCAGTTGCTGCACACCGGCGAGTTTGCCGAGTTTGTTCTGGATCAGCGTCTGCTCGGTCGGGCAGTCCATCGCATCGATGCGAAAGCTGCTCAGGCGTGCACCGGCCGTTGGCGTTTCGCTCAATTTGATCAGCGACGGCGCAGCCACTTTGGTGGAACAGCAGGAATCGCCGTGGCCGCCATGCTCGTGCTTCTTTACAGGCTGCAGTGTGTGGCTGTGATCGTGCTCAGCCTTGGGGGTGTGGGTGTGTTGGGAATCGCTCATCAGGTCGCGTCCATAAGGTGCCTGTTGCCAAGTAAAGACCCTGTAGCCACTATAGGGTCAAGCACCTATTTGGAGACTGCCGTCATGAAGATCGGAGAACTGGCCAAACTGACCGACTGCGCCGTGGAAACCATCCGCTATTACGAGCGCGAAAGCCTGTTGCCGGAGCCGGCTCGCAGCGACGGCAACTACCGCGTCTACACCCAGGCCCACGCCGAGCGCCTGACCTTCATCCGCAACTGCCGCACCCTCGACATGACGCTGGAAGAAATCCGCAGCCTGCTGGCGTTTCGCGACAGCCCGCAGGATCAGTGCGAAAGCGTGAATGCGTTGATCGACGAGCACATCCACCACGTCAAGGCGCGGATCGATGGGTTACTGGCGTTGCAGACACAATTGCTCGACCTGCGCCAACGCTGTGGCGAAGGGCCGGAGATTGATCAGTGCGGGATTTTGCAACGGCTGGAAGTGAGTGGCGGGGTTGTGGCGACCGAGGTGGGGCATTCCCATGTCGGCCGCAGTCATGGACATTAGTCCTTCGCCAATTAACGCTCAGACCAATGTGAACTCCAAGGTACCCCGGGGGCCCATGCCATAATTCAGGCCGGGGACCATCCCGGAACCCAGAAACAAACTGCAAAGCAGGTGAACGGACTCTCCGCGATGCGCCTGATAGACAGAAGAATCAATCCGAAACTTGAGGGGTGAATCGGGACTGACCGTTAACTTGCGCTGATAGTCCCTCCAGGCGCCACCCTGCCCGCCGTTCGGGCTGCTTTTCCAGTGCATTTCAATGGCGTTGTTTGTTCGCAGGTTTTCAATCAGTGGAATGGTTAGGAAAACGCCATCGGGATGTTGATCAATATCCAGAACTCCCTCCGATACGTCGTCAATAGAAATCGGGGCGGTTTGAATCAGTGCCTGGGCGAACGTCATGTACAACGATGCGGAAGGTAATGCGCTCCCCCCTCTTTCGATAACAAAAATAACCTCAACCCGGTCGCCTTCAAACGGGCGTGCCGTTTCGTCAGGAACAGCAAACTGCAACGAGGTGAAACTCAGTACTGGCTGAGGTGGTGACTGGTAACTTTTCCCGCTGCCACCAAGCGCCTGCCACTGCACCCGAACCTGATCACCGATCTGAAATTCCCTGTCATTTACTGACACAACCACGCGCAGAGAATCGACGAAGATAGGTGCGCCAGTGAATATTTCCATAGGCACCACGCAATCCCATGGAGCGAGGCTTGGGATGAAATGAAAAAGTCCGGATCGGCTTTCGCAGCCAATAAGCGGTAAACCGGTTAATTGACTACTCAAGTGCTCTGGCGAGAGACCGATAGGGCTTTGCGAAAACCCGGTAGTTGCACGGGGCGCAATGATTGTCATGACGAAGCTCCTGAAATAAAGAAAGGGTGTTGCTGACCACGTCCTAATGGCCATTCAAACACCCTAGCATTCGTTCGCCCACTGTCAAAAATGACAGCCAGATAGACCTTTTTCTAATATAAAAATCTATCCGCCCATCTATTAAACCGCCATCGGCGCGGTCATCGGCGCGTGGTGCTCGTAACCTTCCAGCGAGAAATCGCTCGGTTCGATCAGCTCCAGCCACTCCGGCTGATAAACGCCGGTCTTGGCAAACGCCGGCACACGATCACTGATCACCAGTTTCGGCATCGGGAACGGCTCGCGCTTGAGCTGTTCATTGAGCATGTCCAGGTGGTTCTCGTAGACATGCGCGTCGCCGATGAAATAGGTGAACCAGCGCGGCGTGTAGCCGGTCAGGCGACCGATCAGGCTCAGCAGCGCCGCGCCTTCGGTGAGGTTGAACGGCGTACCGAGGCCTAGGTCGTTGGAACGGATGTAGAGGGTCAGGGAAATCTCCTTGGTCTCGACATTCGGGTGGAACTGGTACAGCAGATGGCACGGCGGCAGGGCCATTTCATCGAGCTGGGCAACGTTCCAGCCGTGGAACAGAATGCGGCGGCTGCCCGGGTCTTTGATGATGGTGTCGACGCACTGACGAATCTGGTCAATCGCCTTGTACAGCACGACGTAAGCCTGGCCGTCTTCTTCGCCTTCAGCGATCTGGCGGTAGCCTTGGCCCAATGTCTGTTCGATAGCGGCCTTATTGCTGACCGGGATCTGTTTGTACGCTGGCCATTTGCGCCATTGCACACCGTAGATTTCGCCGAGGTCGTCTTCGCCCTGGCGGAACGGGTTGGCCAGCCACTGCGCATTTTCGTTGGCGTTCTGGTCCCAGACCTTGCAGCCCAACGCGCGGAATTCGGCGGCGTTGTTAACGCCACGCAGAAAACCGCACATCTCGCCGATGGCCGATTTGAAAGCCATCTTGCGCGTGGTGATCGCCGGGAAACCTTCCTTGAGGTCATAGCGCAGCATCGCACCCGGAAAGCTGATGGTGTTCACGCCCGTGCGGTTGGCTTGCTTGGTGCCGTTCTTGATGACGTGGGCGACCAGTTCGAGATATTGCTTCATGAGTTACCTGTGTCCTTGAACCCGGAGACCGTTGCCCCCGGGGTTCGAATTTATACGGCTGCTGCTGGCGTCGCCGGGGCACGGTGATACGCCAGCCAGATCAGGAACAGACCGCCGACAATCATCGGCACGCAGAGCACTTGGCCCATGGTCAGCCAGTTCCAGGCCAGATAGCCCAGTTGCGCGTCCGGTACGCGGACGAATTCGACGATGAAACGGAAGATGCCATAGAACAGCGCGAACATCCCGGACACCGCCATGGTCGGCCGCGGCTTGCGCGAGAACAACCAGAGGATGAGGAACAGTGCCACGCCTTCCAGCGCGAACTGGTACAGCTGCGACGGATGGCGCGGCAACTGCGACGGATCGCTGAACGGCGGGAAGATCATTGCCCACGGCACGTCGGTCGGCTTGCCCCACAATTCGGCGTTGATGAAGTTGCCGATACGCCCGGCGCCCAGGCCGATCGGCACCATCGGCGCGACGAAATCCATCAGCTGGAAGAACGACTTGTTGTTCTTTTTACCAAACCACAACGCCGCCAGCATCACGCCGATGAACCCGCCGTGGAACGACATGCCGCCCTTCCACACTTCAAAAATCAGCGCCGGGTTGGCCAGGTACGCGTGCAGATCGTAGAACAGCACATACCCCAAACGGCCACCGACAATGACACCCATCGACATCCAGAAGACCATGTCGGAGAGCTTCTCCTTGGTCCAGGTCGGGTCGAAACGGTTCATCCGACGGGACGCCAGCAGCCAGGCGCCGCCAATGCCGATCAGGTACATCAAGCCGTACCAGTGGATTTTCAGCGGACCGATGGCCAGGGCCACCGGGTCGATCTGCGGGTAAGGCAGCATTGCGACTCCTCGTTAGAGTTGAAACCAAAATTCCCGGGCGACGCTGCCACCTCAGGATTAAGTCAGGATTGCGCGGGTCGTCAGAGCAAGAAACTCAGGCCGACGCAGAACAGCAAAGCGGCAAACAGTCTTTTCAGCAACTTCGGCGACAGCCTGTGGGCCAGTCGCGCGCCGATACGGGCGAAGACCATGCTGGTCAGGGCAATGCCCAACAGTGCCGGCAAATAAATAAAACCGAGACTATGGGCCGGCAGCAACGGATCGTGCCAGCCCAGGATCATGAAACTTAACGCACTGGCCAATGCGATCGGCAGACCGCAGGCCGACGATGTGGCCACGGCCTGTTGCATCGGCACACTGCGCCAGGTCAGGAACGGCACGGTCAAGGAGCCGCCGCCAATCCCGAAAATCGCCGAGGCCCAGCCAATCACACTGCCAGCCATGGTCAGACCGAGTTTGCCCGGCACCGTGCGGCTGGCCTTGGGCTTGACGTCCAGCGCCAGTTGCGCGGCGATGACCAGGGCGAACACACCGATGATTTTCTGCAAATTCGGACCGGAGATCGCTTCGGCCGTCAGTGCGCCGAAACCGGCGCCCATCAAAATGCCCACGGTCATCCAGACGAAAATCGGCCAACGCACCGCGCCACGACGATGGTGTTCGCGCACGGCGTTGACCGAGGTAAAGATAATCGTCGCCAGGGAGGTACCGACCGCCAGATGGGTCAGAATCGATGCATCGAAGCCCTGCAAGGTGAAACTGAATACCAGCACGGGGACGATAATGATCCCGCCGCCGACCCCGAACAGCCCGGCCAGCACGCCTGCGCAGGCGCCCAGCGCCAGATAGAGCAGAAATTCCATGACCTTCCTTGTACGCTTCTCAAAAAAGCACCGGCATAGTAACGGATGCGGGGCCCAAGGCTCCACTGGATGGCGATGGATACCCGTGCGATGTCTGCGTAGAGTGAGCAAAAAACACACAAGGACCACCTTATGTGCCTGATTGTTTTCGCCTGGCGACCGGGTCACGCCCAGCCGCTGATCGTGGCGGCCAACCGCGACGAGTTCTACGCGCGCCCCAGCCTGCCCTTGGCGCAATGGCCAGAAGCTGCGCACGTTCATGCCGGTCGCGACCTGGAGGCCGGCGGCACCTGGCTCGGTGTCGGCGCCAATGGGCGCTTTGCGGCGCTGACCAATATTCGTGATCCGCACCGACCACCCGGACGCAAGTCTCGCGGTGAACTGGTGGCGCGGTTTCTCACCGGGGAGCTGCCGATTGACGACTATTTAGCCGACGTTGTCGCCCGCTCGCCGGAATATGGCGGATTTAACCTGCTGGTCGGCAATGGCAATGAGCTCTGGCACTTCAATGCCCGGGAATCCGAGGCCGTGATGCTGGTGCCTGGGGTGTATGGGTTATCCAACGCCGGGCTGGATACGCCCTGGCCGAAGTTGCTCAAGGCCAAGGCGGCATTGAATGAGGTGCTGGAAGACCCACAACCTCAAGCACTATTGGCGCTGTTGAGCGATTCGCAGACTGCGCCATTTGCCGAGCTGCCGGATACAGGGGTGGGGCTGGCGACCGAGACGTTGTTGTCGAGTGTGTTTATTGCCAGCCAAAGCTACGGGACCCGGGCGAGCACGGCGTTGATTGTGCAGGCGGATGGCTCGCGGCATCTGGTCGAACGGAGTTTCGGGCCGTATGGCGGGCATCTTGGGGAAGTGGAGATCAGGCTTTAGTTTTGTGTTGGCTGGACGGCAAGCCTTGCTCCTACAGGTCTGTGGCTGCACGACACAAATCCGTAGGAGCATGGCTTGCCCGCGATGGGGCCGCCGCAGAATTAGAGGGGCTTGATCGCCGCTGGATTGATCATCCGCGCCAACCCGAGGTTTTTCAGCGCCAGTTGCAGCGAGCTGTGGATAACTTGCGGGTTGTCGATGGTCATCAGCTCGGCCAGCAATTCCTTGGCCTTGCTCAGGTTGATCTGGCGCAGCATCCACTTCACTTTCGGCAAGTTGGTGGCGTTCATCGACAGGCTGTCGAAGCCCATCGCCATCAACAGCACCGCCGCCGCCGGGTCACCGGCCATCTCACCGCAGATACTCACGGGCTTGCCTTCGGCATGGGCGTCACGCACCACGTTCTGCAAGGCCTGGAGCACCGCCGGGTGCAGGTAGTCGTAAAGGTCGGCCACCCGCGGGTTGTTGCGGTCGACGGCCAGCAGGTACTGAGTCAGGTCGTTGGAGCCGACCGACAGGAAGTCCACTTGCCGCGCCAGTTCCTTGGTCTGATACACCGCCGCCGGAATCTCGATCATCACGCCAATCGGCGGCATCGGCACATCGGTGCCTTCGTCGCGCACTTCGCCCCACGCCCGGTGGATCAGGTGCAAGGCTTCTTCGAGTTCGTGGGTGCCGGAGATCATCGGCAGCAGAATCCGCAAGTTGTTCAAGCCTTCGCTGGCCTTGAGCATGGCGCGGGTCTGGACCAGGAAAATTTCCGGGTGGTCGAGGGTGACGCGAATCCCGCGCCAGCCCAGGAACGGGTTGTCTTCCTTGATCGGAAAGTACGACAAGGCCTTGTCGCCGCCGATGTCGAGGCTGCGCATGGTCACCGGTTGCGGGTGAAACGCGGCGAGCTGCTCGCGGTAGATCGCCAGTTGTTCCTTTTCGCTCGGGAAACGCTGGTTGATCATGAACGGCACTTCGGTGCGGTACAGACCCACGCCTTCAGCGCCACGCTTCTGCGCCCGCGCCACGTCCGCCAGCAAACCGGTATTGACCCACAACGGCATGCGGTGACCATCGAGGGTCACGCACGGCAAGTCGCGCAGTGCATCCAGCCCGAGGGCCAGTTGCTTCTCTTCCTCGACCACTTCGGCGAACTGCTTGCGCAGTACATCGCTGGGGTTGGTGTAGACCTCGCCGTGGTAGCCGTCGACGATCATCTGGATGCCGTCGACTTTCGAGTACGGCAAGTCGACCAGGCCCATCACCGTCGGGATACCCATGGCTCGCGCCAGGATCGCGACGTGGGAGTTACCGGAGCCGAGTACCGACACCAGACCGGCCAGCTTGCCTTCCGGCACCTCGCCGAGCATGGCCGGCGTCAGTTCTTCGCTGACCAGAATGGTGTTGTCGGGATAAACCAGGGTTTGCTGACGCTCTTCCTGCAAATAGGCGAGCAGGCGGCGACCGAGGTCCTTGACGTCCGAGGCACGCTCACGCAGGTAGGCGTCGTCCATCAATTCGAAACGGTTGACGTGATCGGTGACCACTTGACGCAGTGCGCCCTGGGCCCACTGACCGGTCTTGATGACGGTGGTCACTTCGCTGCCCAGCGCGGCGTCGTCGAGCATCATCAGATAGACATCGAACAAGGCGCGCTCTTCCGGGCGCAATTGTGTCGCGAGCTTGGCCGACAGCGTGCGCATATCGGCGCGCACGCCTTCGATGGCGGTCTTGAACAGCCCGAGTTCGGCGTCGATGTCGACAATAGTCTTGTCCGGCACCACGTCCAGATCGGCGGGCGGCAGCATGACCACCGCCGTACCGACCGCCGCCCCCGGCGAACCCGGCACGCCGACAAACTTGGCTTCCTGGATGCCTTTGCCCTGACGGCCCAGGCCACGGATCGACCCGGTGGCCTCGGCGTGGGCGATAACGCCAGCCAGTTGCGCGCTCATGGTCACGAGGAAGGCTTCTTCACCTTCATCGAACTGGCGGCGTTCTTTTTGCTGGATGACCAACACGCCGACAACGCGGCGGTGGTGAATGATCGGCGCCCCGAGGAATGAAGCGAAGCGCTCTTCACCGGTCTCGGCGAAGTAGCGGTAGCGCGGGTGGTCCGCAGCGTTTTCGAGGTTCAGGGGTTCTTCGCGCGTACCGACCAGGCCAACCAGACCTTCGTTGGGTGCCATGCTGACTTTGCCGATCGAGCGCTTGTTCAAGCCCTCGGTAGCCATCAGCACGAAGCGGTTGGTCTCGGGGTCAAGCAGGTAGACCGAGCAGACCTGGCTGCCCATGGCCTCTTTGACGCGCAACACAATAATCCCCAACGCCGCCTTGAGATCCTTGGCGGAGTTAACTTCCTGGACGATCTTGCGCAGCGTATTGAGCATGGCTCGGGGTCGAACTCCGTCGTCAGTCGCGCGTTAAAAGGCGCGGGGCAAGCTCTTTGAGAGCGCGTCGATACACCTCGCGCTTGAATGTCACCACCTGGCCCAACGGATACCAATAGCTGACCCAGCGCCAGCCATCGAACTCCGGTTTACCGGTCAAATCCATCCGCACCCGCTGCTCGTTGGAGATCAGGCGCAGGAGAAACCATTTCTGTTTCTGGCCGATGCACAGCGGTTGGCTGTGGGTACGGACCAGACGTTGCGGCAAACGATAGCGCAACCAGCCCCGGGTGCAGGCGAGAATTTCAACATCTTCGCGCTCCAGACCCACTTCTTCGTTCAACTCGCGGTACAAGGCGTCTTCCGGCGTCTCCTGGGGGTTGATCCCTCCCTGTGGAAACTGCCAGGCATCTTGATTGATACGGCGAGCCCATAGCACCTGTCCGGCATCATTCGTGAGAATGATCCCGACATTGGGGCGGAAACCATCGGGGTCGATCACGGCAACAACCTCGCAAACGCATGTCGCCGCATTGTTCCACAAAGGTTGTGAAGGCAGCAACGAGCCGGCCAACCTTATGTGCACTCTTGTGAAAAGTCCGTATTCTGGGCGCCTTTCTACAGACTTTTCAGCGAGTAACTGCAATGCGCCTGGCTTTATTCGACTTGGACAACACTCTTCTGGGCGGCGACAGTGACCACGCCTGGGGCGATTACCTGTGCGAACGCGGCTTCCTCGACGCCGTCGCCTACAAGACTCGCAACGACGAGTTCTATCAGGATTACCTGGCCGGCAAGCTGGATAACGCCGCCTACCTGAACTTCTGCCTGGAAGTCCTCGGCCGCACCGAGATGACCGTGCTCGATCAGTGGCACAGCGACTACATGCGCGACTGCATCGAACCGATCGTGTTGCCCAAGGCCCTCGAACTGCTGGCCAAGCACCGCGACGCCGGCGACAAACTGGTGATCATCACCGCGACCAATCGCTTCGTCACCGGGCCGATTGCCCAGCGCCTGGGCGTTGAAACCTTGATCGCCACCGAGTGCGAGATGGTCGATGGCCGCTACACCGGGCGCAGTACCGACGTACCGTGCTTCCGTGAAGGCAAGGTAACGCGCTTGAATCGTTGGCTGGACGAGACCGGGCATTCACTGGAAGGCAGCTACTTCTATAGCGACTCGATGAATGATTTGCCGTTGCTGGAGCAGGTAACCCACCCGATCGCGGTTGATCCTGATCCGAATCTGCGTGCCGAAGCCCAGAAGCGTGGCTGGCCGGTGATCAGTCTGCGCCTCTGATTACATCTGTAGCAGCTGCCGAGGCACGAGGCTGCGTTGCGGTCCGCAGGGCCGTCCTCAAGGGCAGCTTCGCAGCCCATCGCAGCCTCGTACCTCGGCAGCTGCTACAGAGACTGCCTTAGATGGGTTTGGCTCCCATCAACCCCGCAATGGCCACAAAACAGACAAAACTGAACAACGCCAACGCAAAGGTAAATTTACCGACGCTAACCGGCGCCTTGCGCAGTTTGTTCAGCCGCACCAGCAACCAGAACCATGCCAGCGCCGCCACGGTGTACAGCACGCTGGAGGCCAGCAACCACGTCTGCCCCAGCGGCCAACCCACCAGATGCACCATGCACCAGCCTGTAACCGGCATGCTCAGCAGCGCCAGGCCCATCAGCAGCCAGACAAACACCCTTGGCCGCTGCAAGGTGCGGCTTCCCGCCGTCGCGTCACCCTTGCGCCGCGCAAGTAAAACCCAGACGCCCAGGCCCAGTGCGCTGATCAGCAACACAACCGTTGCGACCATGTGCGCCGCTTTCAGGGCAGATAACGTTTCCATTGTTCGATTTCCTTATGGCCTGCCCATCAGCGTAGCCGTTCAGCCCAGAAACAGCTTATAGGCCGGGTTGTCGCTTTCATCCCAGTACGGGTAACCGATTTCTTCCAGCGCGGCCGGCACCAGATGACGTTCGTCGTGCGGTACTTGCAGGCCCGCGACTACTCGGCCGTCCGCCGCACCATGGTTGCGGTAGTGGAACATCGAGATGTTCCAGCGCCCGCCCAACTTGTTGAGGAAGTTGAACAACGCCCCCGGACGCTCCGGGAATTCGAAGCGCAGGATCACTTCATCAACAACGTGGGCCGCTCGACCGCCGACCATGTGGCGAATGTGCAGCTTGGCCAGTTCGTTGTCGGTCAGGTCCAGCACCGGGAAGCCCTGTTCGCCGAGGCTGGCAATCAGCGCACTGCGCGGGTCGGTTTCCGGGTGCGTCTGCACGCCAACGAAGATGTGCGCTTCGCTGCCAGTGTTGTAGCGGTAATTGAATTCGGTGATCTGGCGTTTGCCGATGGCTTCGCAAAACGCCTTGAAGCTGCCCGGTTTCTCGGGGATGGTCACGGCGATGATTGCTTCACGACCTTCGCCCAGCTCGGCGCGTTCGGCGACATGGCGCAAGCGGTCGAAGTTGACGTTAGCGCCGGAGTCGATGGCCACGAAGGTCTGGCCGCTGACACCGCGCTGCTCGACATACTTCTTGATCCCGGCCACGCCCAGCGCGCCCGCAGGCTCGGTGATCGAGCGGGTATCGTCGTAGATATCCTTGATTGCCGCACAGATCTCGTCGGTGCTGACGGTGATCACTTCATCGACATAGTCTTTGCAGATGTCGAAGGTATGCTGGCCGATCTGTGCCACCGCAACGCCGTCGGCGAAGAGGCCCACGGTCGGCAATACCACGCGCTCACCCGCCGCCATGGCGGCTTGCAGGCAGTTGGAATCGTCCGGTTCGACGCCGATGACTTTGATGTCCGGGCGCAGGTACTTCACGTACGCCGCAATGCCGGCGATCAGCCCGCCACCGCCCACCGGGACGAAGATCGCATCCAGTGGCTGCGGGTGCTGACGCAGAATCTCCATGGCCACGGTGCCCTGCCCGGCAATGGTGTGGGGATCGTCGTAGGGGTGGATGTAGACGTAACCTTTTTCGTCGACCAGTTTCAGCGAGTAGGCCAGGGCTTCCGGGAACGAATCCCCGTGCAGCACCACTTTGCCGCCGCGCGAACGCACGCCTTCGACTTTGATTTCCGGGGTGGTCTTGGGCATGACGATGGTGGCTTTGACGCCCAGCACTTTCGCCGCCAGGGCCAGGCCTTGCGCGTGGTTACCCGCCGAAGCCGTCACGACGCCGCGCGCACGCTCTTCGTCGCTCAACTGGGTCAGTTTGTTGTAAGCGCCGCGAATCTTGAACGAGAACACCGGCTGCAAGTCTTCACGCTTGAGCCAGATCGTGTTGCCCAGCCGCTCGGTGAGCTGGCGGGCAGTCTGCAATGGGGTTTCTACGGCAACGTCATAAACGCGCGAGGTGAGGATCTTTTTGACGTACTGTTCGAGCATCGGAAAGCATCACTGAGCGGGTTGGGCAGGACCACGGAGTCTAACCCGGCTTTCAGCTGTACGACCACACGAATACAGCGGTTTTAGCCCCGCTTAGGGCTATAATGCCGGCCTTTCGTTCCCTCCCCGGCATCTCGGAGCCCGCATGAACCAGGATCAACTCAAACAGGCAGTGGCTCAGGCCGCCGTCGACTTCATCCTCCCGAAACTCGACGACAAGAGCATCGTCGGGGTCGGCACCGGCTCCACCGCCAACTGCTTCATCGATGCCCTGGCCAAGCACAAAGGTGCGTTCGACGGCGCTGTTGCCAGCTCCGAAGCCACCGCCGCCCGCCTCAAGGGCCACGGAATTCCGGTGTATGAGCTGAACACGGTCAGCGACCTGGAGTTTTACGTCGACGGCGCCGATGAAAGCGATGAGCACCTGAACCTGATCAAGGGCGGTGGCGCGGCCCTGACCCGCGAGAAGATCGTGGCGGCCGTGGCCAAGACGTTCATCTGCATCGCCGACGCCAGCAAACTGGTGCCAGTGCTCGGCGCGTTCCCGCTGCCGGTCGAAGTCATCCCGATGGCCCGCAGCCACGTGGCCCGCGAACTGGTGAAACTGGGCGGCGACCCGGTTTACCGCGAAGGCGTGCTGACCGACAACGGCAACATCATCCTTGATGTGTTCAACATGCAGATCACCAACCCGGTAGAACTGGAACGTCAGATCAACGCCATTGTTGGCGTGGTCACCAATGGTTTGTTCGCGGCACGCCCGGCGGACTTGCTGTTGCTGGGCACCAGCGAAGGCGTGAAAACCCTGCGCGCCGAGTAAGCCATTTACAACGCAAAACCTGTAGGAGCCGAGCTTGCTCGCGATAGCGGTGCATCATTCAACATCTCTGTCGACTGATGCACCGCTATCGCGAGCAAGCTCGGCTCCTACAGTGTTTTGTGGCACACACACAATCTGTGCATGTCTCCCACAGTGGTTTTGGGGTGTTTTTAGGGTTGCGCTGGTTTTTTGAAGACGTAGAACAGATTGGGCTCGCTGACGAGGTACATCGTACCCTCGTCATCCATCGCGATGCCTTCCGCTTGCGGCACGGTTTTTTGCAAACCCTGGCGCCCCTTGATCAATGACAGGGTGCTCAGCGGTCGCCCGTCCACATCCAGCTCCAGAATCAAGTGCGACTCGTCAGACAGCGCCAGCAGATGACCGCTGCGCTCGTCGTATTGCAAGCTCGACAAGTCCCGCACGAACATCCCCGCATCGCGCTTGGGGTTGTTCACCACGTGCACGGCGTAGGATTTCTCCGGGTTGTAATGCGCAAAGCCCTGCACTTCGTAGATCAGCATCGGGTCGCGCTCCTTGGCGACGAACAGGCGCTTGCCCACCGAATCGTACGCCAACCCTTCAAACCCCTTGTTACTGCCCATGTGCACGCCAAGGACCATCTGTTCGGCATCCGCCCCGTCGAGGAAAGTGGTGTCCTGCTCCAGATGAATCTTGATCAGCCGCTGCTGGCTCTCATCGGTGATCACGTAGGTGTCGGCGCTGATGAACTCCACCGCTTCCGGGTCGCCGAAGCCAATCAACGCCACCCGCCGCAGGACCTTGCCCTCAAGCGACAGCTCGATCAGCTCAGAGTTTTTGTTGGTCACCGTGAACAGGCTTTTGCGCACCGGATCAAACGTCAGCGCCGAGACGTTATCGTCCAGCCCGTCGATCACCCGTGCTTCGATTTCCACCCGGTATTGATCCAGGCCGATGGATTCGCTGCTCTGCGGCTGCCAAAGGGTCTGCAGGTTGAACCAGCCACGCTCGAACAAGCGCATGTATTGGCCGATCGCAACCAGCGCGATCAGGGCAATCACCGTCAGGATCAGGACAAGGGGTTTGGGACGGGCAAGTCGTTGCATTCAGGCCAGCTCGAAAACAAAACGGGCGGATGAAATATCACGCCCGTATGAATTCAAGCTTAATGGCCCGTAGCCTGCGACCACAACTGCGGGTTTGCGGCGCTTATTTCTGCTTTTCGAAGCGGTAGAACAGGTTCGGCTCACTCACCATGTACAAGGTGCCCGCTTCGTCCATGGTCACGCCTTCGGCCCGGGGAATGGTGTTCTTCAGGCCGTTGAAGCCACGCAGCAGCGTAATGAAACTGACCTGTTCACCCTTCTTGTCCAGCTCCAGCAACAGGTGCGAATCGGCGGACAGCACCAGCATGCGGCCGGTCCGCGGGTCGATGGCCAGTGCCGACAGGTTGCGCATATCCAGCGCATGACTGGCCAGTTTCAGCTTGTCACCGGTCAGGACCTTGCCGTCACCTTTCCAGGTAAACAAGGCCGGCGGACGCTCTTCGCCCAGCACCAGTTGCTGATTGCGCGGATCCCAGGTGACACCCTCGAAGGCCTTGTTCTGGTCTTTGGAAGGGCCGAGGTCGTATTTCGGGAAGTCGGCGATGTTCAGTTCGCGGGTGTCGGCGTCAACCTTGACGATAGCGATCAGATGCTCGCGCTCATCGACAATGGCCAACCGACCATCGCCCAGCACGGTGACGCCTTCAGGGTTGCTCCAGCCGACCAACGGCATTTTGCGCAACACATCGCCCTGCAGGTTCAATTCGACCAGGAACGGGTTCTTGCCCATGACCGAAAACAGGGTCTTGGTCTGGGGATCGTAAGACAGGTCCGATGCTTCGTCCTTTTCCATGCCCGGCAACGGCTTGGCATCGATCACTGCCCGGTAGTCCGGAAGCCAGATACTGGCCTGGCGCTCGGCCGGGCTCTTGAATTGCTCTTTCACCCAGAGCACGCCTCGCGCATCCCAATGCATGGCAAAGGCGACGCCGTAGGCGACAACGGCCACCAACAGTAGCCAGGTATACCAACGCAGCGCGAAGCGCGAGCGGCGGGCAGGTTTAAACGTGGAAAGCGGAGGAGTGGCCATCGGGGAATGCGTTCCAGAAATTCAGGCTAGGGGTAATAGCACAATTGGGGCCGGCTCAGACGCCGAACGCCCCGGAATTATCCAGAGAACATGTGAAAAAATCGGCAAATGACAGGAAGGCCCTACGGCGGCCAACCACAAAACCCTTGTAGGAGCCGAGCTTGCTCGCGATAGCGGTCGTTCATTCAACATCCAGGTTGAATGTGCTGACGCCATCGCGAGCAAGCTCGGCTCCTACGGGGGTTTGCGGTGTTTGGGTTAGCGAACGCTGCTGGTGAAGCGGCTCGCGCCCGGCAGTTCCAGGACGATCTCGTCACCGACATTCAGCGGGCCAACGCCCACTGGCGTGCCGGTCAGGATCACGTCACCGGCCTGCAGCGAGAAGCAACCGGCCATGTGCTGGATCATCGGCACGATCGGGTTGAGCATTGCGCTGCTGTTGCCGTCCTGGCGCACTTCGCCATTGATGGTCAGGCGGATGCCGATGTCGGTCAGGTCCGCAAAGGTACTGCCGGACACGAACGGCGCGATCACCGCCGCGCCGTCGAAAGACTTGGCGATTTCCCAAGGCAGGCCCTTGGATTTCAGCTCGGCCTGTTTGTCGCGCAGCGTCAGGTCCAGGGCCGGCGCGAAACCGGAGATGGCGTCCAGCACTTCCTCACGGCTCGGCTTGGTCGACAACGACTTGCCGATCAATACAGCGATTTCCGCCTCGTAATGCACCGAGCCACGCTCGGTCGGAATGCTGAAACCGCCGTCCAGCGGCACCACGCAACTGCCCGGCTTGATGAACAGCAACGGCTCGGTAGGCACCGGATTGTCCAGTTCCTTGGCGTGTTCGGCATAGTTACGGCCAATGCACACCACTTTCCCCAGCGGGAAGTGAATACGCGTACCGTCGACATACTGGTGCTGATAGCTCATTACCGACTCCTGATTCGTGCTCTTAACGTTCGAAAATCAAACAGCGAAGATCTTGCCCGGGTTCATGATGCCGTTCGGGTCGAACACCGCTTTGACGGCTTTCATGTACTCGATCTCAACCGGCGAGCGGCTGTAGGTCAAGTAATCACGCTTGGTCATGCCCACGCCGTGCTCGGCGGAGATCGAGCCGTTGTACTTCTCGACGGTTTCGAACACCCACTTGTTGACGGTTGCGCACTTGGCGAAGAACTCGTCCTTGCTCAGGTTATCCGGCTTGAGGATGTTCAAGTGCAGGTTGCCGTCGCCAATGTGGCCGAACCAGACGATTTCGAAGTCCGGGTAGTGTTCGCCGACGATCGCGTCGATTTCCTTCAGGAACGCCGGGACTTTCGACACAGTGACCGAAATGTCGTTTTTGTACGGCGTCCAGTGGGAAATGGTTTCGGAGATGTATTCGCGCAGCTTCCACAGGTTCTGCAGCTGGGTTTCGCTCTGGCTCATCACGCCGTCCAGTACCCAGCCCTGCTCGACGCAGTGCTCGAAGGTTTCCAGGGCGTGGTTGGCCACTTCTTCGGTGGTCGCTTCGAATTCGAGCAACGCGTAGAACGGGCAATCAGTTTCGAAAGGCGCCGGCACATCGCCGCGGCCCATGACTTTGGCCAGCGCTTTATCGGAGAAGAATTCGAAGGCCGTCAGGTCGAGCTTGCTTTGGAACGCGTGCAATACCGGCATGATCGCGTCGAAATCGGCAGTACCGAGGACCATCGCGGTCAGGTTTTTCGGCGCACGGTCCAGGCGCATGGTCGCTTCGACCACAAAACCCAGGGTGCCTTCAGCGCCGATGAACAGCTGGCGCATGTCGTAGCCAGTGGCGTTCTTGATCAGGTCGCGGTTCAGCTCCAGCACATCACCCTTGCCGGTCACGACTTTCATGCCGGCGACCCAGTTACGGGTCATGCCATAGCGAATGACCTTGATCCCGCCGGCATTGGTGCCGATATTGCCGCCAATCTGGCTGGAACCTGCCGAAGCGAAGTCCACCGGGTAGTACAGGCCTTTTTCTTCGGCGACGTTCTGCAAATGCTCAGTGACCACGCCTGGCTGACATACGGCCGTGCGGTCAGTGAGGTTCACGTCGAGAATCTGGTTCATATAGTCGAAGGACACAACGACTTCGCCATTGGCCGCCACGGCAGCGGCAGACAACCCGGTACGACCACCGGACGGCACCAGCGCCACCTTGTGTTTATTGGCCCACAGGACAATGGCCTGGACCTGTTCGGTGGTCTTGGGAAACACGATGGCCGTCGGGGCCGGGGCGAAATGCTTGGTCCAATCCTTACCATAAGCATTCAGGGAGTCGGCATCGGTCAGCACCTTGCCAGGCTCAACCAGGGTCTTCAGCTCATCAATCAGGGCAGGATTGGTCATCGACAGAACTCTCGAACAATTCATGGTCATCCTGAGAACGCTTCACGTCGCAGGAATGAGTGTTTAGCGGGGCGCCTATGCTAGCATATCGACCCCGCAGGATAGTGCCCAACGGCTGTTCTGCGGCGACGGCTTTCTTGCCGTCCGGGTCAGCATCTGTTGACCATTTCCTGCCATTTTTCTCCGGGATACAGGTTTACGCAGATGAGCAAGACTTCTCTCGATAAGAGCAAGATCAAGTTCCTTCTTCTCGAAGGCGTCCACCAATCGGCTGTCGACGTCCTCAAGGCGGCGGGCTACACCAGCATTGAGTACCTCACCGGTTCTCTGCCGGAAGCCCAGCTGAAGGAAAAGATTGCTGATGCGCACTTCATCGGCATTCGCTCCCGCACGCAACTGACCGAAGAGATCTTCGATCACGCGAAGAAGCTCGTGGCTGTAGGGTGTTTCTGCATCGGCACCAATCAGGTTGACCTGAACGCGGCTCGCGAACGCGGCATCGCGGTGTTCAACGCACCGTACTCCAACACTCGCTCCGTAGCCGAGCTGGTGCTGGCCGAAGCGATCCTGTTGCTGCGCGGCATCCCTGAGAAGAACGCTTCCTGCCACCGTGGCGGCTGGATCAAGAGCGCGGCCAACTCCTTCGAAATCCGCGGCAAGAAGCTGGGTATCGTCGGTTACGGTTCGATCGGTACGCAACTGTCGGTCCTGGCTGAAGGCCTGGGCATGCAGGTGTACTTCTACGACACCATCACCAAGCTGCCGTTGGGCAACGCCACTCAGGTAGGCAACCTGCACGAGCTGCTGGCGATGTCCGACATCGTCTCGCTGCACGTTCCGGAAACCGCCGCCACCCAGTGGATGATGGGCGAGAAGGAAATCCGCGCGATCAAGAAAGGCGGCATCCTGATCAACGCCGCTCGCGGCACCGTGGTCGAGCTGGACCACCTGGCTGCCGCCATCAAGGACAAGCACCTGATCGGCGCGGCCATCGACGTGTTCCCGGTGGAGCCTCGCTCCAACGACGAAGAGTTCGAAAGCCCGCTGCGCGGCCTGGACAATGTGATCCTGACCCCGCACATCGGTGGCTCCACCGCTGAAGCCCAGGCCAACATCGGCCTGGAAGTGGCAGAGAAACTGGTCAAGTACAGCGACAACGGTACGTCGGTATCGTCCGTGAACTTCCCGGAAGTGGCCCTGCCGGCTCACCCTGGCAAGCACCGTCTGCTGCACATCCACGAAAACATTCCGGGCGTGCTCAGCGAGATCAACAAGGTTTTCGCCGAAAACGGCATCAACATCTCCGGTCAGTTCCTGCAGACCAACGAGAAAGTCGGCTACGTGGTAATCGACGTCGACGCCGAGTACTCGGACCTGGCGCAAGAGAAGCTGCAGCACATCAACGGCACCATTCGTTGCCGCGTGTTGTTCTGATAGCGACTTGAGCGACAAAAAAAGGAGACCTAGTGGTCTCCTTTTTCATGGGCGCGGTTCTTTATACCGAGCAGGTTACTTCACGTTGACGGTGATCTTTTTCGACACGATCGGCGGATCGAACGGTATGTGGTTGCTGTCGCCCAGTTCCAGCTGCAAGGTGTGCTTGCCCGGCGTCAGCGTTATTTCAGCCTGGGTCTCGGCTTTGCCGAAATGTTTGTGGTTGTCATCTTTGGGGATCGCCGCACCGGCGGCTGGCAGTTCATCGACATCGATCAGCAAGTGGTGATGGCCGGTGTTCTTGGTGGTATCACCCGCAGGCGCCAGCGCAACGTTCTCGACCGCGAACTTGACGACGACAGTCTGCGGCACCGTCGCCCCGTCTTCAGGAGAAACGATGGATACTTCAGCCCCCTTGGGCGCCGGTGTAGCAGCACTGGCCAACACCGAAACACCCATCAGCAGGCCAGCCAAAGCAGCACGTGACATAAAGGTTTTCATTCTCTTCTCCTGTTTTTCCGTAAAATCCGCGTGACCAATACAACTTCATGGTCAATCGTTGTCGAAGGCACTCGACAACCATAGCAAAGCGAACCTGAACCAGAGGGTCGCGATAATAAATTCAAAGGAGTGACCATGCGCTTTTTGCCTGGCCTGATCTGTCTGCTACCCCTTTTGAGCCCTTTGGCTCATGCCGAACTGATTGACGACGTGAACGACCGCGGCGAACTGCGTATCGCTCTTGAAGCGAATACACCGCCCTTCAACTTCAAGGATGAAGGCAAGCTTACCGGCTTCGAAGTCGAGCTGGGTCAACTGCTGGCCAACGAGCTCGATGTGCGGGCCGACTTCGTCGTCACCGATTCTGGCGATCTGCTGACTGGCGTTGAAAGCGGCAAGTACGACATAGCCATCAATCACATTACAGTGACCTCGGCGCTCTCGGATCGTTTCGATTTCAGCGAACCTTACGTTCAAACCACCACGCAATTGATCGCGCAGAAAGAAGAACCGCGCTCAATGTTGCTGGTGCAGTCGTTGACTGATGCGAAACCGAAAGCCGCCGCACCCGTGAGCCTGGCGATTCCGTTTCAGAAAGGTAACCCGGCGTTTCACGCCAGCCTGGAAAACGCGCTGCAACGGATCAAGGACGATGGCCGGATGGCGGCGCTGGAGAAGAAGTGGTTTACGGCGGATGCGAGTGTGTCGCCCAAGCCCTGACAGAGGGTAAATGACTAACCCCTGCAGGAGTGAGCCTGCTCGCGCCTACAAAGGGGGGGGTGTCAGTCGAGAGAGCTCAGTGCGGCATCAGCTTGCGGCAACTCCAGCTCGCTGAAGACTTGCACGCCATGGCGCTTGAGCAGCGCCGCCGTCACACCCTCGCCACTGACCTTTACGCCGCTGAACGTCCCGTCATACGTCAGCAAATTCCCGCAGGACGGGCTGTTGGCCTTGAGCACAGCGATGCGGATGCCATGCTGTTGCACCAGTGCCAGCGCCTGATACGCCCCCGACAGAAACTCGGCACTGACATCCGCGCCTTCGGTGGTGATCACACTGGCGTGGCCATCAAGCACTTCACCGCCCTGCCCGCCCGGGATTTCCGCCGCGGCCCGCGGCGTCGGCAAACCGCCGGCCACCTCGGGGCACAGCGGTACGACCCGGCCCTCATCCAGCCATTGCTGAAGCTGATCGAATGGCCCACTCGCCCCGCCGTCGTAACGAACGCGATGGCCCAGCAGGCAGCGGCTTACCAGAATCTTTTGCATGATCAGAACGGCTCGTTACCCCGACGCCGGAACCAGCCGGTCAACGACAGGCGATCCCGGGTGGCGGGCAGGACTTCGTGGGGCACTTCGCCCGAGAGGAAGACCACCAGGCAACCGCCGATAGGTTGCACGTCGTAGGCGCGGTCGTCGTCGAGGTACATGCGCAACTGACCACCGTGTTCAGGCAGCCAGCCGTCATTGAGATACACCACGGCCGACACCATGCGCCGGTCGTCATCTCGGAAGCGGTCGACGTGTTTGAGGTAAAACGCGCCGGGTGGGTACATCGCGAAGTGGCTTTCGAAATCTTCCAGCCCCAGGAACAAACCGCGATTCAGTGCTTCACGCAGGCTGTCCATCAACGCCAGGTAGCTGTCGCAGGCTTCGGCCTGGCCCGGATCGATCCACTGGATGTGGTCGCCACGAATCCCCTCGCGAACTTCCGATGACGGGCCTCGGCCCACGGCGGCCGGGGCCAGTTCACCCTCGGCTGCACGTTTACGGCACTCAGCCGCCAACGCCCGGGTCAGATCCAGAGGCAGGAAAATATTCTGCTGCGACCAGCCATGTGCAGCCAGGTCATCAACGATACGTAACAGCAGCGGGTGATCAGAGGGTATTTGCATGCCGCGCATAGTATTCCTGTGCCTGAAAATCCGACAGAGCCACGCAGCGGGTTGATACGAATTCTCGACAAGTACGGGTGCCACACGGAGAATAGTCGCCTGCCGACAGGAGTCCCTATGCGCCGTTTGCTTTTTTCACTGTTGATGCTCTGTGCTTTGCCCGCTTGGGCAGACGGCCACGACCAGTTGTATAAAGTCGCCGGCTGGCCAGACCAACGTGCGCATTTCAACGACGCGCTCACGGCCGCACAACAACGCTACGAAAGCAGCCTGCCACCGGCCGTGTTTCAGGCGCTGGTGAATAACAGCAATCAGCGTTTCGCTCCCCAGTCCGTCGATCAGCGTGCCGAAGCGCAATTGCGCAAGAGCCTCGCTGATCCCAAACCGGCATTGGCCTTCTTTCAATCGCCCTTGGGCAAAAAAGTCGTAGCCGCCGAACTGCTGGCCACCCGTCGTGATCAACTGGCAAAAAACGCCAAGGGCCTGCCCAAGGTTCAGGCCAGCGATAGCCGTCAATTGATCATCGGCCACCTAGCCCAGGCCCTGCCCGCTCGCGAGGCGGGCGCTGAAGTGAGCCTGGCCATTGCCGGTGTCGCGGCCGACAGCCTGAGTTCAATGATTCCCGGCCTGTTGGGCGGTGGTCAGGCGCAGATGATGTTGAACGGTCAGCGTCAGCGTTTGATGGAACAGATCGGCAGCGACCTGAACAACACGCTGCTCTACGTGTATCGCGACCTGTCGGATGACGAACTGGAAGAATTCGCCACGTTTGCCGAGTCCACCGAGGGCCTGGCCTATTACCAGGCCGCGCTGGCGGCAATTCGGGCGGGGCTGGCGGTGGGGCAGAATACTTCGAACCTCAGCCAATGATTTTTGCTGTCTGATCGACTTGCCCGCGATGGGGCCAAAACGGCCGCTATGAATTCCGGCCTTTGATCCGCTTGGTCAAAAACCCGAAATACTCCTGCCGCAACACCAGCGTCTCATTCGCCAGATGATGCCGCGCCTCTGGCAACATCAACACCTGAGGCCGGTCGAACTTGGCGTTCAACACCCCAAGGTTATGCTCCCAATCCACCGTCATGTCTGCCTGCCCCTGCACGATCAGCGGCCTGCGCGGGCTGTTCGGTGCGGCTTCGATCTGCTTGATCCAGCGCGCCAATGCCCCCACCCAGGCCGTGGGCAGGCGTAACGGCTGCAAAGGATCAGCCTGCAGGAACGGCAAGAAATCAGGATCGTTGGAGTTCTCGCTGAAGCGCCGGGCGATGGCTTTGACGAAAGGCTTGAGCAGGTAATAACTGAGTTTGGACCAACCCCAGGCGCGAGGCCTGACCAGGGGTGACAACAGAATCACCTGCCCTTGAGCGGGACTGTTAGAGCCTTGATTGAGTACATGATCAATCACGATCGCCCCACCCGTGCTTTGCCCGCACAGGTGCCATGGCTGCGGCAGTTCGATGGAGAATGCCTCGGCGAACAACCCTTCAAGCGTGTGCTGATACTCGGCGAATGCCTTGATGCTCGCCCGCTCGCCACTGGACAGGCCATGCCCCGGCAGGTCACAGGCGATCACGGCAAACCCCTGGTCCAGCGCCCACTCGATCACATGGCGGTAGAGTCCGGTGTGATCGTAGAAACCGTGGAACATGAACAACGTCGCCTTCGCCCGCTCCGGCCACCAGAACTGGCTGACCAATTCATAGCCATCGACCTCGAAACGCCCCAGCCCCCCACGCAGCGTACGCCCCGGAAAATCCAGGCCATAAAAACGCTGATACGCCATGGCCTCGGTCGACAACGGCTGCCCTTCGGCCAATGGCCGCAGGCTGGCGCGTAAATGATCGGGGGCAAACGTGGCTGACATGAACGATTCCAGAGCGGTAAACAGACTTTATAGGCCTGCGATATTCATCTGTCGCGGCAAGCATGGCAAGCTAGCCGACCTTCGAGGATTGAAACCCATGCGCCCGGCCTATCGCACCACACTGCTTGCCAGCCTGCTCGCCCTCGTGTGCGCCGGCATCCTGTGGGCCGCGTATGACTGGTTTCAAGGACGCTACTTGCGAGCCTTCAGCGAACACACCGCCGTATTTTCCGGTGACCCGCTGCGCCTGCCCGACGACCTCGCCGGCCCCGGCGCCATCCGGCTGGTGCACTTCTGGGACCCGGCCTGCCCGTGCAACGTCGGTAATCAACAACACCTGAGCGAACTGGTCGAGCGCTATGTACCGCAGGGCGTCGAGTTTTATGCAGTGCAAAAACCCGGCAGCCATGGCCAGTTACCCGCCACACTGAGCAGCCTGAAAACCATTACCGTCCTGCCGGGCTCCGAACAGATTCCCGCCAGCCCGGCCGTGGCGATCTGGGACCGCAACGGCAAACTGGCCTACTTCGGCCCGTACAGCGAAGGCCTGACCTGCAATTCGAACAACAGCTTCATCGAACCCATTCTGCAAGCACTGAGCGAAGGTCGCGCGGTGAACGCTACCCATACGCTGGCCATCGGTTGTTACTGCCCATGGCCCGTTGAAGTGAAGTAAGGCATTCCTGACTTTTGCAGGACCGCGATGCCCGGCACGGAAGGTCTGTGCTACATGTTGGCAGCCCACACGGGCGGCAAACCTATAAGAACAAGGAGTCACCATGAAACGCGTCCTGACCGTACTTGCCTTGCTGATTGTCGTGCTCGCCATCGGAGTCGGCGGGTATGTGTACAGCAAACAGCCGTCGCGTCAGGGCCTGGTCGAACTGCAAGGCCTGCAAGGTTCGGTGACCGTGCGTTACGACGAGCGTGGCGTGCCGCATATCCGCGCGGAAAACGAAGCCGACCTCTACCGCACCCTCGGCTATGTGCAAGCCCAGGACCGCTTGTTCCAGATGGAAGCCATGCGGCGCCTGGCCCGGGGTGAACTGGCCGAAATCCTCGGACCGAAACTGATCGAGACCGACAAACTCTTCCGCAGCCTGCGCATTCGTGAGCGGGCCGACAGCTACGTGGCGGCGCTGGATCGGCAGTCGCCGGCATGGAAGGCGCTGGAAGCGTACCTGGATGGCATCAATCAATATCAGGACACTCACGCCGCACCCGCCGAGTTCGACGTGCTGGGCATCCACAAGCGTCCGTTCACGGCGCAAGACAGCATCAGCGTCGCCGGCTACATGGCGTACAGCTTTGCCGCGGCGTTCCGCACCGAACCTTTGCTGACGTTCGTGCGCGACCAATTGGGCGCTGACTACCTGAACATCTTCGACCTCGACTGGCAGCCCAAAGGCGTGTTGGCCAAGGGGCATTCCAAACCTGCCCTGACACTGACAGCCAGTGACTGGAAAGACCTGAACGCCCTCGCCCGCCTGAGCGAACAAGCCCTGGCCGACAATGGCCTGCCCCAATTCGAAGGCAGCAACGCCTGGGTGATTTCCGGCAACCGCACCAAAAGCGCCAAACCGCTGCTGGCGGGCGACCCGCACATTCGCTTTTCAGTGCCCGCAGTCTGGTACGAGGCACAACTCTCGGCGCCGGGCTTTGAGCTGTACGGCCACCATCAGGCCTTGGTGCCGTTTGCCTTTCTCGGCCACAACCTGGACTTCGGCTGGAGCCTGACCATGTTCCAGAACGACGATCTGGACCTGATCGCCGAGAAGATCAACCCGGACAACCCTAACCAGGTCTGGTATCGCGGCAAGTGGGTGGACATGGTCAACACCGAACAGAAAATTGCCGTGAAGGGCCAGGAGCCGGTCACGCTGACCCTGCGTCAATCGCCCCATGGCCCGATCATCAATGATGCACTCGGCACCGCGGCAGGCAAGACGCCGGTGGCCATGTGGTGGGCGTTCCTTGAAACGCCAAACCCGATTCTCGAAGGTTTCTACCAGCTCAACCGCGCCGACACGCTGGCCAAGGCACGCGCCGCCGCCGCCAAGGTTCAGGCGCCGGGGTTGAACATTGTCTACGCCAACGCCAAGGGCGACATCGGCTGGTGGGCGGCGGCTCTGCTGCCCAAACGCCCGACCGGGGTGAAACCCGGCTTCATCCTAGACGGCAGCACCAATCAGGCGGACAAGGACGGCTTTTACCCGTTCAGCGCCAACCCGCAGGAAGAGAACCCGCCACGCGGCTATATCGTCTCAGCCAACTTCCAGCCGCTATCGCCGACCGGCATGGAGATCCCCGGTTACTACAACCTTGCCGATCGCGGCCAGCAGCTCAATCGCCAGCTCAGTGACAAGAACGTGAAGTGGGACATCGACGCCAGCCAGAAGCTGCAACTGGGCACCACCACGGCTTACGGCCCGCGTCTATTGGCGCCGTTGTTGCCGGTACTGCGTGAAGTCGTCAGCGATCCCGCCGAACTGAAACTGGTGGAACAACTGGCGCAGTGGAAAGGCGATTACCCGCTGGATTCGACCAGCGCGACGCTGTTCAACCAGTTCCTGTTCAACCTGGCTGACGCGACGATGCACGATGAACTGGGCAATGATTTCTTCGACACTTTGCTCTCGACCCGGGTGATCGACGCCGCGCTGCCACGTCTGGCCGCTACGCCTGATTCGCCGTGGTGGGACAACCGCAACACCCTCGGCAAGGAAACCCGCGCCGATACGGTCAAGGTGGCCTGGCAAGCGAGCATCACCCACCTCAAGACAACGCTGGGTGCGGATTCGGCTCAATGGCAGTGGGGCAAGGCGCACACCCTGACGCACGGCCATCCACTGGGCATGCAGAAGCCGTTGGACCTTATCTACAACGTCGGGCCGTTTGCGGCACCCGGCACGCATGAAGTGCCGAACAACCTCTCGGCCAAAATCGGCCCGGCGCCGTGGCCGGTGACTTACGGCCCGTCGACGCGACGCCTGGTCGACTTTGCCGACCCGGCCCACAGCCTGACCATCAACCCGGTCGGCCAGAGTGGTGTGCCGTTCGACAGCCACTACGATGACCAGGCGGAGGCGTATGTCGAAGGGGTTTATTACGAGGCGCACTTCAACGATGAAGAAGTCACGGCCAATACGCGCAGCACGTTGAAGTTCTTGCCGGCGCGGGCTGCGCCGTAGATTTTTGTTGTTTCGGCTGCCGTCATCGCGGGCAAGCCCGCTCCCACAAGTGACTGAGTTGTCCGCTCGAACGCGGTCCAATGTGGGAGCGGGCTTGCCCGCGATGAGGCCCTCACAAACGACAGAAATGCCTGCTCAAACCATCGCAGAAAAATTCAGCCGGAACTGCTGTGGCGTTACCCCCAATCGGCGGTTGAACACGCTGCGCATGTGCTGGGCATCGCGAAACCCACATTGGTAGGCCACGGTTTTCAGTGGCGAATGGGTGCTTTCCAACAGCACCCGCGCCGCGTCCACCCTCGCCTGTTCGACAAATTCCGCCGGGGTGATTTTGGCTTCCTTGGCAAACACACGGGAAAAGTTGCGGGTGCTCATGTTGGCCGCATTCGCCAGGTCAGCGAGGGTCAGGTCGCCGGTGAGGTTCGCCAGCACGTAGAGCTGAACCAGCGCCACCGCCGACGTGGGTTCGGCGTGGGGCGTGAGGAACGGGCTGAACTGCGATTGCCCGCCTGAGCGCTGCGTGAATACCACCAGACGCTTGGCCACGTGCAGCGCGACTTCCGGCCCGTGATCCCTGGCCAGCAGGTACAACGACAGATCAATCCCCGCCGTGACCCCGGCCGAGGTGTAGAGCTCGCCGTCCTGCACGTACAAGCGATCCGCCTCGACCCGGGTCGACGGGCACAACTGTGCCAACGCGGCAGCATCGCTCCAATGGGTGGTCACGGTCCGCCCATCAAGCAGGCCGGCCCGCGCCAGCATGAACGCGCCATTGCAGATCGAACCAAAACGTTGCGCCCGCCCGCAGGCACCACGCAACCAGGCATCGAACACCGCACCGAAATCCAGGAATGGTAATTGCGGGCCGCCGGCCACCAGCAGCAGGTCATACGCCTCAAGCGCGTCGCTGAAATGCCGGTGAGCATTGAGCGACAAACCGTTGGAACACGGCATCATCCCATGCTCGACACCGATCACCTCCAACCGGTAATGGTCTTGCGGTTCGAGGAAGCGGTTGGCCTCGCAAAACACATCCATGGGACCGGTAACGTCCAGGGACTGAACCCCGGCAAAAACCACGATGGCTACGGTTTTACTCATGGCGGGAAACGCCCTCAATACTTTGATTACACCGCAAGACCTGTAGCAGCTGCCGAGCCTGCGAGGCAGCTGCTACAGGCGCCGTTTGTGATTCGATTATCTGCATCAAACTTAGCCAATCCACGCGCAACAAGCGAGGTTGGCGCGATATGCAGGTTCATTGGCAAGGATCGCAGCCATGGATCGATTGTCCGGTTTTGGGTGACGCAACAGACTTGTTCCATCAGCGCCGCCACGGCGTTGCCCACGAGGACAGCACCCATGAGCAGCATCATTGCCGGTATCAACATTCCCGACAGCGCATTGGCCAAGGCCACCACCGAATACATCCGCGATGTCGAGTCCGACTTGCTGTATCACCACTCGCGCCGGGTGTTTCTGTTCGGTGCGTTGAGCGGTGAACGCAAGCAACTGGCCTACGATCCGGAGTTGCTGTACGTCGGCGCGATGTTCCATGACCTGGGCCTGGTGGAAGGACATCGCAGCGATGACGAACGTTTTGAAGTCGACAGCGCCAATGCCGCCAAGGCATTCCTCAAGCCTTACGGGTTGAGCGACGACGATATCGAGCAAGTCTGGCTGTCGATTGCGCTGCACACCACACCGGGTGTGCCGCAACACTTGCGCCCGAATGTGGCGCTGGTGACCGCCGGGGTTGAAATGGATGTGCTGGGCATCGACTACGCGGCGTTTTCCACCGTGCAGCGTGAGGCGGTGGTGCATGCGCATCCACGGGGTGAAGGCTTCAAGGAATGCATCCTGTGTGCGTTCGCCAACGGCTTCAAACACAAGCCGGATACCACGTTCGGCACGGTGAACGCCGATGTGCTGGTCGACAGCGAGGCGGGGTTCAAGCCGATGAACTTTGTCGAGATCATCCGCAAATCCCCTTGGTTGGCATGAAGCCACAGGGGATTTGGGTTACTGATCGTTCCCACGCTCTGCGTGGGAACGATCATCCGTAGATCAAGCCGCTTCCGGCGCCTGCGCGCGGCGTACGTCCGGTTGCTTCCAGGAGTCGGCAGCGCCTTCTTCGATGGCCTGCTGAATCGCACGCTTGCGGCTCTCTTCGGCACGACGGCTGAAGAACCAGACCAGGAACGTCATCAGCGATACCGCCAGCAAAATCAGGCTGGCCACGGCGTTGATCTCCGGTTTCACGCCCAGACGCACCGCCGAGAACACTTCCATTGGCAGGGTCGTGGAACCCGGCCCCGAGACGAAGCTCGCCAGCACCAGGTCATCCAGCGACAGCGCGAAAGACATCATGCCGCCTGCTCCCAACGAGGGCGCGATCATCGGGATGGTGATCAGGAAGAACACCTTCCACGGCCGCGCACCAAGGTCCATGGCCGCCTCTTCGATGGACAAGTCCAACTCACGCAAACGCGCCGACACCACCACCGCCACATACGCCGCACAGAACGTAGTGTGGGCGATCCAGATAGTGACGATGCCGCGTTCCTGTGGCCAACCGATCATCTGCGCCATGGCCACGAACAGCAGCAACAGCGACAGACCGGTGATGACTTCGGGCATCACCAGCGGTGCGGTGACCAGGCCACCGAACAGCGTGCGACCTTTGAAGCGGGTGATACGGGTCAGGACGAACGCGGCCAATGTACCCAGCGCCACCGCCGCCACCGCCGTGTAGCAGGCGATTTCCAGCGAGCGCACCACCGAGCCCATCAACTGAGTGTTGTCCATCAACCCGACGTACCATTTGATCGACCAGCCGCCCCACACCGTCACCAGTTTTGAGGCGTTGAACGAGTAGATCACCAGGATCAGCATCGGCGCGTAGATGAACAGCAAACCCAGCACCAGCATCAAGCTTGAGAATCTGAAGCGCTTCATTCTTTGCCCTCCATTTCTTTGGCCTGACTGCGGTTGAACAGGATGATCGGCACAATCAGGATCGCCAGCATCACCACCGCCAAGGCTGACGCCACGGGCCAGTCACGGTTGTTGAAGAACTCTTGCCAAAGCACTTTACCGATCATCAGGGTTTCCGGGCCGCCGAGCAGTTCCGGGATCACGAACTCGCCCACCACCGGAATGAACACCAGCATGCAGCCAGCGACGATGCCGTTCTTGGACAACGGAATGGTGATTTTCCAGAAGCTGTTGAAGGTGCTAGAACCCAGATCGGATGCGGCTTCCAGCAGGCTGTGGTCGTGCTTCACCAGGTTGGCGTAGAGCGGCAGGATCATGAATGGCAGATAGGAGTAAACGACACCAATATAGACGGCGAGGTTGGTGTTGAGGATCTGCAGCGGTTCGCTGATCCAGCCCATGCTCATCAGGAAACCATTGAGCAGACCGTTGTTGCTGAGGATGCCCATCCACGCGTAAACGCGGATCAGGATGGCGGTCCAGGTCGGCATCATGATCAGCAGCACGAGGACCGTTTGCAGCTCTTTACGGGCACTGGCAATGGCGTAGGCCATCGGGTACCCGATCAGCAAACAGAGGACGGTGCTGATCAGCGCCATCTTCAACGAGCCGAGGTAAGCGGCGATGTACAACTCGTCGCCCGCCAGCATGGCGTAGTTGCCGAGGTTGAGCAGCACCTGCAGCTTCTGGTCGACGAAGTTGTAGATTTCGGTGTACGGCGGAATGGCCACATCGGCTTCGGCGAAGCTGATCTTCAAGACGATGAAGAACGGCAGCATGAAGAACATGAACAGCCAGATGAACGGAACCCCGATGACCAGCTGACGGCCACCGGGAATTATTCGATTGAGGCGGCGTTTGAATTTGCGCATGTTCATGAGCGAAGTACCACGCCGCTGTCGTCTTCCCAATACACGTAAACCTGGTCACCCCAGGTTGGGCGCTGACCACGGCGCTCGGCGTTGGCGACGAACGACTGGACGATCTTGCCGCTTGGCAGTTCGACGTAGAACACCGAGTGCCCGCCGAGGTAGGCGATGTCGTGCACTTTGCCGCTGGACCAGTTGTATTCGCAGGTCGGCTGCGTCGGCGTCACCAGCAGTTTTTCCGGACGGATCGCGTAGGTCACGGATTTGTCCTGCACTGAGGTACTGATGCCGTGGCCCACGTAGATCTGGCGATCCAGGTCCTTGCAGGTAATGGTCGCGTGACCTTCGGCGTCGTCGATCACTTCACCGTCGAAGATGTTGACGTTGCCGATGAATTCGCAGACCAGGCGACTGGTCGGGGTTTCGTAGATGTCGATCGGGCTGCCGATCTGGGCAATCCAGCCCAGGTGCATGATCGCGATGCGCTCGGCCATGGTCATGGCCTCTTCCTGGTCGTGGGTCACCATGACGCAGGTTACGCCGACGCGCTCGATGATCTCCACCAGCTCCAGTTGCATCTGCGAACGCAGCTTTTTATCCAGGGCGCCCATTGGCTCGTCGAGCAGCAACAGCTTCGGTCGCTTGGCCAGCGAGCGCGCCAGTGCCACACGCTGACGCTGGCCACCGGACAACTGATGCGGCTTGCGCTTGGCGTACTGGCTCATCTGCACCAGTTTGAGCATGTCGGCCACGCGCGCATCGACTTCGGCGGCAGGCAGCTTGTCCTGCTTGAGGCCGAAGGCGATGTTCTGCGCCACGGTCATGTGCGGGAACAAGGCGTAGGACTGGAACATCATGTTGATCGGCCGCTCGTACGGCGGCATGTCAGTGATGTCTACGCCGTCGAGGAAAATGCGCCCCTCCGTTGGCCGTTCGAAGCCAGCGAGCATGCGCAGCAACGTGGACTTGCCCGATCCCGAACCGCCGAGCAGGGCGAAAATTTCGCCTTTCTTGATTTCCAGGGACACATCGTCCACGGCAATCGTCTCGTCGAACTTTTTCGTGACCCGGTCGATTTTGACCAGCACCTGTTTAGGTGACTGGTCGCCCTCGAGGGCTTTCTTATAGGCGCCGGAGGCAACTGCCATTTACGAAACTCCCAGAAAAAAAGAGTGCAGTTCGCTCAAGGTGAGCCAACCTTGGATAGTTTGAGCCTTGAAGCTATTTACCCGTCTTGACCTTGGTCCAGCTGCGGGTCATCAAACGTTGAATATTCGGTGGTAATTCGACCGACACGTAGGTCTTGTCGAGGACTGCTTGCGGTGGATAAACCGACTCGTCTGTGCGGATGGACTGTTCCATCAGTTTGTCCGAAGCAGGGTTGGGATTCGCATAGCCAACAGAATCACTGACCTGTGCGATCACCTCGGGTTTCAACAAAAAGTTGATGAACGCGTGGGCCTCTTTGGTGTTGGCCGAATCCTTGGGAATCGCCAGCATGTCGAACCACAGAGCGCCGCCTTCCTTGGGAATGGTGTAGACGATGTTCACGCCTTTCTTGGCTTCTTCCGCACGGTTGCGGGCCTGGAACATGTCGCCGGAGAAACCGATGGCGATGCAGATGTCGCCGTTGGCCAGGTCCGAGATGTACTTGGAGGAATGGAAGTAAGTCACGTACGGCCGCACGGCGAGCAACTTGGCGGTGGCCTTTTCATAATCCTTGGGATCAGTGCTGTTGGCGTTCAGGCCCATGTAGTTGAGCACGGTCGGCATCATTTCATCGGCCGAGTCGAGGAACGCCACGCCGCAGCTGTGCAGCTTCTTGATGTTCTCCGGCTCGAACAGCACGCTCCATGAATCGATCGTGTCGACGCCCAGCACGGCTTTGATTTTGTCGACGTTGTAACCGATGCCGTTGGTGCCCCACAGGTACGGCACCGCGTACTGGTTGCCCGGATCGTTCTGCTCCAGGCGCTTGAGCAGCACCGGGTCGAGGTTGGAATAGTTAGTCAGCTTCGACTTGTCGAGTTTCTGGAAGGCGCCCGCCTTGATCTGCTTGCCAAGGAAGTGGTTGGACGGCACGACCACGTCGTAACCGGTACGCCCGGCCAGCAACTTGCCTTCCAGGGTTTCGTTGGAGTCGAAGACGTCATAGACCGGCTTGATGCCGGTCTCTTTCTGGAAGTCAGCCAGGGTGGTCGGACCGATGTAGTCCGACCAGTTATAAATATGCACAGTACCGGCGGCCTGGACACTGACGGCAAGTGTCAGTCCAGCGCCAGCCAGCAAGGCATTGCGAAACAAAGAAAAAATAGGCAAGTGGAGGTCCTCTAAAATTAGTTGGGCCCAAGTTGCCCCGCGCTACATGACAACCGTGATTGCCCAGCAACAAAACCGGCGCGCAACTTACCCTCGAAAAACCGTTCCAGCAAAACTTTTATGCAGATACCTGTAGCAGCTGCCGAAGGCGGCGTTAAGCTCCGAAGGACCTTCCCGCGTTTTCAACAGCACAACTGCTTCGCAGTTGGACGCAGCCTGCGGCAGCTGCTACAGGGTTTTACGGCTTATTTACCCGATTTGATCTTGGTCCAGCTGCGAGTCAGGATCCGCTGGGTCGCGGCCGGCAAGTCGGCAATCGCGTACAGCTTGGCCAGCACGTCCGCTGGCGGGTAGATGCCTGGATCCGCGGTGATGTCTTTATCCACCAGTGGCGTGGCAGCCGCGTTACCGTTCGGGAAGCGCACGGCGTTGGTGATTTCAGCCATGATTTCCGGCTTCTGCAGGAAGGTCATGAACTTGTAGGCGCCTTCGACGTTCTCGGCATCTTTAGGGATGGCGACCATGTCGTAGAAGCTGCCAGCACCTTCTTTCGGAATGTTGTAGCTGACTTTGACCTTGTCACCGGCTTCAGCCGCGCGGGACTTGGCCTGATACACGTCACCCGAGTAACCCACGGCTACACAGATGTTGCCGTTGGCAAGGTCGGAGATGTACTTGGACGAGTGGAAGTAGGCGATCGAAGGACGGACCTTCATGATCAGCGCTTCAGCCTTGTCGATGTCTTCTTTCTTCTGGCTGTCGGTTGGCAGGCCCAGGTAGTGCAGCGCCACCGGAATCATCTCGGTTGGCGAGTCCAGCAAGCTGATACCGCAGGACTTCAGCTTGGCGGCGTTTTCAGGTTTGAAGATCAGGTCCCAGGAATCGACCGGTGCGTCGGCACCCAGTGCAGCCTTGACCTTCTCGGCGTTGTAGCCAATGCCGATCGAGCCCCACATGTACGGGAAGGCATGTTCGTTGCCCGGGTCGCTCACCGATACCGCCTTGAGCAGGTCGGTGTTCAGGTTTTTCCAGTTAGACAGCTTGGACTTGTCCAGCTTCTGGTAAACGCCGGCCTTGATTTGCTTGGCCAGGAAGTTGTTCGACGGTACGACGATGTCGTAACCGGATTTGCCGGCCAGCAACTTGGCTTCAAGGGTTTCGTTGCTGTCGAACACGTCGTAGACGACTTTGATCCCCGACTCGTCTTCGAACTTCTTGATGGTGTCCGGTGCGATGTAATCGGACCAGTTGTACACGTGCAGTACTTTGTCATCGGCCTGAACCGCGCCCGCCATCAACCCCATCAACGACATGGCAAGGAGAGTCTTACCAGCGAGCTTTTTACCTAGTGCCTTCATGCGTAATGCTCCAAATTTTTCTTTTTTGAACCACTTGTTTTCAGCGACCGAACCCGGGCAACTGGAACCGCGGCTAGTCTGGCAAGATCCACATCGGTCTTTCAAGGAAAGGCCACGCTTTCTGACAGCGCTGAGCGAAAGTAGCTGTTTTGATACAAACCCCGGCCACTTACGCTCAGAGCCTAGCACTTAGCCCTGCAACGCACTCAGGGTCAGGTCCAGACACTTGCGTGCCTTGGCCACCAACTCATCGATTTCAGCCGGTGTAATCACCAGTGGCGGAGCAATGATCATGGTGTCGCCCACGGCGCGCATGATCAGGCCGTTGTCGAAGCAGAACTGGCGGCAAATCATGCCGACGCCCTTGCCTTCGTAACGTTTGCGAGTGGCTTTGTCCTGAACCAGTTCAATGGCCCCCAACAGACCGACACCACGCACTTCTCCCACCAACGGGTGATCGTTCAGTTCCCGCAGACGTTTCTGCAAATAGGGTGCCGTTTCTGCATGAACGCGCTCGATAATTTTTTCTTCGCGCAGGATGCGGATGTTTTCCAGCGCCACCGCAGCGGCCACCGGGTGACCGGAGTACGTGAAGCCGTGGTTGAAGTCGCCGCCTTCGTTCAGCACCTCGACCACTTCGTCACGCACGATCAGGCCACCCATGGGGATGTAGCCGGAGGTCAGGCCTTTGGCGATGGTCATCATGTCGGGCTTGAGGTCGTAGTAATCGGTACCGAACCACTCACCGGTACGGCCAAAACCACAAATCACTTCGTCCGCCACGAACAGGATGTCGTACTTGGCGAGGATTTCCTTGATGCGCGGCCAGTAGGTGTCTGGCGGAATGATCACGCCACCGGCGCCCTGGATCGGCTCGGCAATAAAGGCACCGACGTTATCCACGCCGATTTCCAGAATTTTCTCTTCCAGCTGATTCGCCGCCCAGACGCCGAACTCTTCAGGCGTCATGTCGCCGCCTTCGGTGAACCAGTACGGCTGTGCGATGTGGACAATGCCCGGAATCGGCAAGTCGCCTTGTTCGTGCATGTACGTCATGCCACCCAGGCTCGCGCCGGCCACGGTAGAACCGTGATAGCCGTTCTTGCGGCTGATGATGACTTTCTTTTTCGGTTGGCCCTTGATCGCCCAGTAGTGACGAACCATACGCAGCATGGTGTCGTTGCCTTCGGAGCCGGAGCCGGTGAAGAACACGTGGTTCATGCCTTCTGGGGCGATGTCGGCGATGGCCTTGGCCAGCTCCAGAACCGGAGGGTGAGCGGTCTGGAAGAACAGGTTGTAGTAAGGCAGTTCGCGCATTTGCTTGCTAGCGGCATCGGCCAGTTCATCACGACCGTAACCGATCGCTACGCACCACAGGCCGGCCATGCCGTCGAGGATCTTGTTGCCTTCGCTGTCCCACAGGTAAACGCCCTTGGCGTTGGTGATGATCCGCGGGCCTTTCTCTTTCAGCTGCTTGAAATCACTGAACGGAGCCAGGTGGTGATCGTTGCTCAGGGTTTGCCATTCACGGGTTTGCGGATTGTTACTGGTCATGTAAATCTCCTAAAAAATCAGGTGAAAGCGCCGCCCGACAACGACGGCGCCCGGCGTATCAGACGGCAAAGAGCAGGAATTCCCGTTCCCACGAACTGATCACGCGCTTGAAGTTTTCATGCTCGGCCCGCTTGACCGCGACGTAGCCAGTAATGAAATTTTTGCCCAGGTACTTCTCGATGGTTGAGCTGTTTTCCATGCGATCCAGCGCATCTTCAATGGTCAGCGGCAGGCGCAGGTTGCGGCGTTCATAGCCACGGCCCACCACCGGGGCACTCGGATTGAGGCCTTCGACCATGCCGACGTAACCGCAGAGCAGGCTCGCGGCAATCGCCAGGTACGGGTTGGCATCGGCGCCCGGCAGACGGTTTTCCACCCGGCGGTTTTGCGGCCCGGCGTCCGGAACCCGCAGGCCCACGGTGCGGTTCTCTTCGCCCCACTCCACGTTCACCGGTGCCGAGGTGTCCGGCAGGAAGCGGCGGAACGAGTTGACGTTGGGCGCGAACAGCGGCAACAGCTCGGGAATGAGTTTCTGCAAGCCACCGATGTGGTGCAGGAACAACTGGCTCATGGTCCCGTCTTCATTGGAGAAGATGTTCTTGCCGGTCTCGATGTCGATGATGCTCTGGTGCAAGTGCATCGCACTGCCCGGTTCACCGGTCATGGGCTTGGCCATGAAGGTCGCCGCCACGTCGTGCTTGAGCGCGGCTTCGCGCATGGTGCGCTTGAACACCAGGATCTGGTCGGCCAGGGACAGGGCATCGCCGTGACGGAAGTTGATTTCCATCTGCGCCGTGCCGTCCTCATGGATCAACGTATCGAGGTCCAGCTCCTGCAGTTCGCACCAGTCGTAGACGTCTTCGAACAGCGGATCGAATTCGTTCGCCGCTTCAATCGAGAACGACTGGCGACCGATTTCCGGGCGCCCGGAGCGACCGATCGGCGGCTGCAGCGGATAGTCGGGGTCGTCGCTGCGCTTGGTCAGGTAGAACTCCATTTCCGGCGCCACGATCGGCTGCCAGCCCTTGTCGGTATAGAGTTTCAGGACCTTCTTGAGCACGTTGCGCGGCGACAGCTCGATCGGGTTGCCTTGCTTGTCGTAGGTGTCGTGGATCACCTGGGCAGTCGGCTCGATGGCCCACGGCACCAGAAACACAGCGTTCTGGTCGGGGCGGCAGATCATGTCGATGTCGGCCGGGTCGAGCAGCTCGTAATAGATGTCGTCTTCGACATAGTCGCCGGTCACGGTCTGCAACAAAACGCTTTCAGGCAGGCGCATGCCTTTTTCGGCAATGAACTTGTTGGTCGGCGAAATCTTGCCCCGGGTAATCCCGGTCAAGTCGGCGATCATGCATTCGACTTCTGTGATCTTGTGGTCTTTCAACCAATCGGTGAGCTGGTCGAGGTTGTTACTCATAAATGCCTCTAGGCTTTGAGTTTCCTGACTCTTGCAAGTCAGGCGATGTTTGACGCATCGGCGTCGCGTTGAAACGGGTGTCTGCGACAGGCTATCGTGTTTCTTGCGGACTGCGCGCCAACGGCCGGGCGTGCAGAATCACGAGCGGAGTCCTGTGCGATAGCCAGGCCGCTATTGTGAATCGGTTCTATATTGAATGGAGTAACCGTAATGGGGGTGCCATCAGGACCGTCCAGAATATCGGACGCAGACCGATGAGCCGCCAGCGACCGCAGAGTTTTGAGCGGGCCCGAAGCCGATGAGGCTACGGCGCGGACGCAAGTGTCGCCACTGATGTGGTAAGCATGCAGACCAATCTGCCTAGAGCAGTTGGTGATGCCGATTATCGGCAGGCGAGACATGAAGCACCCCGGTATTATTGGTGTTATGGGTTTGAATCGAGCTTAGCCTTGTTCATTTTTTTACACAACACCCCCGTAAAAAATACAACACGCCCCGCTCAACCCTGCGTCGGCTAAAGCGTTCAAAGGCATAAAAACGCCCCAAACTGCCTCAAAAAAGCCTTACGAGCGCTTTTTTAGGGCAAAAAAGGCCTCGCTTGACTTCGGCATGCCGTTCGGGTTGACTGGAATCCGAAGAGATCAATGATTGATATTTTTAACAACAAAGGTGTTGCATCATGTCGGTACCCCCGCGTGCCGTTCAGCTTAACGAAGCGAACGCGTTCCTTAAGGAACATCCTGAGGTTCTGTACGTTGACCTTCTGATTGCGGATATGAATGGTGTGGTGCGCGGCAAGCGCATTGAACGCACCAGCCTCCACAAGGTTTACGAGAAAGGCATCAACCTGCCGGCCTCTCTATTTGCTCTGGATATCAATGGCTCGACGGTGGAAAGCACCGGCCTGGGCCTGGACATCGGTGATGCTGACCGAATCTGCTATCCAATCCCCGACACCCTGTGCAATGAGCCTTGGCAGAAACGCCCTACCGCGCAGCTGTTGATGACCATGCACGAACTCGAAGGTGACCCTTTCTTCGCGGATCCCCGTGAAGTGCTGCGTCAAGTCGTGACCAAGTTCGACGAGATGGGCCTGACCATCTGCGCCGCGTTCGAACTGGAGTTCTACCTGATCGACCAGGAAAACGTGAACGGCCGTCCACAGCCGCCACGCTCGCCGATCTCTGGCAAACGCCCGCATTCGACTCAGGTCTACCTGATCGACGACCTCGACGAATACGTCGATTGCCTCCAGGACATTCTGGAAGGTGCGAAAGAGCAAGGCATCCCTGCCGACGCGATCGTCAAGGAAAGTGCCCCGGCGCAATTCGAAGTGAACCTGCACCACGTGGCCGACCCGATCAAGGCCTGCGACTACGCGGTTCTGCTCAAGCGCCTGATCAAAAACATCGCCTACGACCATGAAATGGACACCACCTTCATGGCCAAGCCTTACCCGGGCCAGGCGGGCAACGGTCTGCACGTCCATATCTCGATTCTTGATAAAGACGGCAAAAACATTTTTGCCAGCGAGGATCCCGAGCAGAACGCCGCACTGCGTCACGCGATCGGCGGTGTGCTCGAGACCCTGCCCGCGCAGATGGCTTTCCTCTGCCCGAACGTCAACTCCTACCGTCGTTTCGGCGCACAGTTCTACGTGCCGAACTCGCCGTGCTGGGGCCTGGACAACCGTACCGTGGCGATTCGCGTACCGACCGGCTCTTCCGATGCCGTACGTATCGAACACCGTGTTGCCGGCGCCGATGCCAACCCGTACCTGTTGATGGCTTCGGTCCTGGCAGGCGTGCACCACGGCCTGACCAACAAGATCGAGCCAGGCGCACCCGTAGAAGGCAACTCCTACGAGCAGAACGAGCAAAGCCTGCCGAACAACCTGCGCGATGCATTGCGCGAGCTGGACGACAGCGAAGTCATGGCCAAGTACATCGATCCGAAGTACATCGATATCTTCGTCGCGTGCAAAGAGAGCGAGCTGGAGGAGTTCGAACACTCCATCTCCGACCTTGAGTACAACTGGTACCTGCATACCGTGTAAGCGGTTGCAGTAAAAACGAACGCCGCCGGCCTTAGCGCCTGCGGCGTTTTTTTTATGCCCTCACCCAACGCTGCTTGTCAGCATCCGACAATCTCCAAGAAAGAACCTACAGACGTATCAACATTTGAATCTCAAACTTTGGGGCGCGGGCACTGTCCGACATCCCACTTGAATTGAGAGCCATTGAAATTGAAAAAACACCTTCTGGGCGTAGCCCTTTCACTGATCGGTGCCGGCTTGTGCACTTCTGCCCTGGCCCGTAACGATCACACTTCCACCTGGTCTTACAGCGATCACTCCGGCCCGGAACACTGGAGCGACCTCAACAGCGACTACAAACTCTGCTCAACCGGCAAGGCGCAGTCACCTATCGACATCAGCAATGCGGTCAAGGCCAGCCTGGCGCCCCTGACATTCACCTATCGAGCAAGCCCGGTAACGGTCCTGAACAACGGCCATACCATTCAAGTGTCGCCAACGGACGCCGGCGGGATCACCTTGCCTTCCGGCGACTTCTCACTGGTGCAGTTGCACTTTCATACGCCCAGCGAGGAAAGAATCCAGGGCCGCGCCTACCCGCTCGATGCGCATTTCGTACATCGCAATGCGGCCGGCGAGTTAGCGGTAGTCGCCCTGTTGTTTGAAGAAGGTGCCTACAACCCTGCACTGGAAACCCATTCTCGCGGCAATGCCCAAGGAAGCAGGCGGCATGACGAAGCTGGAGATGCAAAATATCGCCGATCTGCTGCCGACCACCCGCCATTACTATTCCTACATGGGTTCTCTGACCACACCGCCGTGCAGCGAAGGGGTGCGCTGGCATGTCCTGACCCAACCGGTGCAATTGTCCCACGCCCAGTTGCAGGCTTTTCAGGCCTTGTACCCGATGAACGCACGCCCTGTTCAGCCCCTGAATGACCGAACCGTGAACGTCGGCGGCTGACCTTCCTTCTCCTGCCAGCCGGGCAGCGGCGCCCATACAGACAAGGTGTCAGTCGCCTCGTACAATGCCCGCTGCCCCCGCAGGAGACTTCGATGACCCGACTCGCCACCCCACGCAAACCCCGCGCCCGCAGCCAGGCGCGGATCGATACGATCCTCGATGCCGCCCGCACACTGCTGGCCGCCGAGGGCGTGGCCAGTCTGTCGATCTACAGTGTCGCCGAACGTGCGCAGATCCCACCCTCTTCCGTCTACCACTTTTTCGCCAGCGTACCGGCGCTGCTCGAAGCCTTGACGGCCGACGTCCACGCCGCGTTCCGCGCATGCCTGCAAGCCCCCATCGATCATGCGTCCCTCAACAGCTGGCGTGATTTGTCGCGACTGGTGGAACAACGCATGCTCGCGATCTACAGCGAGGATGCCGCCGCTCGCCAATTGATCCTCGCGCAGCACGGCCTCACCGAGGTCACTCAGGCCGACCGCCAGCACGACATCGAACTGGGCGACTTGATGCACAAACTCTTCGATCACCACTTCGAACTGCCGAAGTTGCCCACGGACGTCGACGTGTTTTGCGCTGGCCATGGAGCTTGGCGACCGCGTCTACGCACGCTCGGTGCAACAACACGAGCAGATCACGCCACGCATGGCCGAAGAAGGCATGCGCGTATTTGATGCCTATCTGGGCCTGTACCTGCCGCCGTACCTGGCCAGGCGCGACGTATAACGCAACGAGGTGTTCTGCTCATGGCGCACATACCCGACAACTACCTTGGCGTGTGGAAACGACGCCTGATCTCCTTCCAGTCCGGGCGCACCGACAGCGAAACGGCGGTGTACTGGCTGCAAACCCCATGCCTGTTTGCCGACCTGCGCATCCCGCCGGCCACGCTCGCAGCGCTGCCCCTGGAACAATTGAATCACGCGGACCTGTTGACCTTGAGCGAACAAAAGGGCTTCGCCGGTGTGACCGAGGTCGAAGGTGACATTTGCCAGTGGCATCGCAAACTCGACTATCAACCTGCCAGCGCCGAGCAGGACATCGGACACATGCACTTTGAAACCAGTGAGCGCCTGATCGAAACCGCCCTGGACGATGACTACTACGAAATCTGGGAGCGACTGCCCGACTCTCGCGGCATCTGTCGCGGTCAGTGGTTGCAGGCAGCCGATGATCCAGTGCGAGTTGCCTGCCTGGTGTTGGCCGGCGATTACTTTCTGTTTGCCGCCAGCCGGATTGTCGCGCTGGCACCCGGCGGTCATTTGCGTGAGCACATGAGCGCTGCGGCAGCACACGAACTGCTCACGACTGAATTGTCCTTTGGTCGTCACCAGGGCGGGCAAACCCCGTGGCAGATCGACTATTCCACGTTGCCCGCGCTAACCGGCCAGCCCTTGTTGCCGGCAGACATCGACCCCAATGCGCAGGCGCTATTCAGCGACCCGCGCGTGCTGTCTTCGCTCGGCACTTATTCACCCGCTGCAGGTTGGCGCTGCGCCCCCGCGCCCTGACATAAAAAACCCCGAAGGGCTCACACCCTCCGGGGTTGCTGTTTGCCCACGGGCTTACAACTTGGCGATCGACACTTCGGTGGATTTCACAAACGCGATCACTTCACTGCCGACCACCAGTTCCAGCTCTTTCACCGAGCGTGTGGTGATCACTGAAGTGACAATGCCGGAGGCGGTCTGCACGTCGATTTCCGACAGCACGTCACCCAGCACGATTTCCTTGATGGAGCCTTTGAACTGGTTGCGAACGTTGATGGCTTTGATAGTCATGAGGTCAATTCCTGTCGTTGAGTAAGACTTGGGTCAGTGCGCCCAGCGCAATTGCGTAGGCAAGGGTGAAACGGGTTCCGGTGCCGGCGGCTCGCCGGGCAGTTCAAGTACGCGGTTGAGGACTTCAGTTTCCAGCGCCGCCAGCCGATGGGAGCCGCGAACCCGAGGGCGCGGCAGTTCCACGAGCAGGTCGAGGCCGACTTCGCCCTCTTCGATCAGGATCACCCGATCAGCAATCGCCACCGCTTCACTGACGTCGTGCGTCACCAGCAACACGGTAAAACCATGCTGCTGCCAGAGCCGTTCGATCAGTTGCTGCATTTCAATCCGGGTCAGGGCATCCAGCGCACCCAGCGGCTCGTCGAGCAACAGCAAACGCGGTTGATGGATCAGCGCGCGCGCCAGGGCCACACGTTGTTTCTGCCCACCGGACAATGCTGCCGGCCATTCGTTGGCACGGTCTGCCAGACCGACCGACTCCAGCGCCTGAAGCGCTTGCGGCCGCCAGTTGCCCGTCAACCCGAGGCCGACGTTGTCGATGACCTTTTTCCACGGCAGCAAACGCGCTTCCTGGAACATCAGCCGTGTGTCTTCTCGCGCATCGCTCAGCGGTGCAGCGCCGGCCAGCAATTGACCACCCGTAGGCTGATCGAGTCCGGCGAGCAGTCGCAGCAAGGTGCTTTTGCCGCAGCCACTGCGACCGACCACCGCGACGAACTGACCGGCCGGAATGTGCAGATCGATCTCACGCAGCACTTGCCGCGCGCCAAAGGTTTTTTGCAGCTTGCGCACCACCAGCGGAATCCCGCGCAGCAGGCGCGGAGGTTGTTGAGCCGTCATGCCGCACCTCCCTTGGCTACCTGATAAGCCGGATGCCAACGCAACCACACGCGCTCGAGTCCACGAGCCGCGAGGTCGGCCAGTTTGCCGAGCACCGCGTACAGAAGAATTGCCAGCACCACCACATCGGTCTGCAAAAACTCCCGGGCGTTCATCGCCAGGTAGCCGATGCCGGAACTGGCGGAGATGGTTTCCGCGACGATCAACGTCAGCCACATAAAGCCAAGGGCGAAACGCACCCCCACCAGAATCGAAGGCAGCGCACCCGGCAGAATCACCTGACGGAACAGGCTGAAACCGGACAAGCCATAACTGCGTGCCATCTCCACCAGTGCCGGATCAACGTTGCGGATGCCGTGATAAGTGTTGAGGTAAATCGGGAACAAAGTGCCCAACGCCACCAGGAAAATCTTCGCCGACTCGTCAATACCGAACCACAAGATCACCAATGGAATCAGCGCCAGGTGCGGCACGTTACGGATCATCTGTACCGAACTGTCGAGCAGGCGTTCACCCCATTTCGACAAGCCGGTAATGAAGCCCAGCGCCAGACCGATGCCGCCACCAATGGTGAAGCCCAGCGCGGCGCGCCAGCCGCTGATTGCCAGGTGCGTCCAGATTTCGCCGCTGCGCACCAGGCTCACGCCGGCTTCAATCACCGCGATGGGGGCGGGCAGAATCCGCGTCGACAACCAGCCCGCCGACACCGACAACTGCCACACCGCCAGCAACAACACCGGCAACGCCCAAGGCGCGAAGCTGTGGATGATTTTCTTCATGACGCGCCTCAGCTTTGGGACGCGGCTTTGGGAAGAATGTCGTTGGCAACCATCTCGCCGAACGGGCTGACGTAACCGGCGCTTTTGGGCAACTCGGGACGTTCGACGTCCAGATGCGGGAACAGCAACTCGGCGACGCGGTATGACTCTTCCAGGTGTGGATAACCGGAGAAAATGAACGTATCGATGCCCAGTTCCGCGTACTCCTTCACACGGGCGGCCACGGTCGGACCGTCACCCACCAGCGCTGTCCCGGCGCCACCGCGCACCAGGCCGACACCAGCCCAGAGGTTGGGGCTGACTTCCAGATTGTCGCGGCTACCGCCATGCAGTGCGGCCATGCGCTGCTGGCCGACCGAATCGAAACGCGCCAGTGACGCCTGGGCCCGAGCGATGGTTTCGTCGTCCAGGTGAGAGATCAATTTATCGGCCGCTTGCCACGCTTCGGCGTTGGTTTCGCGAACGATCACATGCAGGCGAATGCCGAAGCGCACGGTACGGCCGAGCTTCGCGGCTTTGGCGCGCACTTGTTCGATTTTCTCGGCCACGGCGGCCGGCGGCTCGCCCCAGGTCAGGACCATTTCCACTTGCTCTGCCGCAAGGTCTTGCGCCGCTTCCGACGAACCGCCGAAGTACAGCGGCGGGCGCGGTTGCTGGATCGGCGGATAGAGCAACTTCGCGCCTTTCACGCTGATGTGCTGACCGTCGTAATCAACGGTTTCGCCTTCCAGCACGCGGCGCCAGATACGGGTGAATTCCACCGAGGCCTGATAGCGCTCTTCGTGACTGAGGAACAAACCGTCACCGGCCAGTTCTTCCGGATCGCCTCCGGTCACCAGGTTGAACAGCGCACGGCCGCCGGACAGACGATCCAGCGTCGCCGCCTGACGCGCCGCCACCGTCGGGGAAATGATCCCGGGGCGCAGGGCGACAAGGAATTTCAAACGCTGGGTCACCGGGATCAGCGATGCGGCCACCAGCCATGAGTCTTCGCAGGAGCGACCGGTAGGAATCAGCACGCCGCCAAACCCCAGACGATCCGCCGCTTGCGCGACTTGTTGCAGGTAACCGTGGTCGACGGCGCGAGCGCCTTCGGCGGTGCCAAGGTAATGGCCGTCGCCGTGGGTAGGCAGGAACCAGAAAATATTGAGGCTCATGGAGTGGTCTCCTAAGGGAATCGGATTACTGCGCTTTGGTTACTGAGCTTTGGGCAACAGTTGCCGGTGGCGTCCAGATCACGTCTTTGATACTCAACTGCTTCGGAATCAGCTTGAGCTGATAGAAGCTGTCGGCGATTTTCTGTTGGGCGGCGACGACTTCAGGTGTGAGGAATATCGCGCCGAAGCCTTGGCGCTTCATTGAGGTCAGGGTGATGTCTGCCGGCAGACCGAGCAGTGGCGAAACCTGTTGGGTGACGTCTTCAGGATTGGCTTTGGCCCATTCACCGACGGCGCGCACTTCTTCGACGAGGGTCTTGATCACCTCGGGATTTTTCTGCGCGTAAGGCTTGGTGGCCAGGTAGAACTGATGGTTGTCGACGATGCCTTGACCGTCGCGCAGGGTGTGCGCTTGCAGCTGCTGTTCGGCGGCAGCCTGGTACGGATCCCAGATGACCCAGGCGTCGACGCTGCCACGCTCGAAGGCGGCGCGGGCATCGGCCGGTGGCAGGAACACGGTCTGGATGTCGGTGTATTTGAGGCCTGCGTCTTCAAGCGCGCGGACCAGCAGGTAGTGAACGTTGGAGCCCTTGTTGAGCACGACTTTCTTGCCCTTGAGGTCCTTCACCGATTTGATCGGCGAGTCCTTCGGCACCAGGATGGCTTCGGCGTGCGGTGCTGGAGGTTCATAGGCGACGTAGAGCAAGTCGGCACCGGCAGCCTGGGCAAATACTGGCGGGGTTTCACCCGTCACGCCAAAGTCGATGGAGCCGACGTTCAGGCCTTCGAGCAGTTGCGGGCCACCAGGGAATTCCGTCCATTGCACATCCACGCCTTGGGCGGCGAGGCGTTTTTCCAATGTGCCTTTGGCTTTGAGCAGCACAAGCGTGCCGTACTTTTGATAACCGATCCGAAGCGTCTCGGCTTGAGCTTGAGTAATGGCGCCGAAGGACACAGCCGCAACAAACAGAGCGACCAGACCACGACGCAAAATGACAGTGCGCATAGCGCTCTCCTTTTTGCTGTTGGGTTTTGGCTGCACCTGCTTGGCCGTTGGCGGCTGAGTAAGGCGAGTACTTCAATTTCGGGCGAGGTTTAAATGCTCCAGCGAGCACTCAACAAACGTTCATTCAACAGGTTCGGATCGAGCGGCTTGGGCCGTCTCGCCATGGCGCTGAAAAACAACTCCAGCGACTCGTTCAAACGTTGCTCCAACTCCGGCGTCAATTGCGCCTGGGCGCTGCCTTCGCCGTAAGCGATCTGGCTGTCCTCGGCAAAAATGCCCTGCAGCATTTCCTGAGCTTTCAGCGCCGACAGCACCGGTTTGAGCGCGTAATCCACCGCCAGCATGTGGGCGATGCTGCCGCCGGTGGCCATTGGCAACACCACCTTGTGGCTCAGTGCGCGTTCGGGCAGCAAGTCCAGCACGGTTTTCAGTGCACCCGAGAACGACGCCTTGTAAACCGGTGTGGCAATCAGCAGGCCGTCTGCGTTTTCAATTTGTTGAAGCAGGTCAACCACCTTGGGGCTGTCGAAGCGTGCGTGCAGCAGGTCTTCGGCCGGGAAGTCGCGAACCTGGTAACTCACCACTTCCACCCCTTGCTCTTGCAACCAGCGCTTGGAGCGCTCCAGCAACACGCCGGAACGGGAGCGTTGGCTAGGACTGCCACCGAGTGAGACGACCAACATTCAAAAGATTCCTTGAGCGGTACTAGCGATTCGCGGCTTGCGATCTCGCTGTGATGGGAGTGACCTTAACAGGTGATTTATATATCCATAAATCATATTTATTCATTTGGTTATTCGATATGGAGATATATAAAAGACGGATTTCAAGGCATAAAAAAAGGCCGTCGAAACGGCCTGAAAACCCCTGCTTTGCGGTATTGGGTGATCGCTCCCACGCTCTGCGTGGGAATGCAGCCCGTGACGCTCCGCGTCACTGGACGCGGAGCGTCCCTAGAGGCATTCCCACGCGGAACGGGGGGAACGATCAACAACAAGACTTCAATGGTTACCTGTTCGGCTGCGGCGTCAGACGCAAGTACGGTTTCACCGCACGGTAGCCCTTGGGAAAGCGTTTGCTGATTTCATCTTCATCCTTGAGCGATGGCACGATCACCACGTCATCACCGTCCTGCCAGTTGGCCGGGGTGGCGACTTTGTAGTTGTCGGTGAGTTGCAACGAGTCGATCACCCGCAGGATTTCGTGGAAATTTCGACCGGTACTCGCCGGGTAGGTGATGGTCAGCCGAATTTTTTTGTTCGGGTCGATCACGAACAGCGAGCGCACAGTCAGGGTGTCGTTGGCGTTTGGGTGGATCAGGTCGTAAAGGTCCGATACCTTGCGGTCGGCGTCGGCGAGGATCGGAAAGTTGACGAGCGTGTTCTGGGTTTCGTTGATGTCTTCGATCCACCGGTGGTGCGAGTCCACCGGATCAACCGACAGGGCGATGGCTTTCACGCCACGCTCGGCAAACGCCTCCTTGAGCCTGGCGGTAAACCCCAGCTCCGTGGTGCACACCGGGGTGAAGTCTGCCGGATGGGAAAACAGCACGCCCCAGCTATCGCCCAACCATTCGTGGAAACGGAGGGTGCCGGCGCTGGAATCCTGTTCAAAGTCGGGGGCGATGTCGCCCAGTCTGAGGCTCATGGTGCTGCTCCTGATGAGTGCGTGTTGAGCTCAACTGTGCCTGCATTTCTCAATGATTAAAAAGAATAAATATCGATTTATTTAGACCATAAACGAATATTAAATATCTGTTCACTGGACCTGTGCAGGTAACGCACCGAACATCGCCCATAAGGTTCGAGAAGGCCTTGAGTGCTGCAAAAGAGGGGAATTTCAAGGCGGGATTACGGGGGTGACTCCGCCTTGAAACGCAAAAGCCCCGCCGGGCGAGATGCCGGGCGGGGCTTTTTTTGTCTCGGTTACGCGAGCGCTATTACAACAGCGGGATCGAGTAGCTGAGGATCAGGCGGTTTTCGTCCTGGGAGCGAGTGTTCGGCAGGTCGGTGCGCCACATAGCGTTTTTCCAGGCCAGGCCAAGGTTTTTCAGCGGGCCTTCCTGTACGACGTAGGCAACGTTCAAGTCGCGTTCCCACTCGGAAGCGCCGTTAGCGGCCACGCCGCCTTTGGCGTTAGAGGTGTCGATGTCGTCACCGTGCAGGTAAACCATACCTGCCGTCAGGCCAGGCACGCCGACCTTGGCGAAGTCGAACGAGTAGCGTGCTTGCCAGGTTTTCTCGCCAGCACGGGCGAATTTCTGGATTTGCGAATCGGTGATGATGTAGGCCGACGAACCGTCACCCTGGTTCAGCCAAGGGAAGTCGCTGCTGCCGTTGCTGACCTGGTATCCGCCACCGAAGGTATGACCGGCAACGGAGTACAGGAACAGGCCGCTGTACAGGTTGTTGTCGACCTTGCCTTTACCGCTTGGCGCGTTGTAGTTGCCAGTGCTGTAGTACAGCGGGTCGTGGCCGTTTGCGCCGTCGTCAGAGCTGTTGAAGTAACGGAAGTCCGACTTCAACACACCCGGGCCGATTGCCCAGTTGTGCAACAGACCCACGAAGTGTTGCTGGTAGAACTCTTCCAGGTTGCCGTAGTAGTACTGGGCCGTCAGGTCCTTGGTGATTTTGTAGTCACCACCGGCATAGTAGAACTTGTTGCTGTCGCGACCTGTTGCGGCACGGCTGTTTGCACCCGCGATCGACATCTGTTGGTTGTTGCTCGAGTTACGACCTTTTACCTGCTCGATCTGGCCACCAATCAGGGTCAGATCCTTGATGTCGTTCGAGGAGAGTTGGCCACCCTGCCAGGTTTGCGGCAGCAGACGACCATCGTTGGTCACGATGACCGGCAGTTTTGGCTGCAGAGTACCCAGCTTCAGTTCGGTCTGGGAGATCTTGGCCTTGGCAGTCAGGCCCAGGCTGGAGAAGTCATCAACCGCTTCGCCATTGGACTTGCTTGGGAACACCGTGCCGCCGTAGGAGGTCGCCGTGGCGCCGTTGGTGCCGCCGCCCGAATCCAGCTTGACGCCCAGCAGGCCGATCGCGTCGATACCGAAGCCGACAGTGCCCTGGGTGTAACCGGAGATGAAGCGCAGATCAAAACCCTGGCCCCATTCTTCGTTTTTGTTCGGGTTGGCATTGCCGTCACGGAAATCTTGGTTGATGTAGAAGTTACGCAGCCCCAGGGTGGCCTTGCTGTCTTCGATGAAACCGGCGGCGCCTGCCTGCTGCGCCAAAACCCCAACGGCCACAGCCATGGCCAAGGTGGACTTGTTCATTGTTTCGCTCCTCTCATTTTTTAATTCTTGTGTTCCTGGCCCTGAGTCGATCGCCCTGGGTCCAGAAAGCGCAATTTTTTGCCGAAGCTTCTAGCCCGGTCGTTTTGGCCGCGCAGGATACAACGTCATAAAGCTAAAAAGAATTTCATCTTTATTTCTCATAGCTTCATGGAATATGCCTGGACAGCACAGAGTCGAGGTATCGGCTAAAAAGCCGAATCCTTAACCTGTTTGATTAACGGGGGAACATTGCTCGCTCCGAAACTCGTAACGAGTGCCGGACGGGCCTACTTTAGGTGAGCACAGTAAAAACTAAAAAGAATAAAAAATAATTGACTGCGGTCATTTTGGAATATGAGAAAGCAAAAAAAAGCCTCGCCGGTAAGGGCGAGGCTTTTTTGTTTGCCTTGTCTCGTCCTGAATAAGGTTTACACCTGATTCAGGAAACCAGACGGCCTGTTACAAGAAGCTGTAGGTGTAGTTGAAGATCAGACGGGTCTGGTCTTGATCAAGGGTGCTGGTGTTGCCACGGTAGGTACCGTGACGCAGCGTCGTACCAAACCCTTTCAGTGCACCCGTTTGAATCACGTAGTCCACACGTGCGTCGGTCTCGTGCTCACTCAGGTCTTTACCAGTACCGTTGGTTGCCTTGATGTCCTGGCCATTCAAGTAAGAAATCGAAGCTTTCAAACCTGGGACGCCCAGGGAGGCGAAGTCATAGGAGTACTGACCGAACGTGGTGTTTTCACCGGCACGGATGAAGCTGCCCACTGTGGCATCGGTAAACGAGTAGAAGCTGGCGCCGCCAGCACCTTCTTGACGACCTTTGTCATCGATAAGGTTGCCTTGGTTCAGGAAAACAAAGCCGCCGTCATCGTTGACGCGCTGGTGACCCAGCAGGAATGCGTTGCCACCCAGGGTGTAGGTGAACATACCGCTCCAGGTCTTGTTATCGACCTCGCCCGGAGTCTTGGCGAATCCGTTGTTGTTGTTGAAGCGGTAGCCGACGTCGCCGTTCTTGCCATCAGAGCTGCTGTCGAAGTAGCGGAAATCCGACTTGAACGACTGCTTGGCATCGATCGTCCAGACGTGCACCAAGCCCAGGAAGTCCTGTTTGTAGTAATCCTGCAGATTCGCATGGTAGTACTGCAGGGTCAGGTCTTTGGTTACTTTCCAGTCAGCACCGGCGTAACGGAACTGGTTGCTGTCCTGAGTACCGCCCGCCACTGCCATGCCGGTGCTGTTGGAGGAGGCGCGGCCCGACGCGTGCTCCAGCTGACCCAGGTTGATGGTTACGTTGTCGATTTCCTTCGAGGAGATCGTGCCACCTTCAAAGGTTTGTGGCAGCAAACGGCTGTCGTTCGCGATCAGGATCGGCAGGTTGGGTGCCAGAGCGCCACCCAGGTGGGCTTCGGTCTTCGAGAAGCGCGCCTTGACGTTGCCATCCAGACGGCTCCACTCGTCGGCCGAATGATCGCCATCGCTAGGGAAGAACGAGTTAGCGTTACCCGTCGGGTGATGCCCCTTGCCGCCGTCCAGGTGGATACCCACCAGAGCCTGGGCGTCGATACCAAAACCTACGGTACCTTGGGTGAAACCGGACAGGTAATCGAACTTGAGACCTTCAGCGGTTTCTCGCTGACGGTTAGCAGCAAGCTTGTTATTTGGAGCGTTCAGATGTGAACGTATATCGGCGTCGTAGTACATGGTCCGCGAACTAACGGAAGCCTTGCTGTCTTCCAGGAAACCGGCGGCGCCTGCCTGCTGCGCCAAAACCCCTACGGCCACGGCCAGGGCCAAGGTGGACTTGTTCATTGTAAAACTCCTCTCGTTTCTAATTCTTGTGTTCCTGGCCCCGGTTCTTTGCCCGGGATCCTAAGATGCGCGATTAGCGCCAGACCGTGACCCACAAGTCAATCGTAACTATATGTGTCTACGACCATGGTCTAATCCCCCGTTTTTTGGTCCATGCAGGTCATGAGTTCGTCATAAACCTGAAAAGAACTACCTGAGCCTTTTCTCATACCGTTTAGGAATTAAGCTCTAGATGACTGATAAATCCCGGAATAGAGCCACCCACTCATAAGCTAATTCCTAAATGGTATTTATTAGCCGTTTTTTAGATCGTTTAGCGTTTGAAGCAATTCGGAAACAAACCCCCACCGAAAGGCGACGCCATGACGACCAAACGCGCACTATCCGGCTCAATTGTTACAGTTTGTGTATCGATGCTGTTTTCTCTTTCCACTCAGGCGGCCAACCTGACTGTTGGGTATCAAACCGGTATCGACCCCAGCAAAGTCCCCCAGGCCGATGGTCTGTACGAGCAAGCCATCGGCCAGAAAATCGACTGGCGCCGATTCAACAGCGGCCCCGAAGTGGTAACCGCCATCGCCTCCGGTGACGTGCAGATCGGCAACCTCGGCTCCAGCCCTTTGGCCGCAGCCGCCTCGCGCAACCTGCCGATTGTGGCGTTCATCGTGTCCGCCCAGATCAATGCGGCTGAAGCCCTCGTGGTGCGCAACGGCAGCGGCATCGAGAAACCACAAGATCTGATCGGCAAGACCATCGCCACACCGTTCGTTTCAACCTCTCACTACAGCTTGCTTGGCGCACTCAAGCACTGGGGCCTGGACGCCTCGAAAGTCAAAGTGGTCAATTTGCAGCCAGCGGAAATCGCGGCGGCGTGGAAGCGTGGTGATATTGATGGTGCGTTTGTCTGGTCCCCGGCGCTGGGGGAAATTCGCAAGACTGGCAAGACGCTGACCGATGCCGCGCAGGTCGGTCAGTGGGGGGCGCCGACCTTTGAGGTCTGGGTCGCGCGTAAGGATTACGCCGAGAAACACCCTGAGGTGGTGGCCAAATTTGCCAAAGTCACCCTGGATTCGTTCGCCGATTACGCCGCACATAAAGACAGCTGGACAGCTGACTCGGTGCCCGTGCAGAAAATCGCCAAACTGACCGGTGCCAACGCTGCCGATGTACCGGAGTTGCTGGCCGGCTCTGCATTCCCGGATGCCAAGGCCCAGCAGACCACCGCGCTACTGGAGGGCGGTACGGCCAAGGCGATTGGCGAAACGGCAAAGTTCTTGAAGGAGCAAGGGAAGGTTGAAACGGTGCTGCCGGATTATTCGGCGTATGTCAGTGCGAAGTTTGTGGCGCAGTAACGGATCGTTCCCACGCTCTGCGTGGGAACGTTCATGAATTACAGGGTCTTTTCGAAGATCTTCGAATTACGCTGATAGTTGTACAGCGACGCCCGCGCCGATGGCAGGCGCTCGACGCTGCTCGGCACAAACCCGCGCTCGCGGAACCAGTGAGCAGTCCGGGTGGTGAGCACGAACAACGTTTTCAAGCCCTGAGCCCGTGCGCGGGTTTCAATGCGCTCCAGCAGTTCATCCCCGCGACCGCCATGGCGATATTCCGGGTTCACTGCCAGACACGCCAGCTCCCCGGCGTCCGAATCAGCAATCTGGTACAGCGCCGCACAGGCGATGATCATCCCTTCGCGTTCAACCACGCTGAATTGCTCGATCTCACGCTCCAGCACCTCACGGGAACGACGCACCAGAATCCCCTGCTCTTCCAGCGGGCTGATCAGATCCAGCAAACCGCCGACGTCTTCGATCGCGGCTTCACGCACCACCTCGAATTGCTCCTGCGCCACCAGCGTACCGCCACCGTCGCGGGTGAACAGCTCGGTCAGCAACGCACCGTCTTCGGCGTAGCTGACGATGTGGCTGCGCGCGACGCCGCCCCGGCACGCTTCAGCGGCCGCATCCAACAGCTCGGCCTGATAGTTGCTGCCCAATCGCTGTAGATGCGCCGGCACTTGTTGCGGACGCAATTCGCGCACCAGTCGACCGTTTTCATCGATCAAACCCAGGTCCGCGCCGAACAGCAGCAGCTTGTCCGCGCCCAGGTCGATGGCCGCGCGCGTAGCGACGTCCTCGCAGGCGAGGTTGAAGATTTCACCGGTCGGCGAGTAGCCCAAAGGAGACAGCAGCACGATGGAGCGCTCGTCCAGCAGGCGGTTGATACCTTTGCGGTCGACCCGGCGCACTTCGCCGGTGTGGTGATAATCAACGCCTTCCAGCACACCAATCGGCCGCGCGGTGACCAGGTTGCCGCTGGCCACCCGCAGGCGCGAGCCCTGCATCGGCGACGAGGCCATGTCCATGGACAGGCGCGCTTCAATGGCGATACGCAACTGGCCGACCGCATCGATCACGCACTCCAGCGTCGCGGCATCGGTGATGCGCATGCCGTGGTGGTAATGCGGGGTCAGCCCACGCGCGGCGAGGCGGGTTTCAATTTGCGGACGGGAACCATGAACCAGCACCAGTCGCACCCCCAGGCTGTGCAACAGCACCAGGTCGTGGACGATATTGCCGAAGTTCGGATGCTCCACCCCATCGCCTGGGAGCATGACGACGAACGTGCAATCGCGGTGGGCATTGATGTAAGGCGAAGCGTGACGAAGCCAATTAACGTAGTCGGGCATGAACCTGGGCCTGTAATAAATAGCAGCCAAAAAAAGGGCGAAACAAAAAATGCACAACGGGCTGATGGTTATCGTCGGAACAGGCTTGGCGACACGCGCGCTCTCCTCATGAATACGGGTTGGGACACTGGCAATTTATACGTCAAAACACAGAACCTGTGGGAGCGCTCAACCGGCTGGCATTGGGGCTGTCAGGCAGTAATGTTGAATCAACTGACGTAATAGATGCACCGTAGGCTGCAAACGTGACATTTCAAGGTATTCCCCCGGCTGGTGCGCGCAGGCGATATCACCCGGGCCGAGCACCAGTGTTTCGCAGCCAAGGCGCTGAAGATAAGGCGCTTCGGTGCCGAACGCCACTGCTTCGGCAACATGACCGGTGAGCTTTTCAGCGACGCGCACCAGTTCCGAGTCTTCGGCTTGTTCGAAGGGCGGCACCTCGGGGAACAGCGGCGCGTAATCGATCTTCACCTGATGGCGTTCGGCAACCGGTTGGAGGCGCTGCAAAATCTCCGCGCGCAGCGCCTTGGGGTCCATGCCCGGCAATGGCCGCAGATCGAACTCCAATGAGCATTGCCCGCAAATGCGGTTGGGGTTGTCGCCGCCATGAATACAGCCGAAATTCAGTGTCGGCGTCGGTACGCCGAACTGCGGGTTACGAAACTCTCGTTGCCATAACAGGCGCAATCCCCGCAGTTCGCCAATCGCATCGTGCATCGCTTCAAGGGCGCTGTGGCCCAGGCGTGGATCAGAGGAATGGCCGCTCTGACCGAGGATGTCGATGCGTTCCATCATGATGCCTTTGTGCATGCGGATCGGCTTCAGGCCGGTCGGCTCGCCGATGACCGCAGCCCGGCCCAACGGGCGACCGGCCTGGGCCAGGGCGCGGGCACCGGACATCGAGCTTTCTTCGTCGCAGGTGGCGAGGATCATCAGCGGTTGTTTGAACGGCTGGTCGAGCAATGGCAGAACGGCTTCGATGGCCAGGGCAAAAAAGCCTTTCATGTCGCAGCTGCCCAGGCCCACCCAACGGCCGTCCACTTCGGTCAGTTTCAACGGGTCGGTTTGCCACAACGCGCCATCGAACGGCACAGTGTCGCTGTGACCGGCCAGCACCAGACCGCCTGGGCCGGAACCATAACTGGCCAGCAGATTGAACTTGCCGGGGCTGACCTGCTGGATGTCACAGGCAAAACCCAAATCACCCAGCCACGTCGCCAGCAATTCGATCACCGGACGGTTGGTTTGATCCAGGCTCGGTTGGGTGCAGCTGACGGAGGGTGCAGCGATCAGCGCAGCGAACTGATCTTTCATGGACGGCAAAGGCATCGCTGACTCCCAACTCCCGAAGTGAAGTCCATCATAGAACCATCCGGTGACAGGAATAAACCGTCGCGGCGCGTACCCGCTGCGAGTCCTGTACACTGCACGACCTTGGCAGCCACACATTCCCCCGGCTGCGCTCCCGATCCTGGATTTTCCGGCCATGCAGAAAGAAACCGAAATCAAACTCCGCGTCAGCCGCGAAACCCTCGCTGCCCTGCGCGAGCACCCGCTCCTGAAAAAACGCAACAAAAGTGGCTGGGAACGCCGTGAGTTGATGAACCAGTACTTCGACACGCCAGAGCGCGACCTGGCCCGCGCCAAGGTTGCCCTGCGCCTGCGCCGCGACGGCGAGGAAGTGATCCAGACGCTCAAGACCCGTGGCCAGAGCGTCGCCGGTCTGTCCGAGCGCAATGAATACGACTGGAACCTGCCCAAAGCCAAGCTCGACCTGAAGAAACTCGACGGCGAATGCTGGCCCGAGGAACTGGCCGAGCTGGACAAGAAAACCCTCAAGCCGATCTTCACTACCGATTTCGTTCGCGAACGCGCTGAAATCGCCTGGGGCCGTGGCAAGACCAAAGTGGTCATCGAAGCCGCGCTGGACTTTGGCCATGTGATCGTCGGCAAGCAGAAAGAAGAAATCTGCGAGCTGGAACTCGAACTGCGTGAAGGCGAGCCGGCCGCGCTGCTGGAACTGGCCGCCGAACTGGCCGAGAAACTGGCGCTGATGCCGTGCGACATCAGCAAGGCCGAACGCGGCTATCGCCTGTACGACGCCAACAGCTATTCGTTGAGCTTGCCGGCGCCGCAGATCACCGCCGAAACCCTGCTGGACGATGCCTTCGCCGCATTGAGCTGGCATTTGCTGGGCAGCAGCCAGCGTCTGGCCGAGCAATATCGCTTCAACGGCCACTGGCGTCTGTTGCAGGACTGGGTTGAAAACCTCGCCGAACTGCGCGCATTGCTCAGCAGCCTGGGCCAGGCCGCGCCACGTCAATCGACCCACGATCTGCGCCTTGCGCTGGATGCGTTGCTGGAAGACTGGCGTCCGCTGGTACAAGCCGGTCTGGACGACGAAGACGTGCGCAAAGCGGCACCGGAGCAGTTCCTGGAAGAACTCGAAGACCCGCGCTGGGGCCTGTTCTCGCTGAACACCTCGCGCTGGTTGCTGGCCCGTACCTGGGCAGCCGATCGCAACGTGCGTGGCAATCGCCAGGGCGCCGCGCAACTGGGCAGTTGGTTGCCTCGCCTGCTGGGTGAAGAAGCGACCTCCCTGCAATTGCAGCGTTACCAGCAACAGCCGGAAGATCTGGCCGAGCAATTGCCGCGCATCGAGCGTATCCAGTCCTGGTTGCACCATGCCCGTCACGTGCTGGACATCCCGGAAATGGATCGCCTGTACGGTGAATTGAAGCAGCTTGCCCTGCTAGCTAACGAGCCGATCACCGATGAATCGCTGGATGCGCGCAAGCAGCAGGCGATTGCGGTTTATCAGAATCGTGCCTGGAAAATGCTGCTGCGTATGTAATACCGCCATCGCGGGCAAGCCTCGCTCCTACAGGTTTTGTGTCAAACCCAATTGGGAGACCGACTCGAATTCTGTAGGAGCAAGGCTGCCCGCGATGAGGCCCGCCGGTTCACCTCAAAACCTCAGACCGGCAAACTCGTCGTGGATTTGATTTCAGATAACGCCACGATCGAGTTGACCTCCTGTATCCCCGGCACCATCGACAGTTTTTCAAAGAAAAATCGCTCGTACGCCTCAATGTCCGCCGTGACAATGCGCAGCAAAAAATCCACCGACCCCATCAGCACATAACACTCCAACACTTCGGGAAAGCCGCGAATCGCCTCGGTGAATTCGGTGAAGTTCGAGCGTCCGTGCGCGTTGAGTTTGATTTCAGCGAAGATCTGCGTGTTCAGGCCGATCTTCTTGCGATCAAGCAAGGTCACCTGCCCACGAATGATCCCCTCCTCTTTCATCCGCTGAATCCGTCGCCAGCACGGCGACTGCGAGAGCCCCACCTGTTCGGCGATCTGTGCACTGGAAAGCGAAGCGTCCTCTTGCAGCAACGCGAGAATCTTGCGGTCGTAGCTATCCAACTCGCTTTGCATAGAAAAACCTTATATCGCTGTTTTTATGAATTACACGATTCGATAAATCGCCAATAACCCCAATCATAGATAAGAAATGTCCGGCAACGAATGTAAAAATTCCTCCAGTGATTTTGGAGTCCGACCATGCCGCATCTAGAAGCCGTTCATACCCCGCCCACCCGTACCGATGTCTGGAACGCCAGCAACGCCCACTGCCGTGTTCATTATCAACTGCTGGCCGAAGCCGAACCGGATGTGCTGTGCCGGGCGCTCAATCTGTTCGCGTTGCAGTTTCTGACACCGCAGCAGGTCAACGTACAGCGCCAGGACGATGTGCTGGCGATCGACCTCGTCATGGACGGTCTGAGTTGGCACCGCGCCCAAGTGATCGCGCACAAACTGCGTAACCTGATCAGCGTCTGCTCGGTCGACGTGCAGCCGGCGGATGCGACGTGGGATGAGCCGTCCCAGGCGATGGGCTGAAAAACCTCGACACGGCTTTGTCCGGTAGTGGCCCAACGGTCGACGGGTCCACGACTATCCTTGGCGGACTGTTGTTCATGAGGAGCCCGCATGTCCGTTCAACTTGCCTTTCAGGACCGCTGGCTGGATCTCAATGATTTGCTGCGCGAACTGGTCGCCCAAGGCTTTATCAGTCAGGACTCGGCCGAGAACGCGCTAAACGCCCGACGCCGCCACACCGCCAATGGCCAGATACACCCGCTGGAATTCATTGCCGGCCAACACCTCGACGATCTCAGCCGTCCCGGCAAGCACCTGGACCTGGAAAGCCTGACGTTGTGGCTGGCACAACAGGCCGGCCAGCCTTACTTGCGTATCGATCCGCTGAAGATCAACGTCGCGGCCATCACGCCGCTGATGTCCTACGCCTTTGCCCAGCGCCACAAGATTCTCGCGGTGTCCATCGACCGCGACGCGGTGACCGTGGCCAGCGCCCAGCCTTACGTCAGCGGCTGGGAAGCCGACCTGACCCACGTGTTGAAGCTGCCGATCAAACGGGTCGTGGCCAACCCGGTCGACATCCAGCGCTTCAGCGTGGAGTTTTTTCGCCTGGCCAAATCGGTCAGCGGTGCGAGCAACGCCGAACAGCAGACCTCGACCCTGGGCAACTTCGAACAACTGCTGAACCTCGGCGCCAGCGACCAGGAGCCTGATGCCAACGACGCGCACATCGTCAACATCGTCGACTGGCTGTTCCAGTACGCCTTCCAGCAACGCGCCAGTGATATCCACATCGAACCCCGGCGCGAGCAAGGCACGGTGCGTTTTCGCATCGACGGTGTGTTGCACAACGTCTATCAATTCCCGCCACAGGTGACCATGGCCATCGTCAGTCGCCTGAAAAGCCTGGGGCGGATGAACGTCGCGGAAAAACGCAAACCCCAGGACGGCCGGGTGAAAACCAAGACCCCGGACGGCGGTGAAGTCGAATTGCGGCTCTCGACATTGCCGACCGCGTTCGGCGAAAAAATGGTCATGCGAATCTTCGACCCGGAAGTGCTGCTCAAGGATTTCGACCAGCTGGGTTTTTCCACCGAGGACCTGCGCCGCTGGCAGGACATGACCCGACAGCCCAACGGCATCATCCTGGTCACCGGGCCCACGGGTTCGGGCAAGACCACCACGCTGTACACCACGCTCAAGAAACTGGCGACGCCAGAGGTCAACCTCTGCACCATCGAAGACCCGATTGAAATGGTCGAGCCCGCGTTCAACCAGATGCAGGTCCAGCACAACATCGACCTGACCTTCGCGGCCGGCGTGCGCGCGTTGATGCGGCAAGACCCGGACATCATCATGATCGGCGAGATACGCGACCTCGAAACCGCCGAAATGGCGATTCAGGCGGCGCTCACCGGCCACTTGGTGCTGTCGACGTTGCACACCAACGACGCACCGAGTGCGATCAGTCGCCTGCTGGAACTCGGCGTGCCGCACTACCTGATCAAAGCCACCGTGCTGGGCGTCATGGCCCAGCGCCTGGTGCGCACCTTGTGCTCCCATTGCAAGGCGCCGCTGACGTTGGAAGAAGAGGATTGGCAAACCCTGACCAAACCTTGGCAAGCCCCTCTGCCCACCAACGCCCAACGTGCCATCGGCTGTCTCGAATGCCGCGACACCGGTTATCGCGGCCGCGCCGGGGTGTACGAAATCATGAAACTGACGGACGGCGTCAAAGCGTTGATCAATCCCGACACCGACTTGCTGGCGATCCGGCGTCAGGCATTCAAGGAAGGCATGCGCAGCTTGCGGCTATCGGGGGCGCAGAAGGTCGCAGCGGGCTTGACCACGCTCGAAGAGGTATTACGAGTGACGCCACAGAGCGAACAAAAGTAAACGCGCCGCCACGGAACTCGATGGGGGGTTGGCTATCCAAGGCCGCAGTTAACCCAGTGGAGTCACCCATCATGCGTTTCAAACTTGCTGTCGCCACCGTCGCGCTGCTGTCTCTTCCCGTTGGTTGCGCGATGGCCGACGATAGCTTTTGGCAAAATGTCCTCACGTCCGGCGCAACTACCGGCACGTCCTACCTGACGTCCAGAGACCGCAAAATGGTCGTCGCCGCTCAGGACGATGCTGGCAGCTTCGTCGCCAGTGACGGCGGCATTCGTGGCCCTTACCTGGAAGCGGCGCTGCAGAAAGTCCGCGCCGACAACCCGGGCTTGCAGGCCACGGACATGGAACTGGCGAATGCGATCCTGGCGAAGAACGCGGTCGCTGCGCAGTAAGTCCACAGGTACAAAAATGCCGCTCAGCTGAGCGGCATTTTTTTGCCCGACACAAATCCCCTGTAGGAGCACGGCTTGCCGGCGATGGCGTCCTTAAGATCGCCATCGCCGGCAAGCCGTGCTCCTGCAGGGGTCAGGTGTACCGCGAGATCTCAGCGGTAATCATCCACCGGCACACACGCGCAGAACAGATTCCGGTCGCCATAGACGTTATCGACCCGGTTCACCACCGGCCAATACTTATGCGCCTTGGTGTGCGCATCTGGCGTCACGGCTTGCTCGATGCTGTAGGGCCGCTCCCAGACACCAGTGATGTCGGCCAGCGTGTGCGGTGAACGTTTCAGCGGGTTGTCCTCCGCCGGCCAGTTGCCTTGTTCCACCTCGCTGATTTCTGCGCGGATGCTCAGCATCGCTCCGATAAACCGGTCCAGCTCGGCCTTCGATTCACTTTCGGTCGGCTCGACCATCAGTGTCCCTGGCACCGGAAACGACATCGTTGGCGCATGGAACCCATAATCCATCAGGCGCTTGGCAACGTCCTCTTCACTGATGCCGGTCAGCGTCTTCAGCGGTCGCAGATCGAGGATGCATTCGTGAGCCACCCGGCCATTGCGGCCGGTGTAGAGCACCGGGAACGCACCGGATAAGTGCTGGGCCAGGTAGTTTGCGGCAAGGATCGCCACTTCACTGGCGTCCGCCAGTTGTGGCCCCATCATCGCAATGTACATCCAGCTGATCGGCAGGATGCTCGCGCTGCCCCAAGGCGCGGCGCTCACCGCGCCGTTCTGCGGTAAAGGTCCGTCGATGGGCACCACCGGGTGATTGGCCACGAACGGCGCCAGGTGCGCCCGCACACCAATCGGCCCCATGCCCGGGCCGCCGCCGCCATGGGGAATGCAGAACGTCTTGTGCAAATTCATGTGCGAAACGTCGGCACCAATATCCGCCGGGCGTGCCAGGCCGACCTGGGCGTTGAGGTTGGCGCCGTCCATGTACACCTGACCGCCGTGGCTGTGGATAACTTCACAGATCTCGCTGATGCCTTCCTCGTAGACGCCGTGGGTCGAGGGATACGTCGCCATCAGGCACGCGAGTTTGTCCCCTGCCTCCGCCGCTTTTGCCTTGAGGTCATCCAGATCGACGTTGCCGGCTTCGTCGCACTCGACAATGACCACGCGCATCCCGGCCATCTGCGCCGACGCCGGGTTGGTGCCGTGGGCCGAGGACGGAATCAGGCAGAGATCCCGCGCCCCTTGATGACGACTCTCGTGGTATTTGCGGATCGCCAGCAACCCGGCGTACTCGCCCTGGGCGCCGGAGTTGGGTTGCATGCAAATCGCATCGAAACCGGTGATTGCGCAGAGCCAGCGCTCCAGCTCTTCGATCATCAGCGAATACCCCGCAGCCTGCTCTTTGGGCACGAACGGGTGCAGGTTGGCGAACTGCGGCCAGGTGATGGGGATCATTTCGCTGGTAGCGTTGAGCTTCATGGTGCAGGAGCCCAACGGAATCATCGACTGGTTGAGGGCGAGGTCTTTGTTCTCCAGTTGCTTGAGGTAACGCAGCATCTCGGTTTCGCTGTGGTGTGCATTGAACACGGGGTGGCGCAGATAAGGTGAAGTGCGCTGCAGCCCGTCGGGTATGCCCGATGGCAACGTTTCAGCGTCCAGATCGTCGACACTCAGGCCATGATCGGCCCCCAGGAACACCGCGAACAACTGCGCGACGGTGGTTTCGTCAGAGGTTTCGTCAAGGCTCAACCCCAACTGCCCTCGCCCCAGGATGCGTAAATTGATCTGCGCCGCTTGAGCGCTTTCGATGATCGCCGTCTGGATGCCGCCGACATCCAGAGTCAGGGTGTCGAAGAAGTGTGTGTTGAGGCGGCTGATGCCACGGCGTTCGAGGCCGGCGGCGAGGATGCACGTCAAGCGGTGCACGCGCTGGGCAATGCGCTTGAGCCCCTCTGGACCGTGATAGACCGCGTAGAAACTGGCGATGTTGGCCAGCAATACTTGAGCGGTGCAAATATTCGAGTTGGCCTTCTCCCGGCGAATATGTTGCTCGCGAGTTTGCAGGGCCATGCGCAGGGCCACGTTGCCGCGGGCATCTTTGGACACGCCGATGATCCGCCCGGGAATCGCCCGTTTGTACTCATCGCGGCTGGCAAAGAACGCCGCGTGTGGCCCGCCGTAACCCATCGGCACGCCAAAACGCTGGGATGAGCCGAACACCACGTCGGCGCCCAACTCCCCCGGCGGTGTCAGTAACAACAGGCTCAGCAGATCAGTGGCGACACACGCCAGGGCTTGCTGTGCGTGCAGGTGATCGATCAGCGGCCGAAGATCGCGGATCTCGCCGTGGGTGTCGGGGTATTGCAGCAGGGCACCGAACACCTGGTGTTGTTTCAAGCTATCCACAGCGTCGATGATCAGTTCGAAGCCAAAGCCTTCGGCGCGGGTCTGCACCACCGAAATGGTCTGCGGATGGCAGTTCTGGTCGACGAAGAACAGATTGCTTTTGGACTTGGCGACACGCTTGGCCAGCGCCATGGCTTCCGCCGCTGCCGTTGCTTCATCCAGCAACGAAGCGTTGGCCAGCTCCAGGCCAGTCAGATCGATGGTCAGTTGCTGGAAATTCAGCAGCGCTTCGAGTCGTCCTTGGGCGATCTCTGGCTGATAAGGCGTGTAGGCGGTGTACCAACCGGGGTTTTCCAGGACGTTGCGTAAAATAACCGTCGGCGTGAGGGTGCCGTGGTAGCCCATGCCGATCAGGCTGGTCCAGACCTGGTTCTGCTCGGCATAGCCACGCAGCTTGGCCAGTGCGGCTTGCTCGTCGAGGGCGGGCGGCAGGTCCAGCGCCCGGTTCAGACGGATGCCCGGCGGCACCGTCTGCTCAATCAGCTCGACCCGGCTGCCGAGGCCGAGGCTGTCGAGCATCGCCTGCTGCTCGGCGGCATCGGGCCCGAGGTGGCGGCGCAGAAAGGCATTGGGGTCGCGTAACTGGCTCAAGGACGGCAACTGGGACATGACGGGCTCTCTCTTGACTGGCGCTCAGCGTCGATGCAACACGGTCAAACCAGCATAGCAGCGGATATCCGGGCGGATGGCTTGGCGCCGCGACCATTGCGGATCATCATGCACGCCATCTGCCTAATGACTGCTGATCAGGTGCCTGTATTCATGAACCAACTGCCGTTCCTGCCGTTTTCCAAACCCACCATCGATGAAGCGACGATTGCCGCGGTCGGCGACGTGTTGCGCTCGGGCTGGATTACCAGCGGCCCGAAGGTCCAGGCCTTTGAGCAACAACTCTCGGAGTATTTCGGTGGGCGCCCGGTACTCACCTTCAACTCTGGCACCTGCACCATGGAAATCGCCTTGCGCATTGCCGGTGTCGGGCCAGGTGATGAAGTGATCACCACGCCGATTTCCTGGGTGGCCACCGCCAACGTGATTCTGGAAGTCGGCGCCACCCCGGTGTTTGCCGACATTGACCCGATCACCCGCAACATCGACCTGGCTCAGCTCGAAGCCGCCATCACCCCACGTACCAAAGCCATCCTTCCGGTGTATCTCGCCGGGCTGCCGGTGGACATGACGCACCTGTACGCACTGGCGAAAAAGTACAACCTTCGGGTGTTGGAAGACGCGGCCCAGGCGTTGGGCTCCAGTTGGAACGGCCAGCGCATTGGCTCGACCGGGGATTTGGTGTCGTTCAGTTTCCAGGCGAACAAAAACGTGACCTCGTCAGAGGGCGGTTGCCTGGTGTTGAACAACGATGAGGAAGTTCGACTGGCGCAGAAGTACCGCTTGCAGGGCGTCACCCGCAGTGGCTTCGATGGCCTGGATGTCGATGTGCTGGGCGGTAAATTCAACATGACCGACGTCGCAGCGGCCATCGGCCTTGGGCAATTTGCTCACATTGAAGCCATCACCGCCCATCGCCGTGAACTGGCCAGGCACTATTTCGCCTGCTTTGGCGAGGATTTCGAGTCGGTGTACGGGGCTCAATTGCCCCCGGCGGATTTCGAGAACAGTAACTGGCACTTGTTCCAGCTGGTATTGCCGGAGCGCGGGGATGGCAAGCCGGCGCGGGCTACCTTCATGGAGCAGATGCAGGCGCTGGGGGTCGGCATCGGCTATCACTACCCGCCGATTCATTTGTTGAGTCTTTACCGCGAGCGCGGTTTCAAGGAGGGCATGTTCCCGGTCGCCGAACGGGTCGGACGCCTGATTGTCTCGCTGCCGATGTTCACGGCCATGAGCAAAGCGGACGTCGAGCGTTCGGTGGCGGCGGTCAAAGCTGTTCTAAAGCCTTGAACCGTTCCTTGTAGGCGCATGGCTTGCCCGCGATGGCGTTTTCGAAAACGCCATCGCAGGCAAGCCATGCTCCTGCAAGAGCAACGTTATTCGCCGATGGCAGCCTTGTAGCCGGCGGCGTCGAGCAGCTTCTCCAGATCGGCAGCGTTGCTTGGCTTGAGCTTGAAGATCCACGCGCCGTACGGGTCGGAGTTGAGCAGCTCTGGCGATCCACTCAGTTCTTCGTTGATCGCGATCACTTCACCGGCAATCGGGGAGTAGATGTCGGAAGCAGCTTTAACCGATTCCACCACACCGGATTGATCACCGGCGGCGAAGGCTTTGCCGACTTCAGTCAGCTCCACGAACACCACATCACCCAGCGCTTCCTGCGCGTGATCGCTAATGCCCACGGTGACGGTGCCGTCGGCTTCCAGGCGGGCCCATTCGTGACTTTCGGCAAAACGCAGGTCGGCAGGAATATCGCTCATGTTCTGTGTCCTCAAAAAAGTGTCGGCGGTTGTAGTCCGCCAGAAAAGGTTAGATCAAGGTTTTGCCATGGCGTACGAAGGTCGGTTTGACCACTCGGACCGGGTACCACTTGCCACGGATTTCCACTTCGGCGCGGTCGGCAGTTGCCATCGGCACGCGCGCCAGTGCTATCGACTTGCTAAGCGTAGGAGAGAAACTACCACTGGTGATCTCCCCTTCGCCAACATTGGCGATGCGGACCACTTGATGAGCGCGCAAAACCCCTCGTTCCTCAAGGACCAGCCCCACCAGTTTGTGCTGTACGCCACCGGCCCGTTCGCCTTCCAGGGCCGTGCGCCCGATGAACTGGCGCGTGGCCGGTTCCCAGGCAATGCTCCAGGCCATGTTGGAGGCCAGCGGTGAGACATCCTGGTGGATGTCTTGGCCGTACAGGTTCATGCCAGCTTCGACGCGCAAGGTATCCCGCGCACCCAGGCCGATAGGAGAAATGCCCGCACCGACCAGATCGTTGAAAAAACCCGGCGCCTGACTGGCCGGCAACACAATTTCCAATCCATCTTCCCCGGTGTAACCGGTGCGAGCGATGAACCAGTCCCCTTCGGGCTGGCCTTCGAAAGGCTTGAGTAGCTGAATCAGGTTACTGCGGGCCTGGGACACCAGTTCGCAGACTTTTTGCCGGGCCTGAGGGCCTTGAATGGCCAGCATCGCCAGCTCGGCACGCTCGTTGAGCTGCACATCGAAACCATCGAGGTGAGCCTGCATCCAGGCGAGGTCCTGATTGCGGGTGGAAGCGTTGACCACCAGGCGATAACCGTCGTCGAGACGATAGACAATCATGTCGTCGACGATACCGCCACGCTCGTTGAGCATGGTGCTGTACAAGGCACGGCCGGGGCTGTGCAGGCGTTCGACGTCATTGGCCAGCAAATGCTGGAGCCAGGCCTTGGCCTGGGGGCCGCTGACATCGATCACGGTCATGTGGGATACATCGAAAACCCCGCAATCGCGGCGCACCTGATGGTGTTCCTCGACCTGCGAGCCGTAATGCAGAGGCATATCCCAACCGCCAAAATCGACCATCTTCGCGCCGAGGGCGAGATGAAGGTCATACAGAGGCGTACGCTGTCCCATGGGTTTCTCCTTCCGGGCGTGGCGAAGGTGCGGACAGGTGCTGCACCGGGGTGAAAACCTTGAAATAGAAGGTTTCCAGCCGATTTCAGCTACCGGGTCTGTCAGACGGACCGCACCGAATGCCGCGCATTGTAGCCGCAAGGTGTAGGACTGACACCTAGCTGTTTCGATGCGCCGAACGTCGAATCAATCCGATGACCGGTAACAGCCCGACCAGGACCAGAGTCAGCGCCGGCAAAGAGGCCCTCGCCCACTCACCTTCGCTGGTCATTTCAAAGATCCGAACGGCCAGCGTATCCCAGCCAAACGGGCGCATTAGCAGGGTCGCGGGCATTTCCTTGAGCACATCGACAAACACCAGCAACCCCGCGCTCAAGGTACCGGGCAACAGCAATGGCAGATACACCTTGAAAAACAGTCGTGGCCCACTGACGCCAAGGCTACGTGCCGCTTCGGGCAAAGATGGCCGTATACGCGCCAGACTGCTTTCCAGTGGGCCGTAAGCCACTGCGATGAAACGCACCAGATAGGCCAGCAGTAACGCCGACAGACTGCCCAGCAGCAACGGCTTGCCCGCACCACCGAGCCAGCCCGACAGCGGGATCACCAGTTCGCGATCCAGGTAACTGAACGCCAGCATGATCGACACCGCCAACACAGAACCCGGCAAGGCGTAGCCGAGGTTGGCCAGGCTGACGCCGGAGCGGATGGCTCGGGTCGGTGCCAAGCGTCGCGCGAACGCCAACACCAGGGCAACACTGACCGTAATCAATGCGGCCATGCCACCCAGGTACAAGGTATGGAGGATCAGCCCGGTGTAGCGCTCGTCCAGATCAAAGCGCCCGCGTTGCCAGAACCAGGCCACCAGTTGCAGCATCGGAATGACAAACGCACAGGCGAACACCAGGCCACACCAGCTCATCGCCGCCAGCGCCTTTAAGCCTCGCAAGTGGTACAGCGCCTTGACCCGTGGTCGTTCGTTACTCGCCCGGTTGGCCCCGCGAGCACGACGCTCGCCGTACAGCACCAGCATCACCACTAACAGCAACAGGCTAGCCAGTTGCGTAGCGGTGCCGAGGCTGAAAAACCCGTACCAGGTCTTATAGATCGCGGTGGTGAACGTGTCGAAATTGAACACCGACACCGCACCGAAATCCGCCAGGGTTTCCATCAACGCCAACGCCACCCCCGCGCCAATGGCCGGGCGAGCCATCGGCAAGGCCACTCGCCAGAACGCCTGCCACGGGGATTGTCCGAGAACCCGGGCGGCTTCCATCAGGCCTTTGCCCTGAGCAAGGAATGCCGTGCGAGCCAAGAGGTAAACGTAAGGATAGAAAACCAGCACCAGCACCAGGATGACACCGCCGGTGGAGCGCACGCGCGGCAACCTCAGGCCCGTGCCAAACCATTCGCGTAACAGGGTTTGCACGGGGCCGGCAAAGTCCAGCAGGCCGACGAAGACAAATGCCAGCACGTAGGCCGGAATCGCAAACGGCAACATCAGTGCCCAATCGAGCCAGCGTCGACCGGGAAACTCACAGAGACTGGTGAGCCAGGCGAGGCTCACGCCCAGCAGGGTGACGCCGACACCGACACCGAGTATCAACGTCAGGGTGTTGCCCAAAAGGCGCGGCATCTGGGTGTCCCAGAGGTGGGACCAGATCTGTTGATCGATGGTTTGCCAGGACAGCAGTAAAACACTGAGAGGCAACAGGACCAGCGCAGCGATGGCGAAGACCAGGGGATACCAGCGGCGTTGGGCGGGGTGGGCCAAGGAGGTTCTCTAGAAAGTTAAATGATTGTGCCCACGCTCTGCGTGGGCACATATCTTGTCACGCTCGACGCTGAGCGTCGGGGGATGCATTCCCACGCAGAGCATGGGAACGATCAGCAGAGCGTGGGAACGATCAGTGGTGTCAGTTCCAGCCTGCCCGATCCATCATGCGAATCGCTTCAGCCTGGCGCTTGCCGGCCACTTCCACGGGCAGGGTATCGGCAACGAACTTGCCCCAGGCCGCGACTTCTTCAGAAGGCGCTACCGTCGGGTTGGCCGGGAATTCCTGATTCACATCAGCGAAGATCTTCTGTGCTTCCGGCGTGGTCATCCACTCCACCAGGGCCTTGGCGGCTTCCGGGTGCGGGGCGTGCCTGGTCAGGCCAACGCCGGAGAGATTGACGTGTACACCACGGTCGGCCTGGTTCGGCCAGAACAGCTTCACTGGCAGGTTCGGCTTCTGCTTGTGCAAACGACCGTAGTAGTAGGTGTTGACGATGCCCACATCGCATTGACCCGCGTTGATTGCTTCCAGCACTGCGACGTCATCCGAGAACACGTCGGTGGACAGGTTGTTCACCCAGCCCTTGAGGATCTTCTCGGTTTTTTCGGCGCCGTGGATTTCGATCATGGTGGCCGTCAGGGACTGGTTGTAGACCTTCTTCGCCGTGCGCAGGCACAGGCGCCCTTCCCAGTTTTTGTCGGCCAGCGCTTCGTAGGTGGTCAGCTCGCCCGGCTTCACTCGATCAGTCGAGTAAGCGATGGTCCGCGCCCGCAGGCTCAGGCCGGTCCAGGCATGGGAGGATGCGCGGTATTGCAGCGGGATATTGGCGTCGATCACCTTGGAGGTGAACGGTTGCAGGATGCCCATCTGCTCGGCCTGCCAGAGGTTACCGGCATCGACCGTCAACAGCAGGTCGGCGGTGGCGTTTTCGCCCTCGGCCTTGATCCGCTGCATCAGCGGCGCTTCCTTGTCGGTGATGAACTTCACCTTGACGCCCGTCTTGGCGGTGTAGGCGTCGAAGACCGGCTTGATCAGCTCGTCGATACGCGATGAGTAAACCACCACCTCGTCAGCGGCCTGGGCGGCGGTACTGCCAATCAGGGTCAGGGCGAGTGCAGTCAGTAGACGCTTCGGTAGCATGGGAGCGATCTCTCGATTGAAAAATTGAGGCCAAATGATAAGGACTCACATTTAGCTTCTCAATCGATCCGTTCGCGGAGGAGTTACCAGATGTTGCACTGCCTGAGATGCGCAGTGAATGTACTGACGCCTTCGCGGGCAAGCCCGCTCCCACAAGGGTCCAGGTGATTACACATTATGTGTGAACACTGAAGATCCTGTGGGAGCGGGCTTGCCCGCGAAGACGTCAGCCGTAACGCAGATATCAAGCCTTGGCCAGCGCCGGCAAATCCCCGGTCAATCCCAACGCCTCGCGCACGAACAACGCCTTGGCTTCGGGCATCTGGTCGACCATCTTCAACCCGGCATTGCGCAACCATCGAACCGGCAGCGGATCCGCCTGAAACAATCGCTCAAACCCTTCCATCGCCGCCATCAGCGCCAGGTTGTGGGGCATGCGTCGACGTTCATAGCGGCTGAGCACTTTCACGTCCGCCAAGCGTTCACCACGAGCGGACGCTTGCAACAGCACTTCCGCCAGCACGGCGGCATCGAGAAAACCGAGGTTAACGCCCTGCCCCGCCAGTGGGTGAATGGTGTGCGCCGCGTCGCCGATCAGCGCCAGGCCTTCGGCTACATAACGCTTGGCATGGCGCTGACGCAGGGGCACGCACAGACGCGGATCAGCGCCAAGCACTGTGCCGAGCTGGCCTTCGAATGCTCGTTCCAGTGCCTTGCAAAAACCCGCTTCGTCCAGCGCCATCAAGCGTTCAGCTTCACTCGGCGTGGTCGACCAGACGATTGAACACCAGTCCTGCTGGCCGTCGCGTTCCAGCGGTAAAAACGCCAACGGACCGTTGTCGGTGAAGCGCTGCCAGGCTGTCATCTGATGGGATTTGGAACTGCGCACGCTGGTGACAATCGCGTGGTGCATATAGTCCCACTCACGTGTCGCCACGCCGGTCAGACGCCGAACTGCCGAGTTGGCGCCATCGGCCGCGATCACCAACGGCGCACGCAACGTGCGGCCGTCGGCCAGGGTCAGCAGCCAGTCGTCGCCCGAGCGGCGCATCTGTTCCAGGCGCGCATTGGCCAGCATCCCGAGGTCGCAGTCGTGCAGGCGATCGAGCAAGGCGTCCTGCACCACGCGATTCTCGACGATATGCCCCAGTACGTCGGCATGCACGCTGGTGGCCGAGAAATGGACCTGCCCGGTGCCGCTGCCATCCCAGACGTGCATATCGGTGTAAGGACTGCTGCGCCGCTTGGCGATGCCGTCCCACACGCCCAAGCGCTCGAGAATTCGTTGGCTGGCCGCCGACAAGGCGCTCACCCGCGGTTCGAACGGTGCCTGGTCATCGAAGGGTTTGACGCTCAAGGGGCTGCCGTCCAGCAGCAGGACTTCCAGCCCGCTGTCCTGCAACGCCAGCGCCAGGGCGCTGCCGACCATTCCGGCCCCGACAATCAGCACATCTGCGCGCATGTCCATGCTTTAAGCCTGTCTCGCTGGCGGCTTGAGCCGCACGTAAAGGGTTTTTTCGACTCGCGCCACCAAGGTGCCGGCGCCGTCGTGAATATCGACCTGCAATTGCGGCAGGTATTTCTCGCCACCGGCCGTTTGCCGACGGATCTCGTCGAGCAACGTCTCATCGATCCGGAAATTGGCGAACACCGGGCCTTTGCCCGGCGAAATGAAATCGATGTCCGCCGCCTTATCCCAGACGATGTAATGGCGCCCGAGGTTTTCCATCAGCATCAACATGTAGAACGGATCAACCATCGAATACAGGCTGCCGCCAAACTGGGTGCCTACGTAATTGCGGTTGTACCAGCTCAGGCCCATGGACACCGTGATGTCGCGAAAGTCATCGCTGATGTGCCGCACCCGAACCCCGGCACCCATGTACGGCGGGTAAAACGACATGAAGCAACGCATCAATCGCGCTTTGCCGAATGTGTTCGTCAACCACTTAAGCATCGGGACGCGTACCCAGGCCCATGGCCTGCCGGGCGAACCAACGCTTGGCCGGCGGCAGCAGGTCGAGACCGAGCAAGCCGAGGTTGCGGCCCAGCGAAACCAGCGGCTGAGTGCTGCCGAACAAACGGGTGACCTGATCGGAAAAACCTACCGTCAGGTTCTGATCCAGGCGTTGGCGCTCACGGTAAGCCTGCAATGTGGCGAAATCGCCCAGCGATGCCTCGCCCGCCAATAACGCATCGGCCAAGGCCTGAGCATCACGCAGCGACAGGTTGAAACCTTGCCCCGCAATCGGATGCAGGCTGTGCGCCGCGTTACCGAGAATCGCCAGATGCGGGCGCACCTGCTCTTCGGCTTCGATCAGTGTCAGCGGGTAAAGATGTCGCGCGCCGACCTGCTTCAACGTGCCGAGGCGATATCCGAACACACCTTGCAACTCGCTGAGGAAGCTACGGTCATCCAGTGCCGCCAGCCGTTGCGCGTCCATGCCCAGACGGGTCCAGACCAACGCGCAGCGGTTTTCCGGCAGCGGCAGCAATGCCATCGGGCCGTCGTCGGTGAATCGCTCGAACGCCATGCCGTTGTGCGCTTCGCTCGGGGTGATGTTGGCGATCAGGGCACTTTGGTTATACGGGCGTTTCTTGATGCCGATCCCCAGTTGCTCGCGCAGGCCTGAACGGCCGCCATCGGCGAGCACCGCCAAGTCGCACTCCAGGGTGGTTTCGTCATTGAGGGTCAGGCGGTAACCGTCAGTCAGCGGTTCCATGCGGGTGACTTCCGCCGGGCAGCGCCAAGTGACCACGTCCTTGTCCAGGCCTTGCCAGAGGCATTGGCCCAGCCAGGCGTTTTCCACCACATAACCCAGTGCCGGAACGCCCTCTTCCATTGCCGATAAACGCGCGGTGGAAAAACGTCCACGGTCGGACACATGAATCTGCTTGATCGGCTCGGCGCGGCGGGAAATTTCCTGCCAGACGCCCAACCGTTGATAAATCTGTTTGGCACCATAGGACAGCGCCGAGGAGCGAGCATCGTAGCTCGGCTGGTACGTATCACCCGGGGCGAATGGCTCGATCAGGACGATTTTCCAGCCGCGAGACTTGGCCCCGGCCTGCAACGCCAACGCCAGGCTGGCGCCCACCAGGCCGCCACCGATGATTGCCAGATTGACCCGGCTCATGCTGCTTGTGTCCGCGCTTGCGCCATCAGGGCCTCGATCTCGGCAACCGTTTTCGGTACGCCTTTGGTTAATATTTCACAACCGGTCTTGGTCACCACCACGTCGTCCTCGATGCGCACGCCGATACCGCGCCATTTCTTCGCCACGTTCTGGTTGTCCGGGGAAATGTAGATTCCCGGCTCCACGGTGAGCGCCATGCCGACTTCCAGCACACGCCATTCGCCACCGACCTTGTATTCGCCGACGTCATGCACATCCATCCCCAGCCAGTGACCGGCGCGGTGCATGTAAAACGCCTTGTAGGCTTCGCTGGCGATCAACTCGTCGACGTCACCCTGCAACAGGCCAAGCTTCACCAGGCCGGCAGTAATCACTTTAACCGTGGCTTCGTGCGCCTGATTCCAGTGCTTGTTCGGGGCGATTTCGGCAAACGCGGCTTCTTGCGACGCCAGCACCAACTCGTAGATCGCTTTCTGCTCCGGTGAATACTTGCCGTTGACCGGCCAGGTGCGGGTGATGTCGCTGGCGTAGCAGTCGATCTCGCAACCGGCGTCGATCAGCACCAGGTCACCGTCCTTGAGCACGGCGTCATTCTGCTGGTAATGCAGGATGCAACTGTTGCGCCCCGCCGCGACGATCGAACCGTAGGCCGGCATCTTCGCCCCGCCCTTGCGGAACTCGTAATCAAGCTCGGCTTCGAGGCTGAACTCGTGGAGCCCGGCGCGGCTGGCCTGCATCGCCCGGATATGCGCCTGGGCAGAAATCCGTGCGGCTTCACGCATCACCTTCACTTCTGCCGCCGATTTATACAGGCGCATGTCGTGAAGCAGATGATCCAGGGCAACAAATTCGTTCGGCGGCTGGGCACCGAGGTGCGCTTTGGAGCGGATCACGTTGATCCAGTCCATCAGGTGCCGATCGAATTCGGGGTTACTGCCCATGGCCGAATACACCCGGTCACGGCCTTCGATCAGGCCCGGCAGGATGTCGTCGATGTCAGTGATGGGGAAGGCATCGTCGGCACCGAAGTCGCGGATCGCGCCCTCCTGACCGGCGCGCAAGCCGTCCCACAACTCGCGCTCGGCGTTGCGCTCACGGCAGAACAGGATGTATTCGCCATGCGCACGCCCCGGCATCAAGACAAAGACCGCCTGAGGCTCGGGAAAACCGCTGAGGTACTGGAAATCGCTGTCCTGACGATAGACGTGCTCGACGTCGCGGTTGCGGATGGCCACCGCGGCGGCGGGCAGGATGGCGATGCTGTTGGGTTCCATCTGCGCCATCAAGGCCTTGCGGCGACGGCTGTATTCCGATTTCGGGATATGAATCATGGGCAGATGGTTTTCCCTTTTACGATTAATGCAAAGACGGTTTGGCAGCGGCCGGCACGTCTTTTTTGGTCTCGGAGAACAGCAGCAGCGGCGCTACGCGCAGGTATTCCATGACTTCCATGTAATCGCTTTCGCCATCTTCGGACTCTTCCAGGGCATCTTGCACCTGAGAAATGGCCGCCAGGTCCTGCAATACTTCGGTGGCTTCAGTGCTGAGCGTGCTGCTGTCCCGGCAGTTCAAGCCGAAACCGCTGAGGAAGCCCTGGCACCACTCACCCAGTGCGACGGCACGGTCAACCAGGGGCGCGTCATCGGTCGGCAGCAGCAGAACAACGGTCACGTCGTCGCCGGTCAGCTCGCCCTTGACCATATCCTGCAAGCCGATCAAGGCGTTGCGGACGTTGTCCTGCGGTTCGCTTTCCAGCAGTTCGGCGGCATCGATCAACCACTCTTCGGCATTGAAACCGGCACCGGCGCAACTGCGGCCGAGCAACAGGCCATGCAGTTCGGCAGGCGAGACGTTATGACCGCTGGAGGTCAGCAGTGTGGCGAAGGCTTGGTACGGGGAATTCTGAATGGTCATGGGCAGCTAGGCGCCAGACGGCGCTATGTCTAGAATGAAGGCCTTGTATCCTACATCGACAGACTCGCCAAGACTATTAAAGGCTGTCCGCCAGCTACCACCCATCAAGCACAATATCAGTGGACACAATGGAAGACACCGACCTGCAAGCGCTGATGGCCAGACTCGAACTGCTGATTAATCGAGTCGAGCAACTTAAGAGTCAAAATGGACTCTTACTAGCTCAGGAAAAGACCTGGCGCGAGGAACGCGCGCACCTCATTGAAAAAAACGAAATCGCCCGGCGTAAGGTCGAATCGATGATTTCGCGCCTCAAGGCCCTGGAGCAAGACTCATGAGTTCAAGCAATAGCGTTACCGTGCAGATCCTCGACAAAGAATATTCGATCATTTGCCCCCAGGAAGAACGCAGCAACCTGGTGAGCGCCGCCCGCTACCTGGACGGCAAGATGCGTGAAATCCGCAGCAGCGGCAAAGTCATCGGCGCCGACCGCATTGCCGTCATGGCCGCGCTGAACATTACGCACGACCTGCTGCACAAGGAAGAACGCCCGGATGTACAGGCCAGCGGCTCGACTCGCGAACAGGTGCGCGACTTGCTGGATCGCGTCGATCTGGTGCTCGCCACCGATCCGGACGTCACCAAAGGCTGATTCGTCGAACCGCTTGGGTTATACTCGCAACACTCCCTGGGGTGCTTGCCAGTTGACCACGTCCCTGAGCCGATTCGCACTACCCTGGAGGTTGCACGTTGGGCTGGTGTGCATGTCCGCTAGACGGAAAGCCTTAAAGCCTACTGCATCTTCCACCTTGAACTTTCGGGTTCAAGGGCTAAGTCAGCAGCGGTTCATCCGGGGAGCCTGATTCCAGTCCGATGCCGGTTTTATGCCGGCATCGGCTTTTTTACGGGTACGCTTTACGTACTCGTCCTGCCGAAGCCTGAATCCATGACCGAACCTGCGCTGCTTCCCCGCCCGCAACTTCGACGCATGCTGCGCAAGGCCCGCCGCGCACTGACACCCAGTCAACAGCGCCAGGCTGCTCGCGGGCTGTACAAGCAATTGGCCCAACAGCCGTTGTTTCGCCGCGCCAGACACATCTCCCTGTACCTGCCGACCGACGGTGAAATTGACCCGCGCGTATTGCTGCGTGCCGCCCAACGTCGGGGCAAGGCGACGTATCTGCCGGTGCTCAGTGCCTGGCCGCGAACCAAAATGGTGTTCCAGCGAATTCGCCCGGGCGAAACACTCAAACCCAACCGCTTCCGCATCCTCGAACCACGGCACAACCTCGCCCGGCAACGCAAAGTCTGGGCTCTGGATCTGATTTTGTTGCCATTGGTGGGGTTTGACGATGTCGGCGGACGCCTGGGCATGGGCGGTGGTTTCTACGATCGAAGCCTGGCCTATCTGGCGCGCCGCAAATCCTGGCGCAAGCCGACGCTGCTGGGGCTGGCCCATGAATGTCAGAAAGTCGAACGATTGGCTCAGGCGAGCTGGGATGTACCGCTGCAGGGAACGGTGACAGACAAGGCGTGGTACTTCGCACGCTAGACGCCACTGCCAAGAGCGGCGTCCAAAAGACAGGTTTAGCGCTTGAAGGCCGACGGTTGCTGTTGCTGCGCGATTTCGATCGGCGCGTCAGTCTTGTTATTCCACAGGCTTTGGGCATAACCGGTGGTTACGACGCCGAGGCCGAACAAAATAACCAAAATCCATAGTAAATCCGGTTTGCGTTTCATCGATTGCCCCCCAAAGGCACATCAACACGATGACAGCAGCGGTTTCCGTTGTAGGTGTAGGCCGTGCAGCAGCGTCAAGCTTAGAAGGCCGGCATTTTGCGACAACGTGAACTGACACGCAAACGCTGGCGTCAACCGACTGTCGGTTTGTCATAAAATTGCCGGACAACCTGTCCACTCACCTCGCAAGGAGCAAAATCCATGGCCTATTGGCTGATGAAATCCGAGCCGGACGAACTCTCGATCAAGGGCCTGGAGAAGCTCGGCCAAGCGCGCTGGGACGGGGTTCGCAACTATCAGGCGCGTAATTTTTTGCGGACGATGGCGGTCGGTGACGAGTTTTTCTTCTACCACTCCAGTTGCCCGGAGCCGGGAATTGCCGGGATAGGGAAAATTGTCGAAGCGGCCTATCCGGACCCCACGGCATTGGAGCCGGAGAGTCATTATTACGATCCGAAGGCCACGGCAGAAAAAAACGCCTGGAGCGCGATCGATGTCGCACATGTCGAGACGTTTGCCAGGGTGTTGAAGCTCGATTATCTGAAGCAGCAGACCGCGCTGGCCGAGATGCCATTGGTGCAGAAGGGCTCGCGGTTGTCGGTGATGCCTGTCACGGCTGAACAGTGGGCGGCAGTCATCGCGCTCAAACCGTAGAAACGCCTGCGCGTCTGAGAATGCCATCGCGGGCAAGCCCGCTCCCACAGAGATCTGGGGTGGATGCAAAACCTGCATACACTGGAGAATATTGTGGGAGCGGGCTTGCCCGCGATGAGGCCGGATCAGACAACAGAAGTCTTATTGAATGATCAGGTTGTTGAACAACAAATCCTCAACCACCGGCTTGCCGGTTTCGTCGTTCATCACCTGCTGGGTCTGCTTCAAGGCTTCCTGGCGCAGTTTTTCCTTGGCTTCGACGTTGTTCATCGTCTCGGTGGTTTGCTGGGCAAACAACGCCACCAGCTGATTGCGGATCAGCGGTTCATTGGCCTTCACGGCCTTGGTGGCGTCCTCACCGGTCACGCGCAATGCCACATCTGCCTTGTAGACCTTGAGCTTCGGCGTACCGTCCAGCCCATAGTTGCCCACGAACGGCGGACTCAGGGTGATGTAATTGACCTTCGGAGCTTCACCTTCTTTGGCTTCTTCGGCCATCGCTGCCACAGGCAGAGACAGGGCCAGCAACAACATGATCCACGCTTTCACAATTCGCTCCTTATCCGGTTTGCGGCCTAGCATAACGACCCGCCGCTCAAGCACAAGCTTATGGCTGACTATCAGGGTCGGGCATGCTCGTTGACCCATCGACTCACACACCTACACTTATCGGCCATCACTCCCAAAGGAATAGCCCTGATGAAAGCCGTGCTGTGCAAAGCCTTCGGCCCTGCCGAATCGCTGGTACTGGAAGACGTCGCCAGTCCTGTCGCCAAGAAGAATGAAATCCTGCTGGACGTGCACGCCGCCGGGGTCAACTTCCCGGACACGCTGATCATCGAGGGCAAATATCAATTCAAGCCGCCCTTCCCTTTCTCCCCGGGAGGTGAAGCCGCCGGCGTGGTCAGCGCAGTGGGCGAAAAGGTCAGTCATCTCAAGGTCGGCGACCGGGTCATGGCCCTGACCGGCTGGGGCAGCTTTGCCGAGCAAATCGCAGTACCAGGCTACAACGTATTACCGATCCCGCCCTCGATGGACTTCAACACGGCCGCCGCCTTCAGCATGACCTATGGCACCTCGATGCACGCCCTCAAGCAACGCGGCAACCTGCAACCCGGCGAAACGCTGCTGGTGCTGGGTGCTTCCGGCGGTGTTGGCCTGGCGGCGGTGGAAATCGGCAAAGCCATGGGCGCCCGCGTGATCGCCGCTGCCAGCAGTGCCGAAAAGCTTGCCGTGGCCAAGGCCGCTGGCGCCGATGAGCTGATCAACTACAGCGAAACCAGCCTCAAGGACGAAATCAAACGCCTCACCGACGGCCAAGGCGCCGACGTGATCTACGACCCGGTCGGCGGCGACCTGTTTGATCAGGCTGTGCGCGCCATCGCCTGGAACGGCCGACTGCTGGTGGTCGGTTTCGCCAGCGGACGCATTCCGGAATTCCCGGTCAACCTGGCACTGCTCAAAGGGGCCGCCGTGGTCGGAGTGTTCTGGGGCTCGTTTGCTCAACGCCAGCCGCAGGACAATGCAGCGAATTTCCAGCAGTTGTTCGGCTGGTTTGCCGAGGGCAAGTTGAAGCCGCTGGTGTCACAGGTGTATCCGCTGAGCAATGCGGCACAGGCGATCAATGATCTTGGGCAGCGCAAGGCTGTGGGCAAGGTTGTGGTGCAGGTTCGCTGACAGCCGCAAAGTCGCCGTCAATTGCCGGGCGGGACCGCTCCATCGCCCGGCAACAGATGCGGCTGAACCTTCTCGCTGCGCGACGGGATCAGTCGCCCATTCTCATCGAAGCGTAAAACGATCACCCAGTCATAGACGCCGTCCGGCCATTTCTCCTGCCCCATCAGTGCCATGCTGTTGCCGCCGAAAGCTGCAATCAATTTGTTGATGCGCCCGTGGTGCCAGGCGATCAACACCGTTTGCGCCTGATTGCTCTGGCGCAACAGTTTGACCAATTTATGAACATCAACGTTGATGTAAGGCTGCTCGATCGGCAAGTTCAAATGTTGCGCCAGCGGAGTCAGGGTCAAGCGCGAGCGCGAACTCTCCGGACTGTCGCCGGCAGCAATCAGCCGTTGAGGGGTCAGTGTCTGCCCCTCCAGCTTCAGCGGATTGAAATAGTCGACATAGGCGGCTGCCCGTTGTTCGCCTCGGGCATTGAGCTCCGTGCCCACGCTGGGTTTTTCCGCATGACGAATGATCATCACGGTAGTGTTGCGCAGACCGGACTGGACGGGATGGTCGGCAATCACCAATGCCAGCAACCCAACAGTGAGAGCGGCCGCCACCAATAATCTCGGCACCAACATGCGAACCGTCAGGGGCATCTCTTATCTCTGTTGATCAATCGGCTGGACTGTCCGCGAGTCTAAGCCCCCCCATGTCCACAGGTGGTGAAAACACCCTGTTCTTACAGCTGAGCGACAGGTTCGTAAAGGAACGTCGTCAGTCAGACCCGCGAAGCGATTGCCTGATCGGCTTTTGATTTGCAGCGCTTGAGCCGCGCCTCCAGATTCCGGTCTGGCATGGCGTGGCTACGCAGGGCATGAGCGGTCTGCTCGACATAATCGCGAGTGGTGCCGTACCGCCCGCAAGCGCTTTCGAACACCTGGCTCAGCACATGATCCGGCAAGTTGCCGGCATAGCTGGGCAGGTGCCGCTCCAGAACAAATCCCAACGCCTGCACCTGGCTTCCGTCTTCGAGACGGCAGTTGAGCCAGTGCGGGCGATAGGACGGGACGGGCATTTCGCGTTGCCAAAGTGCATACAGCGAAGCTTCAAGTTGTTCTTCGGGCAGGCGATAGGCGAAGCCACTGCAGGAGCCGCCGCGGTCCAGGCCGAACACCAGACCAGGCATTTCCGGCGTGCCGCGATGTTCGTGGGACCACAGGTACAAACCGCGATGGTAACCATGCACTCGGCCGCGAACGCGCTCTACTGCCGAACACTCTGGTCGCCAGATCAGCGAACCGTAAGCGAACAACCACACCGGCCCGCCCTTGTGACGCGCCATGGTCGATTGCATCGAGACGAGAAGTTGTTCGTGCGTCAGCTGCGGCCCCAGATCGAGACGCGGAGGGTAAGCCGGATTCACAAAAGCAGATTCAATGGCGGTCATGATGAAAGTGTTCGGCCCCACAAGTATTACAAGATGTAAGCAAAACTCGCTTCATAGAACATATAGCAGTAACCGTAAAACGAAAAGTGCTAAAGGATGTATGACACTCGCAATAGCGCTAAATCGGGATTATCAGCCTCGCTATCGAGTTTTATATAGCCTAATACCATCGCAGGAATATCTTAAATACCTGAATGAAATATGCATAAGCCTTCCACTCGTTCAGGTTCGGTTCAAGAAGATGCAGGAAACTTCCTACTAAAATATCGGACTTTCTGACTTCTCTGTCACTGAACGCCTACGTATAACGGCCTTCCTCTGGCGCAAGCCACCCCGTTTAACCGAGGCTGCATGATGAAAATTCCAGGGCTTTTCACCCTCTTCCTATTGATTCCGTTCGACCAGGCAATGGCGCTGGAGGACTCACAGGGCAAAGGTTTTTGGTACGCACAGACCAGTGTCTATACCAAACATTACTCACCGGACCCAGAACACAATAACAATCAGGATTTGATTGGTATTGAGCGCAATCAGGCATCGGGCTGGGTATTTGGCGGGGCGACTTTTCGTAACTCGTTCAGGCAGCGCTCTAACTACGCCTACGCCGGTAAACGCTATGACAGCGCCAATTATCCGGTGTACCTGAAAGTGACTGGCGGCCTGTTGCAGGGTTATAGCGGTGACTACAAGGATAAGATTCCATTGAACCGCTACGGCGTTGCGCCGGTGATCATTCCGTCGGTCGGCACTCACTATGGACCGTTGGCCGCCGAGCTGGTTTTTCTCGGCGCCAACGCAGCCATGGTTACGACCGGGGTGCGGTTCTAAAGGCTTGGATCAAGATTGAGGATCAAGATCACGGATCAAGATCGCGGATCAAGATCGCGGCGCGTACGCAAACACATCCGCGCGCATTTGATGAGCGTCCATCCCGGCTTCGACCAAGGCATCCAGCGTGCCATAGACCATCGCCGGAGATCCGCTGGCGTAGACATGCAAGGATTTAAGATCCGGGAAATCCTCACACACTATCTCGTGCAACATCCCGCAACGCCCTTGCCAACCGCACTGATCACTGACGACTTTGTGCAGGAACAGGTTGGGCAGTTTCAGCCACTCATCCCAATGCTCAATCTGGTAAAAGTCTTCAGGACGGCGCACGCCCCAATACAGGTGCACTGGATGCTTGAAGCCTGCGGCGCGGCAGTGTTCGATCAGGCTGTGAATCTGGCCCATGCCGGTGCCCGCGCCGATCAGCACCAGCGGACCGTCCGGCAACTCTGCAAGGTGGGTATCGCCGAATGGCAGCTCGACCCGCACTATCGGGTTGCGTTGCAACTGTGCGATCAGGCTCAGCGCACTGTTTTCGCGCGCCAGCACATGGATCTCCAGATCTCGTCCGCCATGGGGTGCCGAGGCCAGCGAGAACGCGGATTTCTCGCCATTCTCACGTTCGATCATCAAATACTGGCCAGCGTGATAACGCGGTGGCTTACCGGCCGGCGCGCGCAGGCGCACACGCCAGGTGTCGCCGCCGACGTCCCTGCATTCAATGACCTGACACGACACGCTGCGCACCGGCAGTTCTCCCAGCGCGAGCACGCCATCCCACAGCACGATGCAGTCTTCCAGCGGCTCTGCTATGCAAGTGTAGAACTCGCCATGGTCACGCACATGGCCTGCCTGCTCGACCCGACCTTCCACCAGCAACGCGCCACATACGTGGCAATTGCCATTGCGGCAGCTTTGCGGGCATTCGTAGCCCAGGCGCCGCGCACCATCGAGAATCCGCTCGCCGGGCAGAATCTCTAGCACTGCTCCGGAGGGCTGCAAGGTTACACGCATCAATCTATTCCTAACTGATTCCAGATGGCATCGATCCGTTGGGTCACGGCGTCGTCCTTGACGATCACCCGGCCCCACTCGCGAGTGGTTTCGCCCGGCCATTTATGCGTGGCATCGAGCCCCATTTTCGACCCCAGGCCTGAGACCGGCGAGGCGAAGTCGAGGTAGTCGATCGGCGTGTTGTCGATCATCACCGTGTCGCGCTTGGGGTCCATGCGCGTGGTAATGGCCCAGATCACGTCGTTCCAGTCCCGGGCGTTGATATCGTCGTCAGTGACGATAACGAACTTGGTGTACATGAACTGTCGCAAAAACGACCAGACACCCAGCATTACCCGCTTGGCGTGCCCCGGATACGACTTCTTCATGGTCACGATGGCCATGCGGTACGAGCAGCCTTCGGGCGGCAGATAGAAGTCGGTGATTTCCGGGAACTGCTTCTGCAGGATCGGCACGAACACTTCGTTCAGCGCCACACCGAGAATCGCCGGCTCATCCGGCGGACGGCCGGTGTAAGTGCTGTGGTAAATCGGTTTGATCCGATGCGTGATGCGCTCGACGGTGAACACCGGGAAGCTGTCGACTTCGTTGTAGTAACCGGTGTGGTCGCCATACGGACCTTCATCGGCCATTTCGCCGGGATGGATCACGCCTTCGAGAATGATCTCGGCAGTCGCAGGGACTTGCAGGTCGTTGCCCCGGCACTTCACCAGCTCGGTGCGATTGCCGCGCAGCAGACCGGCGAAAGCGTATTCGGAAAGGCTGTCCGGTACCGGCGTCACGGCACCAAGGATGGTCGCCGGGTCAGCACCCAACGCCACGGACACCGGGAACGGCTGGCCCGGGTGCTTCTCGCACCACTCGCGGTAGTCCAGCGCGCCACCTCGATGGCTCAACCAGCGCATGATGACCTTGTTGCGGCCAATCACTTGCTGACGGTAGATGCCGAGGTTCTGGCGGTCCTTGTTCGGCCCCTTTGTGACCGTCAGGCCCCAGGTGATCAACGGGCCGACATCGCCCGGCCAGCAGGTTTGCACGGGGAGCATCGCCAGGTCGACGTCGTCGCCTTCGATGACCACTTCCTGGCACACCGCGTCTTTGACGACTTTCGGCGCCATGGCAATGATCTTGCGGAAGATCGGCAACTTCGACCAGGCGTCTTTCAAGCCCTTCGGCGGCTCGGGCTCTTTGAGGAAGGCCAGCAGCTTGCCGATCTCGCGCAGCTCGCTGACCGACTCGGCGCCCATGCCCATGGCGACCCGCTCGGGGGTGCCAAACAGGTTGCCGAGCACCGGAATGTCGTAGCCGGTAGGGTTTTCGAACAGCAGCGCCGGCCCCTTGGCCCGCAGCGTGCGATCACAGACTTCGGTCATCTCCAGCACTGGAGAGACGGGGATCTGGATGCGTTTCAACTCTCCGCGCTGCTCAAGCTGCTGCACGAAATCCCGAAGGTCCTTGAATTTCATTGACGATGGCACCCCTAAAATAGGCGTACATCCTACCTGCTCTGCCGTCCGCTGGCAGCTTATCGCTGTTCAGTTGGCTGCATTCGCGTTGCCATTGCCCAGTGCTGCCCGTGCTCGCAAGTGCTTGAACAACGGCTCAAGGACCGGGGCGATGAACCGCGCGCCGGCCTCGGACAGGTGATTGGTGTCGGTGTACAACGACTGACCACCGAGTTCGGCGCGGCAAAGTCCCGCTTCATCACACAGCACCGGCGCCGGATCCACCACCGTCACGCCCGGGTTGGCTTGCGCCAGTTGCGTGAACAGTTGACTGATGAACGCTTGGCGCTTGAGGTGTTCAGTCACCGCCAGCCCCACGTCGTCGGTCGGGCGATGCAGCATCGCCAGGCGGCTGAGACGATAAGGCGGACTGAAGGTTTGCAGCGGCGCTTCCTTTACCAGCCAGACGCGATGCCCACCCTCTCGTAGCTGCCGCACGGTCGCCTGTAATCCTTCGGCCAATCGTTGCTCGGCGATGGCGCGGTCATAACGGCCACGGGCGTCCGTCAGGACATGACCAAGATCGCCTTTCACATCGCCATACAGATACAGACTCCAGTGCGCGACCAGCACCACATCGCCGACCGATTGCCGGGTCAAGGCTTGTTCGACCCGGCGATTGAACCGGGCACACTGCGCTTCATGCTCCAGCCCTTCAACCGGGATGCAGCCGGGGGAGCTGGCGAGCATCACACTGACACCGTGCTGGTGCGCCCCCTCATCGAACACCGGGATCAGTGCGGCGGCATGACTGTCACCCCAGACCAGCGCCGTTGATACGGTCGGCGTTGGCGTGCCGTAGTGACAAAAGAGTTGGTCGTCCGGGGTTTTGTCGTCGGCCAGGCAGCGCATCAGTTCCGGCCGCCACTCCTTCGCTTTGGCGTATTGAAGGGCCTGTTCAGATAAGCGCGAGGGTAATCCATCGGTCCAGCGCAATGCCTGACCGGCCAGGCCGAGCACCAGCACACCGCACGCGGCGGCAAGCAGGATCTGCCGGCGCCCCGCCCACAACCGCCGCTCGCGAAACGGCGTCTCGACAAATCGCCACGACAGATAACCCAACACCAGGCTGAGCAAGATCAATCCTGTGATATCGAAAGGGCCAAGCTCATCAAGACTGGCGTAGTTGGCAAAAACAAACACCGGCCAGTGCCACAAGTACCAGGAATAGGAAATCAGCCCGAGACCGACCAGCACACGACTGGCCAGCAGTCTGCCGACAAATGTCGGCTGATGCCCGTTGGCCCGGATCAGCGCGACCACACCGAGTGTCGGCAGCAATGCCGCAGCACCGGGAAATGGCGTGCTTTTGTCGTAGCACAACACCGCCAACAGAATCAGCGCCAAGCCAGCCAGGCTGATCGCTTGTGCCCCCATCGTTGTCAGACGCCATTGGCTTCTGGGCGCAACGGCCAGCATGCCACCGGCCAACAGCTCCCAGGCACGCATCGGCAACAGGAAAAATGCTTTTTCAGGGTGATGCGCAACGGCCCACACACTGAGCCCGAACGACACCAGCAACACGGCGAACAGCGCCAGTCGCCAATGTTTCAGGCGACTCGACAGCAGGATCAGCAGTAACGGAAAAACAATGTAGAACTGCTCCTCAACCGCCAGCGACCACGTATGCAGCAACGGCTTGAGGTCGGAAGCCACATCAAAGTAACCATCCTGACGCATGAACAAGAGGTTGGAGACGAACATCACCTGGTAGCGCACCGAGCGGCCCAGCTCTTCGTAATCCTTGGGCGCCAGCAGGAACCAGCCGACTGCGAGCACGGCAGCGATCATCACGAACAGCGCGGGCAGGATTCGCCGCGCGCGACGGGCCCAGAAATCGACAAAACTGAAGCGCCCGGCCTGTCGCTGATTCCAGATAATCGAGGTAATCAGGTAGCCGGAAATCACAAAAAAGATGTCTACACCGACGAAACCGCCGGTGAAGCCAGGAACACCGAAATGGAACAACACCACCGCAATCACGGCGATTGCGCGTAAGCCGTCGATGTCTCTTCGATAAGCAAGCGTGGTCATAAGCAAGAAAGCCAATCAGTTGAAATTATTGGGGTCGCACGCCCAATTCGCTTTTGTACTGACCAACCGTCACCACAAACCTCCCTTTTTTTTTGCAAAAAAAAATGGCGTCCCGAAGGACGCCATTTTTAGCGGCTTGTAAACCGTCTTACTTGCGCTTCATCGACAAGAAGAACTCGTCGTTGGTCTTGGTCGTTTTCAGCTTGTCGACCAGGAACTCGATGGCAGCGATTTCGTCCATCGGGTGCAGCAGCTTGCGCAGGATCCACATGCGCTGCAACTCGTCGTCGGCCGTCAGCAACTCTTCGCGGCGGGTACCGGAACGGTTGATGTTGATGGCCGGGAAGACGCGTTTTTCAGCGATACGGCGATCCAGAGGCAGTTCCATGTTGCCGGTGCCTTTGAATTCTTCGTAGATCACTTCGTCCATCTTCGAGCCGGTTTCAACCAGCGCGGTGGCGATGATGGTCAGCGAACCGCCTTCTTCGATGTTCCGCGCGGCGCCGAAGAAACGTTTCGGTTTCTCCAGGGCGTGGGCATCGACACCACCGGTGAGCACTTTGCCGGAGCTCGGGATCACGGTGTTGTAGGCACGGGCCAGACGGGTGATGGAGTCGAGCAGGATCACCACGTCTTTCTTGTGTTCGACCAGGCGCTTGGCCTTCTCGATCACCATCTCGGCAACCTGCACGTGACGGGTTGGCGGCTCGTCGAACGTCGAGGCAACCACTTCGCCGCGCACGGTGCGCTGCATTTCGGTCACTTCTTCCGGACGTTCGTCGATCAGCAGCACGATCAGATGAACTTCCGGGTTGTTACGGGCGATGTTTGCCGCAATGTTCTGCAGCATGATGGTTTTACCGGCTTTCGGCGGTGCAACGATCAGACCGCGCTGGCCTTTGCCGATCGGGGCGCACAGGTCGATGACACGACCGGTCAAGTCTTCGGTGGAACCGTTGCCGGCTTCCATCTTCATGCGCACAGTCGGGAACAGCGGGGTCAGGTTCTCGAAGAGAATCTTGTTTTTCGCGTTCTCGGGACGATCGTAGTTGATCGTATCAACCTTGAGCAGCGCGAAATAACGCTCGCCTTCCTTTGGAGGACGGATCTTGCCAACGATGGTGTCACCGGTGCGCAAGTTGAAGCGGCGGATCTGGCTCGGCGAGACGTAGATATCGTCTGGACCTGCGAGATAGGAAGCGTCAGCGGAGCGCAGGAAGCCGAAGCCGTCCTGGAGAATCTCCAGCACGCCATCACCGGAGATTTCCTCGCCGCTTTTAGCGTGCTTTTTGAGCAGGGAGAAAATCACGTCCTGCTTGCGCGAACGGGCCATATTTTCTATGCCCATCTGTTCGGCCAATTCGAGCAGTTCGGTAATCGGCTTTTGCTTGAGTTCAGTCAGATTCATATAGGAATGACGTAATCATTTATGGAGGGGGGAAATTAAGCTTTTGGCTTAATGAGGCCGCGCCGCGGAGAAGGCGACAGGATCGCGTACTTATTCGAAAAGGAGTGCGTCGGCGACGGCTAGCAGGGGGCAATGGAGAAACCAGTGCGGGGCCGAATGTACCACCTGAGTTTCGGAGCGTCTAGCCCTCAATAACGAAAAGGCCCCGCAATATGCGGGGCCTTTTTGATGACGCTTTGATCAACGCTTAGATGTTGGCGTCGAGGAAGGCAGCCAGTTGCGACTTCGACAGCGCGCCGACCTTGGTCGCTTCAACGTTGCCGTTCTTGAACAGCATCAGCGTCGGGATACCACGCACGCCATGCTTGGCCGGGGTTTCCTGGTTTTCGTCGATGTTCAATTTGGCAACGGTCAGCTTGCCTTTGTAGGTTTCAGCAATTTCGTCCAGAACAGGAGCGATCATTTTGCAAGGGCCGCACCATTCAGCCCAGTAGTCGACCAGTACAGCGCCTTCGGCCTTGAGTACGTCGGCCTCGAAGCTAGCGTCGCTAACGTGTTTGATAAGATCGCTGCTCATGGAAGTCTCCAGGTTGTAAGCAAAAAAACGTGGCCCATCATAGCTGCCCTTCCCTTGTTCAGGAAGGTGCAGATGATTGAGTCTCGCTATGGTGCTGCATGAGTTTGGGTATAGCTCATATCCCTGCCTGGCGAGAATTCGTGGCGAGGGGGGCTGCTTCGCCGCTCAACGGGGCGAGCCCCTCGCCACAGGGTTGTGCTGGATCAAGGCTTTGAACACTGCGCGTTGGCGCCAGCCTTTGATCGTGGCACGATGTCGAGGTTATCGACCGAGACCCCCTGACCATGCCGCAATCCCAAGCCAAGAATCTGTCCCTGATCGCCGCAATAGACCTGGGCTCCAACAGCTTTCACATGGTCGTGGCCAAGGCCCAGAACGGCGAAATCCGTATTCTCGAGCGTCTCGGGGAGAAGGTTCAACTGGCCGCAGGCATCGACGAAGAACGCCACCTCAACGAAGAATCCATGCAGCGAGGGCTCGACTGCCTCAAGCGTTTTGCCCAACTGATCAACGGTATGCCCCCGGGTGCCGTCCGCATCGTCGGCACCAACGCCCTGCGTGAAGCGCGCAACCGCGCCGAATTCATCCGCCGCGCCGAAGAAATTCTCGGCCACCCGGTGGAAGTCATCTCCGGTCGTGAAGAAGCGCGCCTGATCTACCTTGGCGTCTCCCACACCCTCGCAGACACCCCGGGCAAGCGCCTGGTGGCCGACATCGGCGGCGGCAGTACCGAATTCATCATCGGCCAGCGCTTCGAACCGCTGCTGCGCGAAAGCCTGCAAATGGGTTGCGTCAGCTACACCCAGCGCTATTTCAAGGATGGCAAGATCACCCCGGCCCGTTACGCCCAGGCGTACACCGCCGCGCGGCTGGAGATCATGAGCATCGAGCATGCCCTGCATCGCCTGACCTGGGATGAAGCCATTGGCTCCTCGGGCACCATTCGCGCCATCGGCCTGGCACTGAAGGCCGGCGGCCACGGCACAGGCGAAGTGAATGCCGAAGGCCTGGCCTGGCTCAAACGCAAGCTGATCAAGCTCGGCGACGTCGAGAAAATCGACTTCGACGGCATCAAGCCCGACCGCCGGGCCATTTTCCCGGCAGGCCTGGCGATTCTCGAAGCGATTTTCGACTCGCTCGAACTGCAACGCATGGACCACTGCGAAGGCGCCCTGCGTGAAGGCGTGCTCTACGATCTGTTGGGCCGTCATCATCACGAAGACGTCCGTGAACGCACACTCAGTTCGCTGATGGAGCGTTATCACGTCGACCTGGAACAAGCGGCGCGGGTCGAGCGCAAGGCGCTGCACGCCTTCGATCAAGTGGCCGAGGATTGGGACCTGGACGATGGCGTCTGGCGTGAACTGCTCGGCTGGGCTGCCAAGGTCCATGAAGTGGGCCTGGACATCGCCCACTATCAGTACCACAAGCATGGCGCCTACCTGATCGAGCACTCGGACCTGGCCGGGTTCTCTCGCGAAGACCAGCAAATGCTGGCGCTGCTGGTGCGCGGTCACCGACGCAATATTCCCAAGGACAAATTCGCCGAGATCGGCGATGACGGCACCAAGCTGATCCGTCTGTGCGTGCTGCTGCGCTTTGCGATCCTGTTCCATCACATCCGCGGCACCCAGCAAATGCCTCAGGTGGAATTGAAAGCCAATGGCAACAGCCTGGAAGTGGTATTCCCGGACAAATGGCTGGACGACAACCAGCTGACCCAGGCCGACTTCGCCATTGAAGCGGAATGGCTCACCCGCGTCGATATCGTTCTGAACGCACGCTAAAACACCCTTCGGTAGGAGCTCAGCTTGCTGGCGATGGCGATCTAATGGACGTCATCGCCAGCAAGCTGTGCTCCTACAGGGAGGCAGGTGAAAAAAAGGGCGATCCACATGGATCGCCCTTTTTTTGCCCACCGGGTTCGCGTTAACGCACGGTCAGGATCGGACTGCCCAAACGTTCCAGCAACGTCGCCTGGGCGCTGCGCGGGTTCTGGTTGCCGGTCGGTGTGTTACGGATGTATCGACCGTCCGACTGCAGGCTCCAGCTGTGGGTGTTATCGGTGAGGTACAGCTCCAGCTCTTTCTTGACCCGCACAATCAGCTTGCGACCTTCCACCGGGAAGCAGGTCTCGACCCGCTTGTCGAGGTTGCGCTCCATCCAGTCGGCACTGGACAGGAACATCTGCTCGTCACCGCCGTTGAGGAAGTAGAAGACCCGGGTGTGTTCCAGGAAGCGGCCGATGATCGAACGTACGTGGATGTTGTGCGAAACCCCGGCGATGCCTGGACGCAGGCAGCACATGCCGCGCACGATCAGGTCGATACGCACCCCGGACTGACTGGCCTTGTACAGCGCGCGGATGATCTTCGGATCGGTCAGCGAGTTGAACTTGGCGATGATGTGCGCCGGTTTGCCGTCGAGGGCGAACTGCGTCTCTCGGGCAATCATGTCGAGCATGCCCTTCTTCAGGGTGAACGGCGCGTGCAGCAACTTCTTCATGCGCAGGGTCTTACCCATGCCGATCAACTGACTGAACAGTTTGCCGACGTCTTCGCACAAGGCGTCGTCGGAGGTCAGCAGGCTGTAGTCGGTATACAGACGGGCGTTGCCAGCGTGGTAGTTGCCCGTGCCCAAGTGTGCGTAACGGACGATTTCGCCCGCCTCGCGACGCAGGATCAGCATCATCTTGGCGTGGGTCTTGAAGCCGACCACACCGTAGATCACTACCGCACCGGCCGCTTGCAGACGGCTGGCCAGTTGCAGGTTGGACTCTTCGTCGAATCGCGCACGCAACTCGATGACCGCCGTGACCTCTTTACCGTTACGCGCCGCATCCACCAGCGCATCGACGATTTCCGAGTTGGCGCCGGAGCGGTACAGGGTCTGACGCACAGCCAACACGTGCGGGTCTTTGGCGGCCTGACGCAGCAGGTCGACCACCGGGGTAAACGATTCGAACGGGTGCAGCAACAGGATGTCCTGCTTGCTGATCACGCTGAAGATGTTTTCGCTGTTTTGCAGCAGTTTCGGGATCTGCGGGGTGAACGGCAGGTATTGCAGTTCGCGCTGGCTGTCCAGGCCGGTGATGCTGAACAGGCGCGTCAGGTTCACCGGACCGTTGACTTGATACAGCTCGGTCTCGCCCAGGTTGAACTGTTTGAGCAAATAATCGGACAGGTGTTTCGGGCAAGTGTCGGCCACTTCCAGACGCACCGCATCGCCATAACGACGGGAGAACAGCTCGCCGCGCAATGCGCGCGCCAGGTCTTCGACATCCTCGGAGTCCAGCGCCAGGTCGGCGTTTCGGGTCAGGCGGAACTGGTAGCAGCCCTTGACCTTCATGCCCTGGAACAGATCATCGGCGTGGGCGTGGATCATCGACGACAGGAACACATAGTTGTCGCCGGCGCCGCCGACTTCTTCCGGCACCTTGATGATCCGCGGCAGCAAACGCGGCGCCGGGATGATCGCCAGACCGGAATCGCGACCAAAGGCGTCGACGCCTTCGAGCTCGACGATGAAGTTCAGGCTCTTGTTCACCAACAACGGGAACGGGTGCGTCGGGTCGAGACCGATCGGCGTAATGATCGGGGCAATTTCGTCGCGGAAGTAACGGCGAACCCAAGTCTTGAGCTTGGCCGTCCAGTAGCGGCGACGGATGAAGCGGACCTGATGTTTTTCCAGTTCCGGCAACAGAATGTCGTTGAGGATCGCGTACTGGCGGTCAACGTGACCGTGTACCAGTTCGCTGATGCGGGCCAGGGCCTGATGCGGTTGCAGACCATCGGCGCCGGCTTGTTCACGGGCGAAGGTGATCTGCTTTTTAAGACCTGCCACACGAATTTCGAAGAACTCGTCCAGGTTGCTGGAGAAGATCAGCAGAAACTTCAGCCGCTCAAGCAATGGATAGGACTCATCCAGCGCCTGCTCAAGCACGCGGATGTTGAATTGCAGTTGCGAGAGCTCGCGATGGATGTACAGGCTGCTGTCATCCAGTCCGGGAATGGCAATCGCTGGCGCCGCTGCGGCGGCTTCGGCCACCACGGGCGGAGCGGGCTCCAGCTCCGGTGGGGTTTCGGCGATTTGCTCGACCACGGGTTGAGCCTCTTTTACAGCAACTTCAGTGAGTCCTTCGGTATTCATGAAATGTTCCTGGGAGGGCTATTTTTGCTCTCGTAACAATTGAGCGGCACGGACGGCAAAGTAAGTCAGGATGCCATCGGCGCCTGCACGTTTAAAAGCGGTCAGGGATTCGAGAATAACCCCTTCGCTCAACCAGCCATTCTGGATTGCCGCCATGTGCATGGCGTATTCGCCGCTGACTTGGTAAACAAACGTTGGCACTTTGAATTCTTCTTTGACCCGGTAAAGGATGTCCAGGTAGGGCATGCCTGGCTTGACCATGACCATGTCCGCACCTTCTGACAAGTCCGCCGCCACTTCGTGCAGGGCTTCGTTGCTGTTGGCCGGGTCCATCTGATAGCTGGCCTTGTTGGCCTTGCCCAGGTTCAGCGCCGAACCGACCGCATCACGGAACGGACCATAATAGGCGCTGGCGTACTTCGCCGAGTAGGCCATGATGCGCACATTGACGTGCTCGGCCACCTCAAGGGCTTCACGGATTGCCTGGATGCGACCGTCCATCATGTCGGACGGAGCCACCACCTGTGCACCGGCTTCAGCGTGCGACAGGGCCTGCTTGACCAGTGCGTCGACGGTAATGTCGTTCTGCACGTAGCCTTCTTCGTCGAGGATGCCGTCCTGACCGTGGGTGGTAAACGGATCGAGGGCAACATCGGTGATCACACCCAGCTCCGGGAACCGCGCCCGCAGCGCGCGAGTGGCGCGCTGGGCAATGCCTTCGGGGTTCCAGGCTTCGGCGGCGTCCAGCGATTTGAGCTCAGGCGGTGTCACCGGGAACAGTGCCAGCGCAGGAATCCCCAGTTCGACCCATTTGGCCGCCTCTTCCAGCAACAGGTCGATGGTCAGGCGTTCGACGCCCGGCATCGAAGTCACCGCTTCACGACGGTTTTCACCGTCCAGCACAAACACCGGCAAGATCAGGTCATCGACGGTCAGAACGTTTTCACGGACCAGTCGACGTGAAAAATCATCACGACGGTTGCGACGCAGGCGGGTTGCGGGGAATAGACGGTTGGCGGGGGTAAAGCTCACGGCAGACTCCTGAGCCCGCGCTTACGGGCGAGCGTGACAGTTATAAGCGACCATTATGACCAACGCATGACAGTTATGTGCACCCCTGTGACAGGTAGCCGCATTCCATTGTCATTGTAGGAAATGTTCACGTCGAGACACATTTGGACACTTTCATGAATGTGCACGAAGGGTTAGGCTGCGCGTTCATTTCGCCAGCACCCAGACAATGCTCCAACAATTTCTGCATGACTTTGGCTACTTTGCCTTGTTCCTCGGCACGTTCTTCGAAGGCGAAACCATTCTTGTGCTCGCAGGCTTCCTCGCGTTCCGCGGATACATGGACATCAACCTGGTGGTGGTCGTGGCGTTCTTCGGCAGTTATGCCGGCGATCAGCTGTGGTACTTCCTGGGGCGCAAGCACGGGCGAAAACTGCTGGCACGCAAGCCGCGCTGGCAAATGATGGGCGACCGGGCGCTGGAACACATCCGCAAGCACCCGGACATCTGGGTGCTGAGCTTCCGCTTTGTCTACGGTTTGCGCACGGTGATGCCAGTGGCCATCGGCCTGTCAGGCTATCCACCGGGACGTTACCTGCTGCTCAACGGAATTGGGGCCGCGATCTGGGCGGCGGCCCTGGCGGCGGCGGCCTACCACTTTGGCGCCGTACTGGAAGGCATGCTCGGCAGCGTCAAGAAATATGAATTGTGGGTACTCGGCGCCTTGCTGGTGCTGGGACTTGGCCTGTGGCTGCGCCGACGGTTCAAAAATGCGCGTCTGGCGAAGAAGATATACGCCGAGGAGCAAGCCTTGAAAGCCAGACAGGCTACCGTCGAAGCGACTAAGACGCCAAGCGAGTGAAGCGGTTTGTGCAACAGTAGAGACCGATAGCGCTCAACACGCTGTAACTGAGCAGGCCGATCCAGCCCACCGTGCTGGCCGGCCACAACCCGACCACCGGCGCCAGCCACACCAGCGGCACGTTCGATGCCAGCCGCAGCAGCTCCAGCGTCAACGCCCACGGGCGATTCTCCAGGGCCACGCCCAAGGCAAACAACCCCAGCGCCACCGCACTCCAGCCGAGCACCAAGGCGGCGGTCGGCAGGCTCCGTTCCAGGTTCATCAAATAGCTGCCCAACGCGATGTAGGCGCAAAACTGCAACGCCACATACAGTTGCTGACGACCGTCCAGCGGCACCTCGAACTTGCGGAACTGGCTCAACTCAGGCTTGCTCATCGGGTACCTGGCCGCCACATCCGCCGGCCGCCAACCGGTGCGCATAAACCAGATCCGCAGCTTGTCCCACGTACTCTCGGCGCGCCGCGCGTCATCCCACAACTGCACATAGAACTGCAGGTTTGCCCACAGCGGGTTCCAGCTCGCCAACGGCGTCGTCACGCCAAAAATCACCGGTTCGTTGTCGTCTTCTTCCTGAAACGAGCCAAACAGGCGGTCCCAAATAATGAACACCCCACCGTAGTTGCGATCCATGTAGAGAGCGTTCTGTGCATGGTGAGCCCGATGATTGGACGGCGACACGAAGAACCATTCGAACCAGCCGAGCTTGGGAATGTGCCGGGTGTGCACCCAGAACTGATACAGCAGATTCAGCGCCGCCACGCTGACGAACACCAGCAGCGGCACGCCGAGCACGGCCATCGGCAGGTAGAAAATCCAGCTCAGCAAGAAGCCGGTGCTGGTCTGGCGCAACGCCGTGGACAGGTTGTACTCCTCGCTCTGGTGATGCACCGAGTGCGCCGCCCAGAGGATATTGCGCTCGTGCCCCATACGATGCAGCCAGTAGTAGCAGAAGTCGTAGAGGACGAAGGCAAACACCCAGACCCAGATACTCTCGGCCGACAACTGGAACAGCGCCACATGCTCAAGGGCAAAGGCATAGGTGACCAGCCCGACACCCTTGGTCAACAGGCCCGTAGTGGTCGACAGCACGCCAGTGCTCAAGCTGTTGATCGCATCCGCCACGCGATAATGGCTGACCCCGCGCCAACGGTCGGCCAGCAGCTCGACAGCGATCAGCGCAAAGAAAAACGGCACTGCATACAGAATGAAGTCCATGACGCGCCCTGATCGGAATCCGAGGACAGATGCTAGGTGTAGCCGCGAATTAACCCTATGGCAACGAGCGACAAATTAGTGGACATTTAACGCCATGAATCTGGAGAAAAGCCCATGAGCAAAAAAATTGCAGTGATCCTTTCCGGCTGTGGCGTGTACGACGGCGCCGAAATCCACGAAAGCGTGATTACCCTGCTGAGACTGGACCAGCGTGGTGCTCAGGTGCAGTGCTTTGCCCCGAACATCGCGCAATTGCATGTGATCAATCACCTGACCGGCGAAGAGATGCCCGAGTCACGCAACGTGTTGGTGGAGTCGGCACGGATTGCTCGCGGCCACATCAAGGACATTCGCGAGGCCGACGTCGACGACTTCGATGCGTTGATCGTTCCTGGGGGATTCGGCTCGGCGAAGAACCTGTCGAACTTCGCCATCGAAGGCGCCGGTTGCACCGTGCAACCGGATGTCCTGGCGCTGACCGAAGCCTTTGCCGAGGCTGGAAAACCAGTGGGCTTGATGTGTATTTCGCCAGCGCTGGCGGCGAAGATCTATGGGCCAGGGGTGAACTGCACCATCGGCAATGATGCCGAGACCGCTGCGGTCATGAACAAAATGGGCGCCACCCACACCGATTGCGCCGTGACTGAAATCGTCGAAGACAAGGCGCGCAAGCTGGTGTGTACACCGGCCTACATGCTGGCGCAAAGCATCAGCGAAGCGGCGTCCGGCATCAACAAAATGGTCGACCGCGTGCTCGAACTGACCCACGAAAACGACGCCTGACACACGCCCACAGGTTCTCGGTACGGCTCAGGGCTTGCGGGTAAGCCGCGTCAGTATCCGGTCCAGTGCATTGGCGAACGCCTGCTTCTCGCGTTCGCCAAACGGTGCCGGCCCGCCGCCCATCTGCCCCTGTTCACGCAAGTCGGTGAACAGGTTGCGCACCGCGAGCCGGTCGCCCATGTTCTGCGCATCGAACTCCTTGCCACGCGGGTCCAGTGCCGCCACCCCCTTCTTGACCAGACGATCCGCCAGCGGCACGTCGCTGCAAATCACCAGTTCACCCGGCACCGCGTGCTCCACCAGGTAATCATCGGCGGCGTCCGGGCCACTCGGCACCACGATCAACTTCACCAGTGCCAGCCCCGGCTTGATCTGCGGCTGCCCCGCCACCAGCACCACTTCGTATTGGCGCTTGAGGGCGAACTTCACCACCAGATCCTTGGCCGCCCGTGGGCAGGCGTCGGCGTCGATCCAGACACGCATTGTGTTTTCCTCTTTCAAAAAAAATCGCGAGCCGCCTCGCCCCCACAAGGTTAACCCTAAACCCGTGGGAACATGGCTTGCCCGCGATTGTGAGCGCAGCGAATGTTGTTTAGGAAACCTGCACCCGACGCTTCTCGGCCACCCAACTGCGACCGTACAACACGAAGATCGCAATGATCGCCACCGCCTGAGCGCCCAGCGAATAGGCATCCGCGTGAATCCCCAGCCAGTCAAAATCAAAGAACGGCACCGGCCGGGTACCAAAGATCCCCGCTTCCTGCAACGCCTTCACGCCATGCCCGGCGAACACTACCGATAACGCGCACAACAGGCCGGCGTTGATGCTGAAGAACAACGCCAGCGGCAGCTTCGCCGAACCACGCAAGATGACCCACGCCAAAACCACCAGCAACACCAGCGCCGTCCCGCCGCCGGCCAGCACCGCGTTGTGCCCTGCAGGTCCGGCCTGCAACCACAGGGTTTCGTAGAACAGAATCACTTCAAACAACTCGCGATACACCGAGAAGAACGCCAGGATCGCAAAGCCGAAACGGCCGCCGCCGCCCACCAAGCTGCTCTTGATGTAATCCTGCCACGCCGCAGCGTGACGACGGTCGTGCATCCACACGCCAAGCCAGAGCACCATGACCGAGGCAAACAGCGCCGTCGCGCCTTCCAGCAATTCGCGCTGCGAACCGCTGACATCGATCACGTATGCAGCCAGCGCCCACGTCCCCAGACCGGCCAACAGCGCCAGTCCCCAGCCGACATTGACACTGCGCACGGCCGATTGCTGGCCAGTGTTGCGCAGGAACGCCAGGATCGCAGCCAACACCAGAATCGCTTCCAGACCTTCGCGCAACAAAATCAGCAAACCGGAAATGAAGCTCAGCGACCAACTCAAACCATCGCTGCCCAACAGGTCAGCGGATTCCTTCAACTTGGCCTTGGCCGTGTTCAGGCGCTGCTCGGCTTCTGCCACCGGCAACCCGTCCTGCAACGACTGACGGTAGGCCATCAGCGATTTTTCAGTGTCTTTGCGCACGACGGCATTGACGTTGTCCAGGGAGCTTTCGACCAGTTCGAAACCTTCCAGATACGCGGCGACAGACAGGTCATAGGCCTGATCGTGATCGCCGGCGCGGTAGGCCGCGATGCTTTTGTCGAGGGTGGCAGCGGTGTAGTCGAGCAACTGCGCCGGGCCACGCTTGACCTGCGGCGGTTGCGCCCGCTGCGCACGGAATGTCGCAGCGGCTTGTGGACCGTCGGCGGCCTGCACTTCTGCCGGCGTCTGACGCCCCAGGTCGGCGATGTTGTAGGTCTTTTCGGATTTTGCAGCCGCCGGGTCGGCGCTGAAGCTGGCGATGTAGGTGGCCAGGTCCCAGCGCTGACGATCATCAAGTTGATCGGCAAAAGCCGGCATGTCGGTGCCTTCAATACCCAGGCCCACGGTGCTGTAGAGCGCGTAGAGGCTCAGATGATCCAGGCGCGTCGTATCTCGCAGATTGGACGGTGGTGGCATCAGCCCGACACCCGCCGGGCCGTCGCCAGCGCCCGCATCACCGTGGCAAACCGAGCAATGCTGGGCATACAGCGGCGCACCACGGGTCGGGTCCGGCGTAATGATCGGTGCCTGACTGACTTCATAAGTCACGGCCAGTTTCGCACCGAGTTGCCGCGCCTGACGGGCCACGTCCGCACCTTCCTGACGGGCAGTGACGGCACTGCGCAGCGAGCTCACGCCCTGCTCCAACCCCGCCTTCTCCTGCTTGGCCGGCATCGCCGCAATCAGGCCCTGCAACGTCTTGATGGATTCCAGCTGCCCGCGGTACTCGGACTCATCAATCACCTTGCCCGCTTGCACGGTTTGCGGGTAGTCCGCGCTGATGTAATCGAGCAGGTGCAACGCTTGCGGCGCACCTTCCACGGTGTCGGCCAGCAGATTGAAACTGCACAAGGCAAACAGTGGAAACACCAGCCAGGCCAGAAAACGGGACGGGGCAGTCATGAATGAATCTCAATTGGTAATACGAAGTAACACATTGTTCCCTCCCAATCACTTTCACTCAAGCTTTGTCTGCAACTGAGGCCAGCAGCCGCGGAACAAAGTGCCATCATTGCGCTCTACAGTGTGCCGCCTCTTGGCGGCTTTTCTTCAAGGAAGACACACTGCAAATGGCTACTCGCCTGCGCTTCATGTTTGTGCTCGGTGCATGCTTGCTACTGAGCGGTTGCCCTACCATGCGGGACTACAACGCGGAGCTGAGCGAGACCCTCGACTATTTCAAAGCCGGCCAGATCGACTCCGCCGTTGCTGTACTGGATCGAAACAATCCCATTGCCCCGGGCGACCTGCTCTATAACTTTGAGAAGGGCGAACTGCTGCGGCTCACTGGCGATATGACCGGTAGTTACGCCAGTTGGGATTACGCCGACCGGCTGATTGAGGGGTGGGAAAACTCGCCACGATTCGGCGCCTTCAAAGCATTCACCGAGTTCAATAGTTACGGCGCCAATGACAAAGTGCGTTTGTACGATGGCTACGACTTCGAGAAGGTCGCCCTGACCACGCAAATGGCTCTGACGTGCCTGTCCAGCGCCCAACCCGACCTCGCTCGGGTGATGATCAAGAAAACCCACGAGCGTGAAGCAACCATCGCCGATAAGCGCGACAAGCAATACCTGGCACTGGAAACCCAGGCCCAGGAGCAAGGCGTGCCCCTGAAATACCAGAACCTCCAGGGCTACCCGGTGGCGACCCTAGATGCACCTGAAGTCATTGCGCTGAAAAACAGCTACCAAAGTGCGTTCAGTCATTACCTGGCAGGTTTCGTCTATGAAACGCTGGGTGAAAAAGACCTCGCCGCACCGGGTTATCGCAAAGCCGTGGAGTTGCGCCCCAACACGCCGCTGCTTGAACAGGCGCTGCGCAACCTGGACAAATCGCCGCTCAAGGCCGGTGAGAGTGATGTCTTGCTGATCGTGCAAACCGGCCTCGCCCCTGCACGCAACTCCGTGCGTGTGCCGATTTCGGTGGACGTCGAGGGCGAAACCTACATCACCAACATGTCGTTCCCGATCCTCGTCCCTGACACGTCCACACCGCCCGTGGACTTCATCACGGTGGATGGAAAAAAACAGAAACTGACGTTGCTCAACAGTTATGGCGACATGTCGCGGCGCACCTTGCGTGACGACATGCCGGGCATCATTGAGCGCACGCTTCATCGCGCCCGGTCCAACGTCGAGTACCTGGCCTATTTGAAAAAGCACAGGCCCGAGAAATTTGAAGAAACCCTCTTGCAGCAAACCCAGCGAGAGGATGCCGACACACGAGGCTGGCGCACGCTGCCGGACAAAACATACGTCGCTCGCCTGCGCCTCAAGAAAGGCGAGCATCAACTGACCCTGCCCAATGCGCCGGAACGCCCACCGGTCAGGTTCAAGATCGGCCAGACCTATCAGGCCTTCAGCCTGCGCGCGGTGAATAACCGGGTTTTCGCCGCAGATGTCGCCCTGGATCTCGCCCCCCCTCCAACACCGCAGGCTGTCACCAGCCGTGCTCAACCCTGAATGGAGCGCCTCATGGGATTGAAATGCTTCGTCGTTATCGCGCTGGCCCTGTTGGCCGGCTGCGCCACCGCGCCGCCCACTGCAGCCAGTAAAGTCATGGCCACCGGCCCGATTGAGAGCCTGGCTATCGGTCCCATGCGCATGGCTCGGGAAAACGGGTTCCTGACGGTCAATACGCAGCTGAGCAACACCGATACCGATAACCGGACGCTCTACTACCGCTATCTATGGCTCGGCCCCGAAGGTTTTCCAGTGGTCGAAGCCGAGTCCTGGAAAAGCCTGACCCTGTACGCCGAGCAGACGAGCTTCCTGCCGGCCATCGCCCCGGTACCACAAGCCGTGGACTTTCGCCTGGAAATCAACACGCCATGAACCGTCCACTTGAGACCACGCCCATGCTTGTACGTGTTTCGTCCCTCGCCCTCAGCCTCCTGCTGATCGGCGGCTGCGCGGCCAATCACTCGCCGGTGCTGGGCAGCGGCAACATCAGTTACGGTGATCCGAAAGCCGTGGAGCTGGTGACCAACGAATTCGGTTCCACCGATTTGCAAATGATCGCTGAAAGCATGACCCGCTCACTCGCCCAGTCTGGGGTCTTGAAAGGCCGTCCGGTGGTCCAGGTGTACGACGTGCGAAACAAGACCAGCGAGTACATCGACACTCGCGACATCACCACGTCAATCAAGACCCAACTGATGCGCTCCGGCACTGCACGCTTTGCCAGCGATAACACCGACATGCAGAGCCAGGTCGATCACCTCAAACTGCAAAACCAGAGCGGCCTGTACAAGAAAAGTACCGTGGCCAAAACCGGCAACATGATCGCCGCTCGCTATCGCCTGGAAGGGTCGATCAGCTCAATCGTCAAGCGCAGCAACGATTACAAGGACGTCTTCTACACGTTCAGCCTGCAATTGATCGACGTCGAAAGCGGGCTGGCCGACTGGATGGACGAAAAAGAAATCCGCAAGACCACGGAGCGCTGAGCAATGCGTGCATGGATTGGCATCATGGCCCTGACCGGCGCCCTGGGCGTTCAGGCGGCCCCGAAAATCGCGGTCACTGACATTGCCTATGAGGCCAGCGTGGATCAATACGTCCACGTGATTTCGGCCCGGGACGATCATCAGCAGGACTATTACGGCGCCAGCGGCTCGTCCCGTTATGACGAGTACACGACGCAGAACAGCTACCTGGAACAGACCGAAATCCGCCGATTCAGCGGGGACATCAAAGGTCAGATGCTCAAGACCGGGATGTTCCAGCTGATTCAGGGGACGCCCTACACCGTCAGCACCAAAACCGATGTGTATGACGTGATCGAACGCATCAAGGCCGGCCATTTCAAGGGGGCCGACTACGTATTGTTTGGCACGCTGTCAGACATCGACTTCACCCAGGACATGAACGAACTGGCCAATACCGACAGCTATTCGGCGGTGTTGGCGCTGACTCTGGTGGCGGACTTCAGCCTGATCAATACCAGGACCTACGAGATCACCTCGGCCTTCACCGCCATGGGTGAGGCTCAGGACACCAAGCTGGTGAATGATCGGGACATCCACGTTTCACTGAACCGGCCTCGGGTGGTGCGCGAAGTATCGAGGTCTTTGGGCGAGGATGTGGCGCGGCAATTGAGCGAACAGCTCGGGGACGGCAGCGATCAGCCATCGGGGCAGGCGGAGCCACACAACGACCTGCCACCGGATACCGCGCCGGTGATTCTGCGTTGAGCGCCCGCCTGATCGCTCCCACGCTCCCACGCTCTGCGCGGGAACGATAACGGAAATGAAAAAGGCGACCTGAAGAGGTCGCCTTTTTTATGTCCGCGGGTTTTACACCGCGGCTTTACGCAACGTCGCCATGAACGCCGCCGCGCCGATGAACAGCCCGGCAAAGGTACGGTTCATGCGTTTTTGCTGCTTGGGGGTGCGCAACAGGCGCAGCACCTTGGACGCCAACCCGGTGTAACCGGCCATGACGATCAGATCAACACAGATCATGGTCACGCCAATGATCAGGTACTGGATCAGCAGCGGTGCATGCGGATCAATGAACTGCGGCAACACCGCCAGCATGAACACCAGCGCCTTGGGGTTGCTGATGTTGACCAGGAAACCGCGGAACACCAGCGCCATCGGCTTGCCAATCTGACGCACTGCGGCATCGTCGCTCATGTCGCTGGGTAGCGCGCGCCATTGCTTGATGGCGAGGTAAACCAGGTACGCCACGCCGAACCATTTGATCGCATAGAAGGCCGAGGCTGAAGCGGTGAGGATCGCGCCCACACCGGCGCCGACAATCGCGATCTGCACCGCCAGGCCCAATTGCAGGCCCAGTGCGTTCCAGTAACCGCGCCAGAAACCGTATTGCAGACCGCTGGACATCGACGCAATGGCGCCGGCACCGGGTGACAGACTGATCACCCAGCAGGCTGCAAAAAACGCCAGCCATGTTTGAAGCTCCATTGCACACCTCGACTCAGACTCGTGACAGACGTCTAAGCTAATGCGGCTTTGGGCTGATGACCATCAATTTTTTGCAGGATATTGCGGCTGCCGACCAGCGTGGTCGGCATCCCGGCTATTTTTCGAAACCGCTCGAGGGGAATACATCCGTACCGCGCCAGCGTCGAACCGAGCGCTGGAAGAACAGGCTGTTGGGCACTTGAACCATGGCACTGCCGGTGCCAAGTTCTTCCGCTTCGATCAGCGTGGTGTAAAGCAGATTGATCGCCACTACCCGGCCTTTGACGCCAGGCTTGTCGGTGGTGTCCACCAACTCGACGACATCGCCAAGGCGAAACGGGCCGACGGTGAAAATCAGGATCGCGCACAGCAGGTTGGAGAGCACACTCCACATGGCGAAAAACGCCACCGCCGCCACCGCAACGAAGCCCGACAGCGCGGTCCACAGAACCGTGGCCGACACCCCGAGGCGCTCCAGCACGAAAATCAGCGCACTGCCCATGATCAGCCAGCGCAATCCACCGCGTAGCGGCATCAGCAACTGCGGCGGAAACGGATAGCGCTCGCCCAGTCGGGTCAGGCCTTTGGCAACGAAGCGCTGGGTGAAATAGCCAGCCAGCAGAATCAGCAGGATTTGCACGACCAGCCAGAGGGGTTCGATCCAGACTGCCGGCAACGGCAGCTTGAACGCCTCCATCAAGACAGCGCCTCCAGCTCGGCCTGCATGCTTTCCAGCAGTTCAAGCGCTTCCATCCAGGCTTCTTCCAGTTCGGCTTCGCGCACCTTCAACCTGGCCTGTTCGGCCAGCAGATCGCGCAAGTCGTTCTTGCGCGCCGGCTCGTAGATGTCGCTGTCACCCAGGCTGGCGTCAATCTTCGCCAGTTTCTCGTGCAGTTTGCCAAGCTCGGCTTCCAGCTTGTCGGCCTCACGCTTGTGCGGCGCCAGTTGCTGACGCAACGCAGCAGCGGCCTGACGCTGGGCCTTCTTGTCGGTTTTGTCCGGGTTGACCGGTGTGTTGCTGACCGGCGCATTGCGCTGGCGATAGTCCACCAGCCAACGGGTGTAGTCTTCCAGGTCGCCGTCGAACTCCTCGACCTTGCCGTCCGCCACCAGGTAGAAATTGTCCGTGGTGCTTTTGAGCAAATGGCGATCGTGGGAGACCACCAGTACCGCGCCACTGAATTCCTGCAGGGCCATGGTCAGCGCCAGGCGCATTTCCAGGTCCAGGTGGTTGGTTGGCTCATCGAGCAGCAACAGGTTCGGTCGGCCCCAGGCGATCAACGCCAGTGCCAGGCGGGCCTTCTCGCCACCGGAGAAGTTCAGCACCGGCTCATCGATGCGTGCACCACGGAAGTCGAAACCGCCAAGGAAGTCGCGCAGGGTCTGCTCGCGCTCGGTCGGAGCCAGGCGCTGCAAGTGCAGCAACGGGCTGGCCTTGGAGTCGAGTGAGTCCAGCTGATGCTGGGCGAAGTAGCCGACGACGGTGTTCTCGCCACGGGTCAGTCGGCCGGACAACGGCTCGAGTTCACCGGCCAGGTTTTTGATCAGGGTCGATTTACCGGCACCGTTCGGGCCAAGCAAACCGATCCGCGCACCGGGGGTCAGTTGCAGCTTGACCTTCTCCAGCACGGCTTTGTCGCCATAACCCAGCCGGGCATCGGACAGATCGATCAGCGGGCTGGAGATTTTCTGTGATTCGCGGAAAACGAAATCGAACGGTGAATCGACATGGGCGGCGGACAGTTCTTCCATCCGTTCCAGCGCCTTGATCCGGCTCTGGGCCTGACGGGCCTTGGTGGCCTGGGCCTTGAAGCGGGCGATGTAGCTTTCCATGTGCGCACGTTGCGCCTGCTGCTTCTCGTAGGCCTGCTGCTGCTGGGCCAGACGTTCGGCGCGGGCGCGTTCGAAGGCGCTATAACCACCGCGGTACAGGGTGATCTTGCGTTGATCGACGTGAGCCACGTGATCGACCACGGCATCGAGGAAGTCCCGGTCGTGGGAAATCAGCATCAAAGTGCCGGGGTAGCTTTTGAGCCACTCTTCGAGCCAGATGATGGCGTCGAGGTCCAAGTGGTTGGTCGGTTCGTCGAGTAGCAACAAGTCCGAGGGGCACATCAAAGCTTGCGCCAGGTTCAGACGCATCCTCCAACCACCAGAGAAATCTCCTACCTGACGATCCATCTGCTCGTTGGTGAATCCAAGGCCGGCCAGCAACTTGCGGGCCCGGGCATCGGCGGTGTAACCGTCGGCGCTGTCGAGTTCCGCGTGCAGGCGGGCCTGAGCGGCACCGTCATGCGCCGCTTCGGCTGCGGCGAGGTCGCGTTGCACCTGGCGCAGGCGCAGGTCGCCATCGAGCACGTAGTCGACCGCCAGGCGTTCGAGCGTATCGACTTCCTGGCGCATGTGGGCGATGCGCCAGTCGGCCGGCAGGAAGCAATCACCCGAGTCCGGGTGCAGTTCGCCCCGAAGCAAGGCGAACAGGCTCGATTTGCCGGCGCCGTTGGCACCGATGAGGCCGGCTTTGTGGCCGGCGTGCAGGGTCAGCTCGGCGTCTTCTAGCAGACGTTGAGGGCCACGCTGTAAAGTCAGGTTCTGAAGTCGAATCATAATGGCGGCGGAGTCTACCAGCTTCGCTCGCAACTGGCGCGAGTAGCACTATGTCCTCTGACCTGTGGAGCTTTTCCCTGACGACTTACGCCCGTCCCGGCGTTGAACACGCGTGCCTGCAACTGCAGTCGGCCGGCGTGAATGTGTGTTTGCTGCTCTGTGGATTGTGGCTGGGGGAGCGTGGCGTCGCCTGCAACGAGCATCGAATCAAGAGGCTGCGCGCGGTGGCGGAACCTTGGGATGGGGATGTCGTGCAACCGTTGCGCGCATTGCGCATGCGCTGGAAAGCCGTCGCAACGAAGGACTCCGAGCTGAAAAAATTGCGCGAGCAAGTGCAGGCACTGGAACTGGAAGCCGAGCGACATCTGTTGTTGCGACTGGAGCGATCGGCGCAGAGCTGGCCGCAGAATGAGGCGACCGATCTAACGGCCTGGCTGGAAGGTATGGCGGCAGGCGCCGCCAACCTGGACCGCGACGCGCTGCTTGAGCTGCGCGTCGCGGTAACCGGCACTTAGGAAGCGCTGGTTGGGTTGGTGCTGGAGTTCGACAGTGCGGCTGGCGTTGGCGCAGGCGTGGTTGTCGAGGTGGTTGCGGCGGGTGCAGTCGATGCAACTGGCGCTGGCGTCACTGGCTTGGCAGCGGGCGCAGGGGTCGGTTTGGCAGCGGCGACTGGTTTGGCAGCGACGGGTTTTGCGGCTGGCTTGACTGCAGCAGGCTTGGCCGCTGGTTTTGCAACAGGCTTGGCAACAGCTGGTTTGGCGGCGGCTGGCTTGGCTGCTGGTTTCGCGGCAGCGGCTGGCTTGGCGGCAGCAGGTTTGGCCGCAATTTTAGCGGCAGGTTTTGCTGCGGTTTTTACTGCCGGTTTTGCGGCTGGTTTCGCGGCAGCGGTTTTGGCCACGGCAGGTTTAGCGGCCGGTTTCGCAGCAGCAGTTTTAACAGCCGGTTTAGCGGCTGGCTTGGCTGCTGGCTTGGCTACTGCAGTTCTTGCCACAGCAGGTTTGGCGGCAGGCGCTTTGGCAGCCGGTTTGGCAGCGGCGGTTCTCGCGGCGGCTGGTTTGGCGGCTGCAGTTCTCGCCGCTGGTTTTGCGGCAGGCTTCGCAGCGCTGGCAGCGACTGGTTTTTTCACCGCCGGTTTGGCGGCAGGTTTGGCTGCGGCTTTCACCGGCGCTTTGGCGGCGGGTTTGGCAGCAGGCTTGGCCGGTGCTTTTGCAGCAGCGGGTTTGGCAGCGGCTTTCTTGGCAGGTGCCGCAGCAGGTTTGGCTGCACGCAGGGACAACGCCTTGCTGACAGCCTCTTGAACGCGACCGACGCCCTGGGCCAATTTCAGGCTTTCCTGAGCATCACGCTTGAGTTGCAGAATGTAGCCGCGAGTTTCCGACTGACGACCCTTGAGGGCATCGAGCAACTCCTCAAGCTCTTTCACTGCGTCCTTGGCTTTGGCTTGTGCCTTGGCCTTGCCGGCCGACGCAGCGTCCTGCAATTTGGTACGGGATTTGTGCAGTTTCTCTTGCGCTTTTCCGCGCTGCTTTTCCAGTTTGGCGAGCAGTTTTTCAGCATCAGCCAAGGCTTGGGAACAAGCGTTTTCCAGATGCTCGAGCAGGCTGCCCGAGAGTTGTTGGAGTAAGTGCAACGGGGTATTTACAGGCTTCTTGGTGGCCGACATGGTTTACCTCCTGGCTGACGTGGGTGCGGCTCATACTAGACCTCTGCTGCTACCGCCGCTAGGGCATGTTGACAGTATCCAAAGCGCTGCGTTGCAACGAATCGAAAATCTTCTGCGCTTGCGCAAAACCAGTTCACCTTTCTGCGCAATCACACTGGCATAATCCACCGCATCCCAGGTCGGAGAGTGCCCATGTCGCGCTACCTTTTTTTATCGCTGTGCGTGATTTTTTCGGTGGCTCAAGCCGACGAAAAAACCGCCGCAAAAAACGCTCACGATCTTGCTTACAGCCTCGGCGCGAGCCTGGGCGAACGCCTTCGCCAGGAGGTTCCGGATTTGCAACTTCAGGCACTGCTGGAAGGTCTGCAACAAGCGTATCAAGGCAAGCCGCTGGCATTGAAAGACGAACAGATCGACCAGATCCTGGCCGAGCATGAGGCCCAACTCGCCGAGCAACCCGCCCTCCCGCAAAGCGAGGCCGCACTCGAAAAAGAGCAGCGCTTTCTCACCGAAGAAAAAGCCAAGCCGGGTGTTCGGGAATTAGCTGATGGCGTGTTGCTGACGGAGCTGACTCCCGGCACGGGAGCCAAGGCTGGCCCTAACGGCAAGGTGCAGGTTTTGTATATCGGACGCCTGCCTGATGGCACCGTGTTCGATCAGAACAGTTCGCCACAGTGGTTCAGTCTCGACAGCGTCATCAGCGGTTGGCGCAGTGCACTGCAAAACATGCCCGTCGGTGCGAAATGGCGCCTGGTGATTCCATCGTCCCAGGCTTACGGCGCGGACGGTGCCGGCGACCTGATCGCACCGTTCACACCGCTGGTATTTGAAGTCGAATTGCGCGGCGCCACCAGCTGAATGGCAGGCACAAAAAACGGCGCGCATAGCGCACCGTTTTTAGCCTGCGGGAATAGGTTCAGGCCTGAACCGAATCCTCTTCCTTGTGAGCGGTATGCAGCACTTCGATCAAGCAATCTTCCAGCTCGAAGCGTTCGTGCAACAGGCCACCCAGCTCCTTGAATTTCTCCGCGACGCACTTGCCCGCATCACACAGGTCGTTGAACGCCAGCAGCTTCTCGGTGATAACGTCGATGCGTGGGTAAAGGGTCTCGGCCAGCTCCAGACCACGCTTGTCGTTGAAGGCCTTGGCCTCCCCCGTCAACTGTTCGTAGATCTCGAAGTGCCCGGCAGACACGTAATCGACCAGCACGCCGCAGAATTCCTGCAAGGGCTTTCGGTCTTCGCTCAGCGTTTCAGGCTTTGCACCGAGCTTGTCGTATGCATCGATCAGATCTTTGCGCTCCTGCAACCAGCGGTCGATCAGCAGGTGCACTCCGCCCCAGCGTTCCTGAGCATTCTGACAACTTTCGAGCATGGTGATCTCTCTTCCCTTGTGGGTCAGCTGCTCTATGCCTGCTCGCCTCTTGTTACGTCAGTGGGCGGTCAGGCAGAGCGTCATCGAGCAACATAATTCCAATGACACGTGCGGGCCAGATTATGCCCGCGCGACTGTGGCTTCAAGGTACGCAGGCGATAAAGTTCATACAAGTGTTTAATCGCCCATCCGCACCCGGTGCGACGACTTGCCGCTGAGCGGTCGTTCACACGCAAGCCAGACGATGCGAAGCAACTGATAGCTCCCCAGAATCGTCATCGCGACAAAGAGCAGCAGGCTCCATTCCGGAATGCTCAGATCGAACAACGTCCAGGAAATCTCGTCACAATCGCCCTCCCCTTTAAACATCTGCGTGACCCGGCATACCCAGGGCAGGCTTTGGTACATCGTCTCCAGGCTGGACGAGCACGTCGTTAGCTGATGCGCCGGATCACTTTGCCGCAAAATCTGCCGCCACGCCGTAGCTGTGCCCACGAGGCTGCAGAAAAATCCGGACAACCAATACAGGAACGATCCAAAGCGCCCAGGCCCCTGCACCGAGGCTGCAAGGCTGATACCCGTTAGCAACGCCAGGCAAAGCCGTTGCAAAAGGCACAAGCCGCAGGGTTTGAGTCCGACCGCATATTCCAGGTAATAGGAAACGCCCAAGGCCAGGGAGCCTGTAATGAAAACCATGAAAAACAAGGAGCGTGAGCAGGCCAAAGACATGGCATTTCCGTACCAATAGAGACAGGTGGTTACGGTAGAGGAAAGCGCGCCGGCCTTTCAAGGCAGGTCTGCACGGACACTTCACCAGAAGCGTAGGGAATTCCCGACGGCGTCGAGAGGAATTGGTGTAGTCCCATGTAGGACAAGGCCGATCAAAGACTACAAAGCCAAACACCAGAAGAATTTTGAGCATGCGGATCGCCCTTTCGAGCGCCCCTTGCCCAAGACTTCAAGCGTGAGCCAACGTCGGCAGCGGTGCTGCCAGCAGGCGCTCATCGAGCATGCCCAGGCCTTCCTGAAACAGCTGATTACTGCGTTGCGTGTCACCGAGCTGTGCCAGTAGCCGCGCCAGTTCCGCGCAGGCTTCCGGGTTACGCTGAACCCGCAGGCTGCTTTCCAGGTAATCACGCGCCTTGCCCCAAAGGCTGTTTTGCAGACACAAGCGACCCAGTGTCAGCAACAGGCTTGGGTCGGCCGGATGATCCTTGAGCCAGCCCTCAGCCGTTTGCAACTGCCGAGCCGGATCGCTGCCGCGAACCAGTCCGTAAAGACGCGCCAGATGACTGTCGTATTTACGTTTGAGGGTCGTGCGCAAAACCTCTTCCGCTTCGACCTGCGCGCCCAGCTGCCGCAATTGCTCGGCATACGCCAGCACCAGCTGAGGTTCCTGACGCTGAGCCGAAGTGAGCTGCTGCCAGGCGCGGTTGAGCGATTGCAGACCAACCTTGCCATCGTCTTCCCGATGCGCCGCCAGGGACAGGTTTTCACCCCACGCACGACGCTCCAGTTCAGCCAGTTCAGCGGGCGGCAGGACTTTATCCTTGCGCAGCTCGGGCAACAGGCGAATCACCGCCGACCAGTCGCCACGCTGCTGAAGCAGACGCTGTAGCTGTCGCAGCATCTGCGCGTTGTGCGGATGACGCTCATGCATGGCTTGAAGGGCCGCCAGCGCACCGTCGGTATCGCCCCGGTCAGTCTGCAATTGTGCATGGTTCAAGGCGATCGCCAGTTCGGCCTGCGGCTGGCGCTCCAGTGCACGCTCCAGCAGATTGTCGCTTTCTTCGTAGTGACCTTGTTCGTTCGCGGCGCGAGCCGCGCCGAGGTAGTAAAGCAGCGGTTGGCGTTCGGCCTCCGCAGCCCGTTGCAAATGACGCTGCGCACTTGCCCAGCGACCTTCCGCCAAATCCAGCTGACCGTGTTCTATCGCCACTTGCACGCGGCGGCTGCGATTTCGGTTCGACCAGGGATTGACCACGCCACTGGACGTCATCACCAGCTCAACCAGCACCTTGATGCCCCAAAACAGCAGCCACAGGACCGCGACCAACGCCAGCGTCGCCCACAGGCTCGATTCATAACGAAAACTTTTGTAGGCAATCAGCACGTAACCGGCATGTTCGGCAATCGCCAACCCTAGCGCGGCGGCCGCGGCGATCACCAGGAACACGATCACATAGAGACGTTTCATGGCGTTGCTTCCTGAGCGGTACCTGCGGCAGGTTTAGCCATCGGCTTGATCGAGTCCTCGGCGTTGACGTTACGCCGCTCCAGATACCCCTGAACCGCGCTCAGCGTGCCGGTCAGGTCCGGCGTCACCACGGTGACCCGTTGTTTGCTCAACTCGCCAACCTGCTCAAGCATCACTTTGCTCTGGGGGTTGTCCGGATTGAAGTTGCCGGTCAACACATCCCGCGCTTCCGCCAGCGCCTGGGTGTAAACCGCAGCCTGACCATTGAGCGCGGCCCATTGCGCCTGCTCCAGCGCCAGGCTCAGGGCCAGGCGCACCTGGCTCAGGCTCTGCCCGGCCAACAATGGACGCACATTTTTGTCAGCATTGAAGTCGATGCGGATGTAGCGGGAGATCTGATCCCACCACTGCGCCCAGCGACTGGCACCGTCACCATCGGCGGTCAGGCCCAGCAGTGATTCACCCCGGTCCTTGTACTCGGGCGCCAGTTCGGTGAGGTCAATCACCTGATCACGCAAAGCGCCCAGTCTCAGGAACAACCCGGTGCGATCCGGTTGCTCGGTGCTGCGCAACGCCACCAGGGTTTTGGCCACTTGCTCGCGAGCGGCAAAAGAGCCCGGATCGTTCTGTTCACGAAGAATATCGTCGGCACCCTGCACCAACGCCTGGGCGCTGCTGATGTCTTGCAATGCCGAGAGTCGCAGGCTGGCCAGACGCAGCAAATGCTCGGCCTCGGCCAGGCGCCAATCTTTGCGGCTGGCACCGAGGATGGTTTCAAGTCGCTGGTTCAGGCGTTGTTGATCACCCTGCAACTGCGTCACCAGGCGGCTGCGCGCTTGCAGCTCATCGACGGCAGGCAACTGCTCCAGCCGTGCAGTAATGCGCTGCTCGTTGAGCTTGAGGCTTTGCGCCTGATCGTTCAGCGCCTGCACCTGAGCCAGTTGTTGCTGGTTATTGGCTTGCAGGTGACGCACCTGCCAGACACCCCAACCGCCCACGGCGACCCCGGCAGCACCCAGCAGCAGTGCGACGATTGCCAGCCCATTGCCTCGGCGCTGCACGTCAGCAGGTGGCGCCGTTTCAACCGGAGTTTCAACCTGTGCATCACGCACTGGCTGGTCGTCATCTTTAGGCAAGGCAGTTTCGCTCACGTATCCATCCTTTGCATTAGAGAACGGGTTCGGGATGCTCCCGCAACGCCGCCAGCAAAGCCGCGGCACTGGCGCCGCGACAATCCACAACTGTTTGGGCCCCGGCAGCGCGTGCCAGCTCGGCGACCCTGGGGCTTGGAACAAACAACGGCAACCGCGCCAACTGTGGCCAGGCATCGCCGGCCAGTTGATGCAGGTGCTCAAAACCTTGCCCACTGCTGACCACCAGCCCGTTCAAGCGTTCCGCCCGGACCCGCTCGACCAGCTCCGCAGCCGGGTATTCAGGCAATCTGCGACGGTACAACTCCAGATACTCGACACTAGCACCAAGCTCGCGCAAACGCTCAGCCAGTAGCTCGCGACCACCCTCCCCGCGCATGATCAGCACCCGCGGTTCAGGCCCGGCAATAGCCTCGCGCAAAGTAGCAAGTTCAAGCAAGGCTTCACTGTCGTCACCCTCCGCCGGGAAGCTCACATCCAGACCACTTTCATCGAGGATCTGTGCGGTGGCTGCGCCTACGCTGAACCACTTCAGTGACGGTGGCCGAGGCCAGAATTGGCCGAGCAGGTCGACGCCGATTCTGGCAGCCGGTTTGCTGACGACAATTACCGCGCTGAAGCGATCCAGTTTCCGGATCACCTCGCGCATGGTGTCAGAGACAGCAATCGGACCGATTTCCAAAAGCGGCAAGCAGCTGCTGAAAATCCCCGCTTCGGCCAACGCATGGCTCAGCGCCGCTGACTCATCCGCAGGGCGCGTCAGCAGCAGGCGCCAACCTGTCACTCGTGACCTGCCTCGCCGTAGACCGCTTTCAGAATGTCGTTGGCGCCCTGACTCAGAAGATCCTCGGCGACTTTCACACCCAGGGTTTCGGCATCTGCACGTGGCGCACGGCCCTCGGCGCTGAGCAACAGGCCACCGTTTGGATCTCCGACCAGGCCACGCAACCAGACCTGCTCACCTTCAAGCACGGCATAGCAGGCGATGGGGACCTGGCAGCCGCCGTTCAAGTGTTTGTTGAGGGCACGTTCGGCCGTCACGCGAGTGGCGGTGTCCTGATGGTGCAACGGTGCCAGCAAGGTGTGAATTTCGCTGTCGGCTGTGCGGCATTCGATACCGACTGCGCCTTGTCCACCAGCAGGCAAGCTGTCGTCGACGCTGATCGCCGACGTAATACGGTCTTCGAAGCCCAGGCGAATCAAGCCCGCCGCGGCAAGGATGATGGCGTCGTATTCACCGGCATCGAGCTTGGCCAGGCGCGTATTGACGTTGCCACGCAGGAAACGGATTTCCAGGTCCGGACGACGGGTGAGCAACTGGGCCTGACGGCGCAGGCTGGACGTGCCGACGATACTGCCCGGGGGCAATTCATCCAGGCTGGCGTACGTGTTTGAGACGAAAGCATCGCGAGGGTCTTCGCGCTCACAGATGCAAAACAGGCCGAGCCCTTCGGGGAAGTCCATCGGCACGTCTTTCATGGAGTGCACAGCGATGTCGGCTTCATTTTCCAGCAGCGCGGTTTCCAGTTCTTTGACGAACAAACCCTTGCCGCCGATTTTCGACAGCGGAGAGTCCAGCAACTTGTCGCCGCGACTGACCATGGGCACCAACGTCACGAGCAGGCCAGGATGGGCCTCTTCCAGACGGGCTTTGACGTATTCGGCCTGCCATAGGGCCAGGGCGCTTTTGCGGGTGGCGATGCGGATTTCGCGAGAGGACATGGATCAATCCGTACTGAAATAGATACGGCGGATAATAACAGCTCAACCAAATCCACTTTGACTTGTATCAGATACTGCGTGGCCTCCCTGGCCCGGGATTGTCCGCAATCAGCGATGCAACCCGCCTGCGAACGGCGAGTTAAAGCTGCTGCATCATTTTGCGCACGCCGGCCACATGGCGCCGACTGACGATCAATGCATCACCGTTCAGGCCTTTGAGAAACAGCTGGAAATGCCCCAGAGGCGTGCGTTGCAAGCGCTCGATACGTTCGCGGGCGACCAGAGCGTTGCGGTGAATACGCACGAATCGGTCGCCGAACTCATCCTCAAGGGCCTTGAGCGGTTCATCCAGCAACACCTCGCCACCTTCGTGGCGCAGGGTCACGTATTTGTGATCGGCAATGAAGTAGACCACCTGATCCAACGGGATCAGCTCGATGCCTTTGCGGGTTCGCGCGCTGATATGACTGCGGGGACCGCTGCCACTTTCGGCGGCGGGGCGAGTCAGGGCGGCGAGCTGGAGGCGATTGGGGCGCTCGGCTTTCTTTAATGCTTCGTGAAGATGTTCAGTACGCACGGGTTTCACCACATAGCCTACGGCGCTGGCCTGTAAGGCTTCCACGGCAAATTCATCGGGTCCTGCACAAAACACCACAGCGGGCGGAGTTTCGCGTTCGCACAACCGCGCAGCCACTTGCAGGCCATCAAGGCCTGGCATGCGGATATCGAGCAACACGATATCCGGTTTGTGGCTGTCGATCAGTGCCAACGCCTCTTCGCCGTTCGTGGCGCTAGGCTCCAGGACACTGTATCCCTCGAGTTCACCGACCATTCGGCTCAGGCGCTCGCGGGCCAGGGGTTCGTCATCAACGATCAGGACATTCATATTGCGCTGGATTCCTGCGTGAGTCTCGCACAAGGATAGCGTAGACAGGTGAAGTGACGTCCGTCACCGCGATCCACGCTAAGACTAGCGCGAGGGCCAAAAAGTGCCGCGAGATCGGCGGCTAAATTTTCAACTGCCGCGTGACTGGAGGCTCTGGCCCGCGTTGGCGAGATATCGCCGTGGGTTTTCCGATACACAATATGAACACCCCCTCTTCTTATAGTCAGTGGCCGCACCGAGAAGTGCGCAGTTCCTACTGTCCAACTGTAGACGGTTGCCGGGACGTTATTGCTCAATTGAAAAATATCGTTGCGCAATTTTCCAAACTCTCACCTTGAGTATGGACCGAGGTATAAGAAAAAACGTATCGACCAGTGTCAGCGACAGGATTGGCAACCCTGTTATTATCCGCGACAGCTTCCAACGTCACTTTTCTCCAGCCGATACGAGCGAATTCATGAGCACTGACAAGACCAATCAGTCCTGGGGCGGCCGCTTCAGTGAACCCGTCGACGCCTTCGTCGCCCGCTTCACCGCCTCCGTCACTTTCGACCAGCGCCTGTATCGCCACGACATCATGGGCTCGATCGCCCACGCCACCATGCTGGCCAAGGTCGGCGTGCTGACCGATGCCGAGCGCGACAGCATCATCGATGGCCTGAACACCATTCAGGGCGAAATCGAGGCCGGCCAGTTCGACTGGCGCATCGACCTCGAAGACGTGCACATGAACATCGAGGCACGCCTGACCGACCGCATCGGCGTCACCGGCAAGAAACTGCACACCGGCCGTAGTCGTAACGACCAGGTCGCCACCGACATCCGCCTGTGGCTGCGTGACGAGATCGATCTGATCCTCGCCGAAATCACCCGCCTGCAAAAAGGCTTGCTGGAACAGGCCGAGCGCGAGGCAGGCAGCATCATGCCGGGCTTCACTCACCTGCAAACCGCGCAGCCAGTGACCTTCGGGCACCACATGCTGGCCTGGTTCGAAATGCTCAGCCGCGACTATGAGCGCCTGGTCGACTGCCGCAAACGCACCAACCGCATGCCATTGGGCAGCGCCGCGTTGGCCGGCACCACCTACCCGATCGACCGCGAATACACCGCGCAGCTGCTGGGCTTCGACGCCGTTGGCGGCAACTCGCTGGACAACGTGTCCGATCGTGACTTCGCCATCGAGTTCTGCTCGGCGGCAAGCATCGCGATGATGCACTTGTCGCGCTTCTCCGAAGAGCTGGTGCTGTGGACCAGCGCGCAGTTCCAGTTCATTGATCTGCCGGACCGCTTCTGCACTGGCAGTTCGATCATGCCGCAAAAGAAAAACCCTGACGTACCGGAACTGGTTCGTGGCAAGTCCGGCCGCGTCTTCGGCGCTCTGATGGGCCTGCTGACCTTGATGAAGGGCCAGCCGCTGGCCTACAACAAGGACAACCAGGAAGACAAAGAGCCGCTGTTCGATGCCGCCGATACCCTGCGCGATTCGTTGCGCGCCTTTGCCGACATGATCCCGGCCATCAAACCCAAGCACGCAATGATGCGCGAAGCAGCGTTGCGCGGTTTCTCCACCGCCACCGACCTGGCTGACTACCTGGTACGCCGTGGCCTGCCGTTCCGCGACTGCCACGAAATCGTTGGCCACGCCGTGAAGTATGGCGTGGAAAGCGGTAAGGATCTGGCGGAAATGAGCCTGGAAGAGCTGCGTAAATTCAGCGACCAGATCGATCAGGACGTATTTGCGGTGTTGACGCTGGAAGGTTCGGTGAACGCTCGCAACCATATCGGCGGCACTGCACCGACGCAGGTAAAGGCCGCTGTTGCGCGCGGTCAGGCACTTTTGGCTAGCCGCTAAAAGCATCGCAAGCAGGCTCACTCCTACAGGGGAACGCATTCCATTGTAGGAGTAAGCCTGCTCGCGACGACTGACTTCAGAGCACTAAAAACTCACTTCTTGGTCGCGACCATCGCCAAAAACGCCGGCATTGCCGCTTCCTTGTCCGCTGCAATCTTCTGCACATGCGGATTCTGCTCAAGCCGCTGCAACAGCGCTTTTGCCTCCGGCATTTCTGCCAACAGATCGATACCAAACAGCTTCTGCCCCACGGCACTGGCCAGCGGCACGCTATAAAGGAAATACAAATCCGCCACGCTCAAGCTGTCGCCCGCCACATACGGGGCGAATTTGCCGTGCCGGGCCAACGAGGCAAAACCCAGCAACAGCTCGGCTTTGGTCCGCTCCTTGATCGCCTCTGGTATCTGCACGCCAAAAAACGCCTCGCCGTAGCACATGCGCGCCGGCAACTCGATGTACAGCTCGATTTCCTTGGCCAGCGCCAGGGTTTGCGCACGCTCGAAAGGATCGCTTGGGAGCAGCGGCGTGCCTTGCTGGCTCTGCTCGATGTATTCGAGAATCACCGCGGTTTCATTGATAAAACCGTGCTCGGTGTGCAGCACCGGCACTTTACCGCGCGGGCTGATGGCCAGTGCTTGCGGGGTAGTGCCGCCATAAAACGCCACTTCTTCGAACGGCAGTCCCTTCTCGAGCAGCGCCAGTTTGACCATGTTGTAGTAGTTGCTGACGGAAAATCCATAAAGCTTGAGCATCACAAAGCCTCCAGGCCGTGCGGGGTTGGCAGTCCTGTTTTATAGAACGTCGCAGCGATTCTTGCCAGCAGCATCACAGCGCTGAATGCAGGTAAACTGGCCGCCTTAACTTGAGGAGCCTGCCATGAGCGAGCCGACAGACATCGATAACGACGAAGAAGAGTTCACCGAAAACACCCTGATCGAAGCCATCGAAAACCAGATCGAAAGCGATAACCCGCCTGCAGCCAAGGCAACGTTCAACAAGTTGACCCTGGTGGGTTACGAGCGGGAAGAAATTCTCAACCTGATGGCCCACGTTTTAGCGGTAGAAATCGACGCGATCCTCGAAGAAGACCGCGCGTTCAACACAGAATGGTACGAAGCGGCACTGCGCGCGCTACCAGAACTGCCGCCGGAAAAGAAGTAAGTCAGAAACCGGTAGGAGCAAGGCTTGCCCGCGATGAACGATGGCACGATCCGTCTGACAGGTCGCGGCGCGGCAATCGCGGGCAAGCCTTGCTCCTACAGCACCCCGCTGCCGCACCTCCTGCCGGGGAATGCTTCCCGAGGCGAAAAATCCCTGTCGCGAGCACTGGACATGCCGCACAAGTGGGCTCACCTTAGGGGCGCTGTCGTCCAATTCCTAGAAAGTCTGGAGTCCTTATGTCGCTTACCCCTGAGTTGGTTGCCGAACTGGAAGTCCTCGCACTCTTCAACCTGGACAGTTCCCAGGAAGGTTTGAAAATTCATCAGACCGCTGCCCCGAAACACATCGCCGCCGCCAAACGCCTGCATGAAAAGGAACTGATCGACCAGCCCGATGGCGGTTACCTGACCAGCCTGGGGCGTGATGCCGCACAAAATGTGCAAACAGTACTGACCATTCTGAGTGTCGCAGAAACAGCCTGAAGATCACCGCATCGCCCACGGAAACCCCTGCGACGGGATTTCCGCGGGCAAACTTGCTGAGTCGCCATCAACCCGCGATATAAATCTGACGTCAAAATCCAAAATCAGCTTAAAAGTGCCAGGCCCGAGGCGCTAAACTGCCCCTCATCCGCCGACCCCACGTCCGAGCCTCGCGAGCCGGTTTGAGCTGACATGACCCGCAACCATGAAATCCGCCCCGATCTGGACGAGGGAATCGACCGCAAGGTTCTCAGCCAACTGCGCGCCCGCTTTCTAAAACTCAATGAAGGCCGCATGGCCCGTGCCATGGAGGGGTTGTCGACCCGCCAGCAAACAGTACTGACGCTGCTGCCGCTGTTTTTCCACGTGAATCATCCGTTGTTGCCAGGGTATGTGTCCGGCAGCACGCCGGCCGGACTGTCGAACTTCGAGCCCGACGCCAATGCCCTCGCTGAAGCCCAACGCCTGACCCGCTCGTTTTCTTACAAGCCGCGCCATGGCAGCAACCCGCCGCGACCGATCCACGGCCTGTTCCTGATGGGCAGCCTTGGTACGCTGGCTCAAGCCGATCAGAGCGACATGGACGTCTGGGTGTGCCATGCACCGGACCTCAGCGAAAGCGAACTCGCGGAGCTGCGTAAAAAGTGCCAACTGCTGGAGGTCTGGGCCACGAGCCTGGGCGCCGAGGCGCATTTCTTCCTGATCGACCCGACGCGCTTCGTGCTCGGCGAGCGCGATACCCAGTTGAGCTCCGAAGACTGCGGCACCACCCAGCATTACTTGCTGCTGGACGAGTTCTACCGCACTGCGATCTGGCTGGCAGGTCGTACGCCAATCTGGTGGCTGGTGCCGGTCTACGACGAATCCGCCTACGACCGGTACACCCACACGCTCCTGTCCAAACGCTTCATCCGCGCCGACGAAAGCCTGGACCTCGGGCATTTGGCCTACATTCCGCCCGGTGAATTCATTGGCGCCGGCCTCTGGCAGTTGTTCAAGGGCATCGAGTCCCCCTACAAGTCCGTGCTCAAGCTGCTACTGACCGAGGTCTACGCCAGCGAACACCCCGAGGTTCATTGCCTGAGCCTGCGTTTCAAACAAGCCGTGTTCGCCAATCAACTGGACCTCGACGAGCTGGACCCTTATATCGTGGTCTACCGGCGCATCGAGGAATACCTCACGGCCCGGGGCGAACCGGAACGGCTGGAATTGGTGCGGCGCGCCCTGTACCTGAAGGTCAATCGCAAACTCACCGGCAGCAGCCGCGCTCAGAGCTGGCAGCGTTCACTGCTGGAGCGGCTGGCTCAAGAATGGGGCTGGGATCAACGGCAACTGGCGCTGCTTGATAGCCGCAGCCAGTGGAAAGTCCGCCAGGTCAGCGCTGAACGCCGTGCTCTGGTCAACGAGCTGAACTACAGCTACCGCTTCCTGACTCAGTTCGCCCGCAGCGAACAAACTGTCAGCCTGATCAACAAGCGCGACCTCAACGTGCTGGGTCGACGGCTATACGCGGCCTTCGAGCGCAAGGCCGACAAGGTCGAGTTCATCAACCCGGGCATCGCCCCGGACTTGGCCGAAGACACCCTGACACTGGTGCAGGCGCCCAACAAGAAAGAGCCGGGGCAAACCCAGTGGGGTTTGTACAACGGCAGCCTGACCGCTCAAGAGTGGGAGCATTTCGCGCCGATAAAGCGCAGCCGCCAATTGCTTGAATTACTCACCTGGTGCCACCGCAATGGCGTGATCGACAGCAGCACGCGGCTCGCCCTGCACCCTGGCGCCAGCGACTTGAGCGAGTTCGAACTGTTCAACCTGCTCGGTAGCCTGCAACAGAGCATTGCGCTCCCCCTGGCCACCGTTGCAGAAGAGACGTTGCTGCGCGCCAGCGTACCGAGCGAGGTGTTGATTCTGGTGAACGTTGGCGTCGACCCGCTCAAGCATCATCGCGATCTGAACATCCTGATGACCACCGAGCGCACCGACTCGTTGAGCTACGCCGGGGTGCGCGAAAACCTGGTGCTGACGCTGGACCAGGTCACGCTCAACAGCTGGAACGAAGTGCTGGTCAGCCGCTACGACGGCCCTCATGCCCTGCTCGACTGCCTGCGCGCTTACCTCAACAACCTTCCAAGCGGGTTGGCGCAGCCTCGATTGCGGGTTCGCTGTTTCTGTCACAACCGCGCGCAGTTCATTGCGCGACGCGTCGAAGAGGTCCTCGATACAGCGCAAAACCTGTTATTGAGCAATCTCAATCACCGTTACCTGATTCAGGTCCAGCAGCACTACCACGTGCTTGAGCTGGTGCCCGGCCAGGTCAATCACGTTGCCCTCGCCACCTTGCCGGCACTGATCGATTACCTGGGCGAGGAACTGACAGCGTACAGCCCGCTGCACCTGGACCCGATGGCACTGGAAGACCACGACCTGGCACTGCTTCTGCCGATGGGGCAACCCGAGTGCATCCAAGTGTTCTACCGAATCAACGAAGACCAGGCCGACTTGTATGTCCTCGATGAATTCAATGCGCTGTGGCAACAACGCTTGCCTTATCACGATGAACAAAGCCTGCTGGTGCCACTGCAACGCTTCCTGCAATCGATTCAGTACCGACGCGATGCCTTGTTGCCGATGGACGCGGCCCAGCCCTTGAGCCTCGACACCTTGTATTACCAACTGCTGCCTTCCGGCCCCGGACGAGCGCGTCGGGTCGAAGCGCGGCCCGCGCCGCAAACGCCGGTCAACAAACCGTTCTACGACGTCCAGGCGATCATCGGCAAAGCCGCACCGGGAAAGGTGCAGGTGACGTTGTATTGCAATCAACGAGAGTTTTCAGAACTGGAACATGGCGACCAACTGTTCAGCGTGGTTGCACAAGAAATCGTCGAGCAGCGTCGCGAAACCGAACGCTATCGCTGCTACATCACCGACCTGGACCTTTCGGGCCTGCCCGGTGACGAACAGAGTTCAAGCAATTTGTACCTGCGCTACAAGGCTGACCTGGAGCGCTCGTTGAACGAGGCACTCGAACAGGTCTGAGGGGCGTTATTCCGGGAAGTCGCCGCCATTGGCAGGCTGGGATTCAACTTCCAGCAACGTCAGTTTGAGGGTCTTGCCGCCCGGCGCTGGCCAGTCGATGTGCTGACCGACTTTCAGACCGAGCAAAGCACTGCCCACCGGCGCCAGAATGGAAATCCGGCCTTCGTCGGCATTGGCATCCTTGGGGTAAACCAGGGTCAGGTGATAGTCCTTGCCACTGCTTTCTTCACGGCAGTGCACACGGGAATTCATGGTCACGACATCGGCGGGCACTTCATCGTGACCAACCAGGGTATCGGCGCGATCCAGTTCGGTTTGCAGCGCGATGACGCCTGGCAGCGTGTCATCCAGGCTGTCGATCAGGCGCTCCAGACGTTGGACGTCCAGACGGGTAAGGGTGATGGAAGGTGCGGTCATGATTAAGGCAGACTCCTTTCTTCTGCACAGAAAAAGCAAAACCCCGCCAGAAAAAGGCGGGGTTTTCACGAGCCTCGATGGGTTGAGGCGTTTCTGGACACTATCACAGCTCAATAAATATACAAGTCAGGTGCGACCAAGCACTTTGTAGCCGCTGGCGAAGCCTGCGTTCGGCTGCGTAGCAGTCGTGGAATCAGGCGATAGGGTGTATCAGGAGTAACGAGCATTCAGGTTTTACGACGGCTACGCAGCCGAACGCAGGCTTCGCCAGCTGCTACAGGTCGCTTGAAGGCTTCAGGTGGCGGTCTTGCGCTGTGAGGCTTGGGCACAGATAACCCGTCGACGTTCATCATCCGCCGAGCGCCACTCGCGGATGTCTTCGACATGGCGAAAACACCCAAGGCAGACCTTCTGCTCATCCAGCCGACACACACCGCTGCACGGCGAAGGCACCGCCGGGCTGACATTGCTGTAGAGCGGTTTGGGCGGACGAACGGGCGCAGGCTGGGTCACGATTTCACAGGCCTTCGAAATCGAGTTCGACGTCAGCTTGCTGCTTGACGATGCGCTCGAGCATTTCGCCCAACTGTTCTTCGCTCTTGTCGCACATCCAGCGCTCGCTCTCTTCGTCGTAGTCGAAGTGGAAACCACCGGAGACCGCCGCCAGCCACAGCTGACGCAGGGGCTCCTGACGGCTGAAGATCAACTGGCTGCCGTTTTCGAACTTCACGGTCAGCACACCGGCCGAGCTTTCCAGATCAATATCCAGGCCACTCTCGTCGAAAATATCTTCCAGCGTCTGCTGGGTGGCATCGACCAGATCGTGGAAACGGGCTTCAGTCAAACTCATTGCGGCAACCTCAAAAAGTGTCTGTTCACGCTCAAGCGCCGCAAGATACGGGCGAGCCCCGGTGATTGCAAAGGATAACGATCAAGGGCCGACATAGGTACATCAAACGCTGTACCTGTGGGAGCGGGCTTGCCCGCGAAGGGGCCGGCCCATTCAAAATCTTTGTTGACCGGACCACCGCTTTCGCGGGCAAGCCTGCTCCCACAAGGATTGCACCTGGCCCGCCGGCATCAGCCAAGCCCCGCCGGACGGGAGCCCCATCGCATAGGCAAGCTGCCGGGTGGCCGGTATACTCCGGCGCAATTAACGCATTTTCAAGGATTTCGCCATGAAGCGCCTGATCTCTTCCCTTGCTGCGCTCGTCGCGGTTGCCTGCCTTGTGTCGGCCTGTGGTCAAAAAGGCCCGCTGTATCTGCCAGACGAAGACCAGGACCCTGTCGAACAGGCCAAGTCCTCGCAACAGCAGCCTGCCTCCAAAGCACACAAGCACGACGTCTACCAATAAGGGAACGCCATGGACGCTTTTAATTACCGTGGCGGAGAGCTGTTCGCGGAAGGTGTGGCGCTGTCTGCCATCGCCGAACGTTTCGGCACACCGACCTACGTCTACTCTCGCGCGCACATCGAAGCTCAATATCTGGCTTACGCCGATGCGCTGGCGGGCATGCCGCACCTGGTCTGCTTTGCGGTCAAGGCCAACTCCAACCTGGGCGTGCTGAATGTCCTGGCGCGTTTGGGCGCCGGTTTCGACATCGTCTCCCGTGGTGAACTGGAACGTGTTCTGGCCGCTGGCGGCAGTGCCGACAAGATCGTGTTCTCCGGTGTCGGCAAGACCCGTGACGACATGCGTCGCGCCCTGGAAGTCGGCGTGCACTGCTTCAACGTCGAATCCACCGATGAGCTGGAGCGTCTGCAAGTGGTCGCCGCCGAACTGGGCGTTCGCGCACCGATCTCGCTGCGGGTGAACCCGGACGTCGATGCGGGCACCCACCCGTATATTTCCACCGGTCTCAAAGAGAACAAGTTCGGCATCGCCATTGCTGACGCCGAAGACGTGTACATCCGCGCCGCTCAGTTGCCGAACCTGGAAATCGTCGGTGTCGATTGCCACATTGGTTCGCAACTGACCACCCTGCCACCGTTCATCGATGCCCTCGACCGCCTGCTGGGCCTGGTCGATCGCCTCGGCGATTGCGGCATCTACCTGCGCCACATCGATCTCGGTGGTGGTTTGGGCGTGCGTTATCGCGACGAAGAACCGCCATTGGCCGGCGACTACATCAAAGCCGTGCGCGAGCGCCTCGACGGTCGTGATCTGGCCCTGGTGTTCGAGCCTGGTCGCTTCATCGTGGCCAACGCCGGCGTGCTGCTGACACAGGTCGAGTACCTCAAGCACACCGAACACAAAGACTTCGCTATCGTCGATGCCGCCATGAACGACTTGATCCGCCCGGCGCTGTACCAGGCCTGGATGGACGTGACCGCCGTGCGCCCTCGCGATACTGCGCCTCGTGCCTACGACATCGTCGGCCCGATTTGCGAAACCGGCGACTTCCTGGCCAAGGATCGTCAGTTGGCCCTGGAAGAAGGCGACCTGCTGGCTGTGCATTCGGCCGGCGCCTATGGGTTTGTCATGAGTTCCAACTACAACACCCGCGGCCGTGCCGCTGAAGTGTTGGTGGACGGTGATCAGGCAGTTGAAGTGCGTCGCCGTGAGACGGTAGCCGAGTTGTTTGCTGGCGAAAGCCTGCTGCCGGAGTAACCCCATGCTGCTGCGTTTTACCAAGATGCACGGCCTGGGCAACGACTTCATGGTCCTCGACCTGGTCAGCCAGCACGCGCATATTCTGCCCAAGCACGCCAAGCTTTGGGGCGATCGGCACACCGGCATCGGTTTTGACCAGCTGCTGATCGTCGAAGCGCCGAGCAACCCGGATGTGGATTTCCGTTATCGGATCTTCAACTCCGATGGCTCTGAAGTGGAACAGTGCGGCAACGGTGCGCGCTGTTTCGCCCGCTTCGTGCTCGACAAGCGCCTGACTGCAAAACGGCTGATTCGCGTCGAAACCAAAAGCGGCATCATCGAGCTCGATGTGCGCAGCGACGGCCAGATCAGCGTCAACATGGGCGCACCACGCCTGGTGCCGGCCGACATCCCGTTTGTCGCCCCGGAACAGGCGCTGAACTACCAGGTCGACGTCGATGGCAGTGCAGTCGAACTGGCCGCCGTGTCCATGGGCAACCCCCATGCCGTGCTGCGGGTCAGCGACGTCAACAATGCACCGGTGCATGAACTGGGGCCGAAAATCGAACATCACCCGCGCTTTCCGGCGCGGGTCAATGTCGGTTTTCTCCAGGTCATCGACCGCAGCCGCGCGCAGTTGCGCGTCTGGGAACGCGGTGCCGGGGAAACCCAGGCCTGTGGAACCGGTGCCTGCGCAGCCGCAGTGGCCGCGATCAGCCAGGGGTGGATGGATTCGCCGCTATTGATCGATCTGCCTGGCGGGCGCTTGTCCATTGAATGGGCAGGCCCTGGCCAACCGGTCATGATGACCGGCCCGGCAGTACGCGTATACGAAGGACAAGTGCGTCTTTGAGTGAGCTAAACCCATGACCGACAAGCCCCAGGTTCCCGCCCTGCAGTCCGACGAAGCCCCTAGCGAAAGCCTTGAGGCGGCGGCGATTGCCGCGTACCTGGAGGCTCATCCGGATTTCTTCGTCGAACACGAAGAATTGCTCCCGGCCATGCGCATTCCGCACCGACGTGGCGATACCATCTCGCTGGTCGAACGCCAGATGACCATCCTGCGCGATCGCAACATCGAGTTGCGCCATCGCCTTTCGCACTTGATGGACGTCGCCCGCGACAACGACCGCCTCTTCGACAAGACCCGCCGCCTGATTCTCGCGCTGATGGACGCCAGCAGCCTGGAAGACGTGGTGATCAGCGTCGAAGACAGCCTGCGCCAGGACTTCCAGGTGCCTTTCGTCAGCCTGATTTTGCTGGGTGACAATCCGATGCCGGTGGGCCGCTGGGTGACTCACGCCGAGGCGCAAACGGCCATCGGTGGCTTGCTCTCGGAAGACAAAAGCGTCAGCGGCAGCCTGCGTGAACACGAACTGGACTTCCTGTTTGGCGAGGAACAGCGCAAGCAGATCGGCTCGACCGCCGTCGTCGCGATCAGCTATCAAGGCATCCACGGCATCCTGGCCATCGCCAGCCGCGATCCGCAGCACTACAAAAGCTCGGTGGGCACCTTGTTCCTGAGCTACATCGCCGAAGTCATGGGCCGCGTGCTGCCACGGGTCAACAGCTCCCTGCGCTCGGTCCGCTGATCATGGAAAGGCAACTGGACGCTTACTGCGAACACCTGCGCAGTGAGCGGCAGGTGTCGCCTCACACGCTGTACGCCTACCGCCGCGACCTCGACAAAGTGCTTGGCTGGTGCGCTAAACAGAACATCGACAGCTGGGCCGCGCTGGACATCCAGCGCCTGCGTAGCCTGATCGCCCGCCTGCATGCACAAGGCCAGTCATCGCGTAGCCTGGCGCGACTGTTATCGGCGGTGCGCGGGCTGTATCACTATCTGAATCGCGAAGGCCTTTGCGACCACGACCCGGCCAACGGTCTGGCGCCGCCCAAGGGTGAGCGTCGCCTGCCGAAAACCCTCGACACCGACCGCGCGCTGCAATTGCTGGAAGGCGCCGTCGAGGATGATTTCCTGGCGCGACGGGACCAGGCCATTCTGGAGTTGTTCTATTCCTCGGGATTGCGCCTTTCCGAACTGACCGGGCTCAATCTGGATCAGCTGGATCTGGCCGATGGCATGGTTCAAGTGCTCGGCAAGGGCAGCAAGACCCGCTTGCTGCCTGTGGGTAAAAAGGCTCGCGAAGCGCTGGAACAGTGGCTGCCGTTGCGGGCCATGACCAACCCTGCGGACGACGCGGTGTTTGTCAGCCAGCAAGGCCGGCGCCTCGGCCCCCGGGCCATTCAGGTGCGGGTCAAAGCTGCCGGCGAGCGCGAGCTGGGGCAAAACCTGCACCCGCACATGCTGCGACACTCCTTTGCCAGCCACTTGCTCGAGTCCTCGCAGGACCTGCGCGCGGTGCAGGAATTACTTGGCCACTCGGACATCAAGACCACCCAGATCTACACCCACCTGGACTTCCAGCACCTGGCCACGGTTTACGACAGCGCCCATCCACGGGCCAAACGCATGAAAGGCGACGACTCATGACCCTGCAATTGATCACCTTCGACCTCGACGACACCTTGTGGGACACCGCCCCGGTGATCCTCAGCGCCGAAGCCGTATTGCGTGAATGGCTGACCGAGCATGCGCCGAGCCTTGGAGCGGTGCCGGTGGAGCATTTGTGGGCGATCCGCGAGCGAATCCTGGGCAATGAGCCAGGCCTCAAGCACCGCATCAGCGCGTTGCGTCGCCGCGTGTTGTTCCATGCACTGGAAGAGGCCGGTTACGACCATGACCAGGCAAACGATCTTGCCGATAAAAGCTTCGAAGTGTTTTTGCATGCGCGACATCAGATCAACGTGTTCCCCGAAGTCGAGCCGACGCTGCAGATGCTGGCCAAACATTACGCCTTGGGCGTGGTCACCAATGGCAATGCCGATGTGCGCCGATTAGGGCTGGCGGATTACTTCAAGTTTGCCTTGTGCGCCGAAGACATCGGCATCGCCAAACCCGATGCACGCCTGTTTCATGAAGCACTGCAACGCGGAGGGGCTACACCCGAGACGGCGGTGCATATCGGCGATCATCCGGGTGATGACATTGCTGGCGCGCAGCAGGCGGGGATGCGAGCGATCTGGTTCAACCCGACCGGAAAAGCCTGGGAAGCCGATACGGCACCGGATGCACAGATTCGCAGCCTGACTGAATTGCCGGCGTTGTTGGCCCTGTGGAACTCCCGACACTAACCCGGAAATCACACCAGCCCAAGATACTTGTACCACCCATGAAAAAGCCCGCAGCGACGGCGGGCTTTTTCAGCAAGCAAGTGGCAGGCGCTTAGATAGGCCGGCTGCCGTACTTGTTATCAGGCTTCTTGGGAGGATCGGCGACCACGTTGGCCTCCACTTCCTGCACCTTGCCGCCCTTGGCCAAAAACTCTTCCATGGCCCGCGCGAGAGCATCGCGCTCCTTGTTTTTGGCTTCAACGCTCGGCAGCTCATCGACCGATACCGCAGCCTTGGCTTTGCCTTTTGCAGTCGGAACGGGCGCATCACCGCCATCGTCTTCAGCGACGTCTTCGGCCGCTGCTTCCAGACCTTCTTCGGTTTCGTCGTCGTCGCCTACTTCGAGGTCGTCGTTTTCCAGATCATCGTCGCTCATGTTCTACCTCATGACTCTTGCGAAAAGCAGATTAGTTATAGCCCAGCTTTACCGTCTGTCGACAGTCGCCGGAAAAATTCAATAACCGCTGGTGACCAGCGGTTCATGCCTCTTCACCGTGCACGGTGGCAAGGACTTTACGGGCACCGCCAAAATCACGGTGCTCGCCCAGATAAACGCCTTGCCAGGTACCCAACGCCAGTCGGCCTGCCGAGATCGGCAAACTGAGCTGACAGCCAAGCACGCTGGCCTTGAAGTGCGCCGGGAGGTCGTCCAGGCCTTCGTCGTTATGCTCATAGCCGTCTGTTCCTTGTGGGATCAGACGATTGAAAAACCGTTCGAAGTCGCGACGTACCGCCGGATCGGCGTTCTCGTTGATGGTCAACGACGCCGAGGTATGCTGTAGCCACAAATGCAACAGACCGACCCGACACGCCTTGAGTTCAGGCAGGCCGGCGAGTAACTCGTCCGTTACCAGATGAAAGCCCCGGGGCCTTGCCCGCAGAGTAATCAGAGTCTGTTGCCACATACAGTTCTCCGCACGTTCGGGGCGCATTCTAGCGCGCTCTGGGAAAAAACAAAGGCCCTAATATTCCTTCAATCATGTAAGCCATTGGCCGCAGAAAAACGCCCGTCGTAAACAAACCTGAACGTGTACGAAAAAACCTTTCAGCAGCTCCTCCACTGACAAATTCCGGACAAAAAAATGCCCGGCAAGCCGGGCAAGTTTTTTAGACGCGTACTTACACGTTGTAGCCGCGTTCGTTGTGAAGTGCCAGGTCGATGCCCACCGCTTCTTCTTCTTCGTTGATCCGCAGGCCCATCACCGCATCCACTACCTTGAGGATGACGAACGTGGCGATGGCGGTGTAAATCACGGTGAAGCCTACGCCTTTGCACTGAATCCACACTTGTGCGGCGATGTCGGTCACGGTGCCGAAGCCACCCAGGGACGGTGCAGCGAACACACCGGTCAGGATCGCGCCGAGGATACCGCCGATACCGTGTACACCGAAGGCGTCCAGGGAGTCGTCATAGCCGAGTTTGCGTTTCAGGGTCGTGGCGCAGAAGAAGCACACCACGCCTGCTGCCAGACCGATGATCAGCGAACCCATCGGGCCGACGGTGCCGGCAGCCGGAGTAATTGCCACCAGACCGGCGACCACACCCGAGGCGATACCCAGCGCGCTTGGTTTGCCGTGGGTGACCCACTCGGCGAACATCCAGCCCAGTGCAGCGGCAGCGGTTGCGATTTGGGTAACCAGCATCGCCATACCGGCAGTGCCGTTGGCGGCAGCCGCGGAACCGGCGTTGAAGCCGAACCAGCCGACCCACAACATGGCCGCGCCCATCAGGGTGTAACCGAGGTTGTGCGGAGCCATCGGAGTGCTCGGGAAGCCTTTACGCTTGCCCAGTACCAGGCACGCTACAAGCCCTGCAATACCGGCGTTGATGTGCACCACGGTGCCACCGGCGAAGTCCAGCACGCCCCAATCGCCCAACAGCGAACCCGGACCGCTCCAGACCATGTGCGCGATTGGCGCATAAACCACGGTGAACCACAGGCCCATGAAGACCAGCATCGCGGAGAACTTCATCCTCTCAGCGAACGCACCGACGATCAGCGCCGGGGTGATGATCGCAAAGGTCATCTGATAGGTGACGAAAACCGCCTCAGGGAACAGCGCTGCAGGCCCGGTAATGCTCGACGGTGTGATACCGGCGAGGAAAGCCTTGGCGAGACTGCCGACAAAGGAGTTGTAGTTGACGACGCCTGCTTCCATACCTGTCGTGTCAAACGCCATGCTGTAGCCATAAAGGAACCACAGGATAGTGACCAGACCGGTGATGGCGAAGCACTGCATCATCACGGAAAGAATGTTTTTGGACCGGACCATGCCACCGTAGAACAGCGCGAGGCCGGGAATGGTCATGAACAGCACGAGGGCTGTCGAGGTCAGCATCCAGGCGGTGTCGCCGGAGTTCAGGACTGGAGGTGCCACCGGATCTGCCGCCAAAGCCAGGCCGGGCATTACGATGGACAACAGGGCTCCAAGCCCTGCGAATTTACGCAGAGTCATATTGTTTTCTCCTGGGGCGTTGGGTTTGTGGCGGCTTAAATCGCGTCGGTATCGGTTTCGCCGGTACGGATGCGAATCGCCTGTTCCAGATTCACCACAAAGATCTTGCCGTCACCGATCTTGCCGGTGTTGGCGGCCTTGGTTATCGCCTCGATAACCCGGTCCAGATCCTTGTCATCAATGGCGACATCGATCTTCACCTTGGGCAGAAAATCGACCACGTACTCCGCGCCGCGATACAGCTCGGTGTGACCCTTCTGCCGACCGAAGCCTTTGACTTCAGTAACGGTAATGCCCTGCACGCCGATCTCGGACAGCGACTCGCGTACGTCGTCCAGTTTGAACGGCTTGATGATGGCAGTGACTAGCTTCATGAAAACTCTCTCCCGAATTGGTGGACTTGCCCCAGGAAAACAAACCCGACTCAAGTCTAAGCGCAGTGCCTGGCTTTGTAACGCATCGTCGGCCTTGGATGCCCGTCCGACCCCAGCTAACCACCCCGTACGAAACACTTCCCCCGTTTCGCCTGGCGCACTGCATTCGTCACAGCGACTGCATCAGTGCATGGGTTAACAGTCACTAAGCAGAAACCTTGCCATCTCGCCAAAACCTACTGAATTCAATCCCTTGGCCAATACTGCAAGCCACCGCCCTTAATTACTCCGGAACTAACGCACAACAACAGTGCGTCACCGTCCGTCCGCATGCGCGAAAAGCGTGCGCTGGTTGCCAGTCGAAATTGACTATAGACACTGCGTGATACACTGCCCGCCATTGTTTCCAGGACACTCATCATGCTCGCGCCCAAAGACTTCCTCGACGCCCTGACGGGCACCGCCTCCCGCCTCTTCAGCGGCGAAACCCCGCTGCCGAAAAGCGAAATCGAAAGCCAGTTCAAGGCGTTGTTGCAGAGCGGTTTCAGCAAGCTCGACCTGGTCAGCCGGGAAGAATTTGATAGTCAGATGGTTGTACTCGCACGCACCCGGGCACGGCTGGAAAGTCTTGAGGCGAAAGTGGCGGAGCTTGAAGCGAAGCTGAATCCGCCGGCTGAGTAACGCCCCAAGCCCCCCTGTGCAATGCGATCCCCTGTGGGAGCGGGCTTGAACTGGCCTAATAATTTCGGACACCTCTTAAGGGCGATATGATTTCGCCAACTTGGAGGCTCCATGAACGAAAGAAAGGTCTATACGCGCGAGTTCAAGCTTCATGCTGCCAGCATGGTGCTTGATGATAACTGCCCGGTTTCAGATGTTTGTGCATCGCTGGATATCGGGCCCACCGCTTTACGGCGCTGGGTCGATCAGGTTCGTAAGGAACGTGAAGGGCAGCCAGTCAAAGGCACCAAGGCAATCACCGAAGATCAGCGCCAGATCCAGGAACTAAAAGCCAAGATCAAGCGCATGGAGATGGAAGCCGATATCCTAAAAAAGGCTACCGCTCTCTTGATGTCGGATCCCGATCGTTTTCGATGATCGCACCGTCCGAAAGCTCGCCCCCGACCAGCGTCAAACCGCACGAATGCTCATCCACGGCGTCATCGAAAACACCCTGCTGATCAGCGAATCCGGCGTCTACGCATTACTGAGCTACCCTACTGCCCCGAATACCGCGGTCTGCGCGAATGGCTGACTCACGAAGTAGTTCCAACCCTAAGAGACGCCCAACAACCCACCTCAACCGAACGCCCGATCCTGAGCCTGCTGAACTGGCCGCAGATGTCATTGAGTTTGCTGCACTGGAATAACCAGCCGTGGATTCGGTTGCAGGATGTGCCACACGTACTACCGGACCAAGAACGATCACACCGCGCAGTGAACGAACCATGGTGGAAGCGTGCTTCGCGAGTACTCCAATCGTTTTGAGCTTCCGAAGCTCAACCACGGCCAATTTCGGCGATCCGCACATCGTGGGTCGATTGCAGATTCAGCCAGAATTCGATTGTGGTGTTCAGGTGAATGGAAAGCTTCTTGGCTAGTTCAGGGCCGACACGGATGTTCTGCGCCATCAACTCACGCAATTCAAACGGGGACATCCGCACCCGGCCCTGAAGATCAGCCACCGAAATACCCCACGGCTCAAGAAACTCCTTCTCAAGGATTTCGCCGGGATGAATCGGCCGCATTCCATTTGTGTTCATTTCCCCTCCTGAGGGTTTGATCTGCTGTGATCATAAGCAGCTCCCTCGAGCGCACAAGAGCGCCCGTGCGCTTTGGCCGACGTCCCTCATGTATCTCGGCACAGTCCCACAAAACCAACGTCCATGCAGCGGATTGCACCCAGTACCAACCCCGACGCAACCTTTGTAGCAGCTGGCGCAGCCTGCGTTCGGCTGCGCAGCAGTCGTAATCAAAGTACACGGTGTGTCAGGTAACCTTTGCCTGTCGAATTTACGACTGCTGCGCAGCCGAACGCAGGCTGCGCCAGCTGCTACAGATCATGCGAACCTGCAATATCTTGCGAAGATTTCCCACCTCTCCAGCCAGACTCCACGACTACCCTTCAAAAACCCGCAGGAAGCGGCCCCCGTACCACTCAAGGAACGACCATGTCCCTCTCCATCGTCCACAGCCGCGCCCAAATCGGCGTGGATGCGCCTGCCGTTACCGTTGAAGTCCACCTGGCCAACGGTTTGCCATCCCTGACCATGGTCGGTTTGCCGGAGGCGGCGGTGAAGGAAAGCAAGGACCGCGTACGCAGCGCGATCATCAATTCCGGACTGCAATTCCCGGCGCGGCGCATCACGTTGAATCTCGCCCCGGCGGATTTGCCCAAGGACGGTGGCCGGTTTGATCTGGCGATTGCCTTGGGGATTCTGTCCGCCAGTGTGCAGGTGCCGACGTTGACGCTGGATGATGTGGAATGCCTGGGAGAGCTCGCGCTCTCGGGCGCTGTACGAGCCGTGCGTGGGGTATTGCCGGCGGCATTGGCGGCGCGTAAGGCCGGGCGGTCGCTAATGGTGCCGCGGGCAAATGCCGAAGAGGCATGCCTTGCCTCAGGGCTTAAGGTGATCGCGGTGGATCATTTGCTGGAAGCGGTCGCGCATTTTAATGGGCACACACCGGTCGAGCCTTACGTTTCCAATGGTTTGCTCTACGCCAGCAAACCCTATCCCGACCTCAATGAAGTGCAGGGGCAACTCTCGGCCAAACGCGCCTTGCTGATTGCCGCGGCAGGGGCACATAACCTGTTGTTCAGCGGGCCGCCGGGGACTGGGAAAACGTTGTTGGCCAGCCGTCTTCCGGGATTGTTACCGCCACTGGTTGAAAATGAGGCACTGGAGGTCGCGGCAATCCAGTCAGTTTCCAGTTGCGTGCCCTTGAGCCATTGGCCACAACGACCGTTCCGCCAACCTCATCACTCAGCCTCCGGACCGGCATTGGTTGGCGGCGGTTCGAAACCGCAACCTGGCGAAATCACCCTCGCCCACCACGGCGTACTGTTCCTCGACGAACTCCCGGAATTCGATCGCAAGGTATTGGAGGTGTTAAGGGAGCCGCTGGAATCCGGCCATATCGTGATTTCCCGGGCCAAGGACCGTGTGAGATTCCCCGCCCGCTTTCAATTGGTCGCGGCGATGAATCCTTGCCCCTGTGGATATCTTGGCGAACCGAGCGGCAAATGCAGTTGTACGCCGGACATGGTCCAGCGCTACCGCAACAAACTGTCAGGCCCATTGCTGGACCGAATCGACCTGCATCTGACTGTTGCCCGGGAAGCCACGGCGCTCAATCCGGCGCTTAAACCCGGTGACGACACCGCCACCGCAGCGGTACTAGTGGCTGACGCACGAGAACGGCAACACAAGCGCCAGGGCTGCGCCAATGCGTTCCTCGATCTGCCGGGTTTGCGCAAACATTGCACGTTATCCACAGCCGACGAAAACTGGCTGGAATCCGCTTGTGAAAGATTGACGCTGTCGCTGAGAGCCGCACATCGGCTGCTTAAAGTAGCCCGAACGCTGGCGGATCTTGAGCAAACCGATGAGATAAAGCGCGAGCACCTGGCCGAGGCATTGCAGTACCGGCCGAGTGCAAATTGAGGGATTTCATAAAGTCCAAAATGACCTCATGCAACCTATGCACACTTACGCTAGTCTCATACGGTTTTGGACCTCCGCTAATTGACGGCGACATCATTATGACATTAAGGTCGCCAGCTAATTGCAGGAGCAAGAACAGACACCTTTGTCTGTCATTATTTGCGCAACGATACATATGGAGTTTGAATGCGCGGGGCACTATTACGCAGCGGTAAGAGCGGGTCATTCACTGCCCTGGGCGAAACAGGTCAACCGGTCTACCGGGCGGCCCTGCAATTGCGCGAAGCCATTCGTCGCAAGAATCCCGAAATGGTCGATCATCTGGCCATCCCTCAAAGCGATGAACTCGGCAACCAGATCGACTGGTACAGCGGCCTCGAGGGCGATGTCATCCCGTGGAGCAGCGCGACCGAAGAAGAACGCGTCCCTGCCCGCCTCCAACTTGAATCCTTGAAGACAGCGCTCGACGAATTGAGCCAGCGCTACCTGGGCACTGATCCGGCCGAACAGCAGCAGGGCGACAAAGCCGTGTTCGGCAAGTTGCTCAAGCGCGTCATTCATTTCCCTGACGAAAACTTCGTCTACCTGGTGCAAGGCAAACCGGTACTGACCTTTTGGGGTTTCGAGCACGCGGGCACCGACCGCAATCGCGATCCCCTGCACTGCCTGACTCAGGCTGCGCCCGTGTTCACCCTGCCACCCGTGGTCGAAGCAGCGCCCGTTGTCGCGCCGATCGTGCCAGTGGTGGCTCGCCCGTGGTGGCGACGCTGGTGGTGGCTGTTGCTGCTGCCTTTCTTGCTGCTGTTGTTGTGGCTACTCTTGGGTTTACGCGGTTGCGTGCCGATTCCACGGGTGGCGGTTGATCTGCTTCCAGAGGGCGTCGTGCCCGTTGAAAGACAACTGGAAGAGCCACCATTGACCGGCAATGCCACGACATTGAATGGCGTCCCCGTGACAGGCACTGTCACAGGGACCACCACCGGCACCGCCGTGACGGGGACTCATGGTGTCGAAGCGCCAGCCGTCGAGGGTAACGAGGCTGATGCCGCGAGCGCCGACTTGGGCAAAAATCCAGGCATAGATCCAGGCAAAGATCAGGGTAAAGACCCGGCCAAAGACCCGGCAGCCGAATCGCCGGCCACGGCACCTGAAAACAAAACCGCTCCGCCTGCTGTCTCACCATCCGAGGCAGAAAAATCCGCCGCCGCAAAACCTGGCCCTCCCCTGAGCATTCCGCCAGACGCCGCTGACGGTGCCGCCAAGTTCCTCGACGGTCAGTTCCGCGCCGGTGCTGGCATTCAGGATCGTCGCACCGGCAAACCGCTGCGCCTGGAGTACCAACTCAAGGACGGCAAGGGCGAAGTCACCGTGCACCAGGCCGACGGCACCAAATGCAGCGGGCCGGTGAGCGCTACCATGAAGGGTGGCAGCCTGGCCATCGACAGCCAGGGTCAGGCCGTATGTGCCGATGGCAGCACTTACGACATGCCCAAGGTCAACTGCCGCAAAGGGGCGACCACAGTCGCAGACTGCACCGGCGGTTACGGCAAAGAACAATTCCCCATGTCCATGCGGCACGTGGCCGAATAAAAACGGAATAACCAGACATGTTGCCTGAAGTCACCCAATTCGAAGACACCGTCACGCTGGTCAGCGACACCGGCATCCAGTTCATGGATTTCGCGCTGCGCCTGGATCCTCGCAAGGAACCGGCGGGCGAGTTCGCACCAATGATCAGCGGGCTGATCTGCCGTCTGGCGTACAACGAAGAGAAAGACTTCTTTTTCTACGAACCCGAACCGGAAAAGGTCGAAAAGGCCAAGCCCGTGTTCAGTGTCGACATGAAAAGCAGCCTCGAATTGCTCGACGGTGTCTGGCTGCCGACCCCGTTTTTCCGCTTCATGCCCCCGCATCGCTTCGACGAAGGCCCGACCAACTGGTCGCGCATGCGCCTGGTGAAACTGGCCACGCCAGACATCGACGGCAACACCCACCGCCTGACGATGGCCTTCGACAGCCGCGTGATGCCCAAGCGTGACGGCACCGCCTACCTGGCGCCGAACGAAGAAGACATCAGCTCCGGCGTGTCTTTCAAACTGGCGACCAAGGCCAGCGAAACCCGCTGGTTCCTGGCCCAGCCGTGGGTCAATGAATGGCTGCTGGAAGTGTTCAACGAGGGCAATACCCACCGTTCGCGCGAAGAGCTGGACATCGATATCCGCGCCAACTATCACCTGGCGCATTACCTGAATTTGCTCAGCCTGTTGAGTAAGCCGTCTGCCGCACAGCAGTCGACGGCTCGCCCGAAAGTCGAGATCCCCGAGCTGAAAGTCGTCGCCAACGACAGCAACGGCCTGGTCAAACCGATTCCGGTGGACCTGGTGCTGGACGTCGGCAACTCGCGTACCTGCGGCATCCTGATCGAGAACCATGGTCAGGCCGGCTCCGGGCTCAAGCAGAACTACGTGCTGGAACTGCGCGACCTGATCACCCCCGAGCACACCTACAACCTGCCGTTCGAAAGTCGCGTGGAATTTGCCCAGGCGTATTTCGGCAAGGACCACTGCTCGGTCAAGAGCGGCCGTCATGATGCCTTCCAGTGGGCGACGATTGCCCGTGTCGGCAACGAGGCCAGCCGTCTGGCCAGCCGTCGTCGCGGCACCGAAGGCTCCACGGGCCTGTCCAGCCCGAAACGTTATCTGTGGGACGAAAACGCCTACGGCCACGGCTGGCGGTTCAACTGCTCGTACATCAAGACCGATAACGAGCCCTACGCTACCGCCGCGCCGTTCTCACACCTGATCAATGAAACCGGTGAAGCCCTTTACAGCCTCGAAGAAGACGATCGCCTGCCGGTGTTCATGCCGCGTTATTCGCGCAGCTCGCTGATGACCTTCATGCTCGCCGAAGTGCTGGCCCAGGCGCTGTCGCAAATCAACAGCCCGGCCCAGCGCTCGCGCCAGGGGCACACCCGCGTACCGCGCCAGCTCAACAGCATCACCCTGACCGTGCCGCCGGGCATGCCACAAGCCGAGCGCAGCATCCTCAACGAACGCATGCTGCAAGCCATAGGCCTGGTCTGGAAGAGCCTCGGCTGGCACGCCGGCGAGGAAGACCCGCATCAGGATCAGGCCCTGAGCCCGCGCACGCCGATCCCGAGCATCCGCGTGGAATGGGACGAAGCTTCCTGCGGCCAGTTGGTGTACCTGTACACCGAGGTCAACGAGAACTTCGCCGGTCACCCGGAAGAGTTTTTCGACACCATCGCCCGGCCCGACAAGACCGACCGCGAGCGTATTACCTTGGCGACCATCGACATCGGCGGCGGCACCACGGACCTGGTCATCACCGACTATCGCCTCGACCGCGCCGGCAACACCGGCAGCGGCAGTAACGTGCACATCGTGCCCGAGCAGCGTTTCCGCGACGGATTCAAAGTGGCCGGCGACGACATCCTGCTGGACGTGATTCAGGACTTCATCCTGCCGAGCTTCGAGAAAGCGTTGCAGAACGCCGGCGTAAAAGCCCCGGATTCGTTGATGTCACGGCTGTGCGGCGATGAGTCGGTCAGCGCCCAGGACATGATCCTGCGCCAGCAGTTGAACCTGCAGGTGTTCGCACCGCTGGGCCTGGCGCTGCTCAAGGCTTACGAGCATTACGATCCGCAGGTCCCGCAGGAAGTCACCCCGCAAAGCTACCGCCAATTGCTGGGCGACAACGCGAT